>JARKQP010000335.1 GCA_029974875.1 Mobilitalea sp.
TATGGATGAGTTTAGGGCCGGAGGCTATGCTGTAGCAACGGCGGGTCATGATTCCGGTAAATGCTATGTAATAATATTATCTGATGAAGAATATGTATATTTAGTGGATGGAAGAATTAGAACTATTGACCATCCGAAAAAGAAGAAAAAGAAGCATGTAAAAATGCTTGCCGGGTTTGATCCGGTACTAGCTGACAAGGTGCTTGCCGGGTCGGTTATTAACGAAGAGATTAAAAGAGCAATTAAATCTATGAATAAGGAGGTCCCATAATGTCAAAGACCGATGTCGTTGAAATCGAAGGAACGGTAATCGAGAAATTACCGAACGCAATGTTCCAGGTGGAACTTGAAAATGGTCACAGAGTATTGGCACATATCAGTGGAAAGCTCCGTATGAATTTTATTAAGATCGTACCGGGAGACAAAGTTACACTCGAGCTTTCACCCTATGACTTAACTAAGGGCAGAATTATCTGGAGAGATAAATAAACACGTTACCAACTATTTAAAAATATTGCTTGCTATTATAAACTTCCAATGATATAATAGTAAACGGACTTTTTTGAAAGGGGTGAATTACTGTGAAAGTAAGGTCATCAGTAAAACCGATTTGCGAAAAATGCAAAATCATTAAAAGAAAGGGTGCCATCAGAGTTATCTGTGAGAACCCGAAACACAAACAAAGACAAGGCTAATATACAATAGTTCGAGGACTTCAAAGACTCGTTATTGTTTTATATACAAAGTATTATGCTTACACAATATTGAGATATTCTGTGGGCAGAATACTTTAGCTCTTGCTTTCTGTGTTACAATCTTTCTGCTTATATGCAGAACATTGTGATATTGTGGGCAGACATACGGTCTATCTAAACCAGTATGCTACTGCTTTAAGTTCCTGTGCCGTCATCACAGGTGCTTAGCTGCAAGTTGATTGTCTTGCCGGTCACAATTTAAAGCGGCTGATGTAATGCTTAAGGCTTTACATATGCCTTGCATTACAGGAAAACAAAACAAATATTTTGGAGGTGTAAAAAGCACATGGCTCGTATCAGTGGTGTAGATTTACCAAGAGAGAAACGTGTAGAAATTGGACTTACCTATATTTATGGTATCGGTAGGGTAAGTTCTAATCGTATTCTTGCACAGGCAAATGTTAACCCAGACACCCGTGTCAGGGATTTAACAGATGAAGAAGTGGGAAGAATCCGTGATGTTATTGATGAAACCCAGATGGTTGAAGGTGATTTAAGAAGAGAAATCGCACTTAATATTAAGAGACTTCAGGAAATTGGATGCTACAGAGGTATCCGTCATAGAAAGGGACTTCCTGTTCGTGGTCAGAAGACAAAGACCAACGCAAGAACAAGAAAAGGCCCCAGAAGAACTGTTGCTAACAAGAAGAAATAATTCCATATAAGTACGGGATGGACCAGCAGGCTGGTTCACTTGCCGGAATTAAACAGTTGAATTATGAAATTCAATTGTTTTCGTGTGTTCGCAATTATGTTTAGTATCCAGATTAAGAAAAATAGATAAATCTATTAGTAGATTATGTCCGTTCCTAGGGACGGATAATGTAGCACAGGATAAACGGATTGGCCAATTGGGGTTGATACGGATGTCTTGAATAATCCAATAGGAGGGTTTGTTAGATGGCTAAGAAAATGGCAACATCAGCTAAAAAAGTGACAAAGAAGCGTGTGAAAAAGAACGTCGATCGTGGACAGGCACACATTCAGTCATCTTTTAACAATACAATTGTAACCCTGACCGATTCTGAAGGTAATGCTCTTTCCTGGGCAAGTGCCGGCGGATTAGGCTTTAGGGGATCAAGAAAATCAACAGCTTACGCTGCACAGATGGCAGCTGAGACAGCTGCAAAGGCTGCACTTATTCATGGTTTAAAATCCGTAGAGGTTATGGTAAAAGGACCGGGTCAGGGCAGGGAAGCTGCAATCCGTGCGCTTCAGGCTTGCGGTATCGAAGTAACAAGTATTAAGGACGTAACACCAGTTCCGCATAATGGATGCCGTCCACCAAAACGTAGAAGAGTCTAATAGGAGGTAGATAACAATGGCAAGAGATATGAGTCCAGTATTAAAAAGATGTAGATCCCTTGGTCTGGAGCCTTCCTACTTAGGAATTGATAAGAAGTCAAACAGATCATTTGCAAGAGCAGGCAAGAAGGTAAGTGAGTATGGTCTTCAGTTAAGAGAGAAGCAGAAAGCTAAATTCATCTATGGAATGTTAGAGCAGCCTTTCAGAAACTTATTTGCAAGAGCAAAGAAGATGAAGGGTGCAACAGCAGGTGAAAACCTGGTAACCCTGTTAGAGCTTAGGCTTGACAACGTTATGTTCCGTATGGGATATGGCAGAACAAGGAAAGAAGCTAGACAGATCGTGGATCATAAGCACGTATTAGTTAACGGCAGCTGTGTAAACATTCCATCCTACACATTAAAAGCCGGTGACAAGATTGAGATTAAAGAGAAATTTAAGAATACACAGAGATATAAGGATATCTTTGAGGTAACAGACGGAAGAACCGTACCTGCTTGGCTTGAATCAAATCACGAGACCTTTACAGGGGTTGTTAAGGAAGTTCCTACAAGAGACCAGATTGATGTTCCGGTTAACGAAGTGTTAATTGTCGAGTTGTATTCCAAATAATAAATATAGCTCAAAATACCCAGAAGGAGGGTCCTGTCGTGTTTGATTTTGAAAAACCCAAAATAGAGATTGCAGAAATTTCCGAAGATAAGAAGTTTGGACGTTTTGTAGTAGAACCTCTGGAGAGAGGCTATGGTACAACCTTAGGTAATTCCCTTAGAAGAATTATGCTTTCATCCCTACCAGGTTCTGCTGTAAGTCAAATTAAGATTGACGGTGTTGTTCATGAATTTAGTGCAATTCCAGGTGTTAAGGAAGACGTTACTGAGATTATCATGAATATCAAAAGCTTAGCAATCAAAAACACAAGCGATACGAATGAACCTAAGACCGCATATATTGAGGCTGAGGGTGAAGTTGTAGTGACAGCAGGGGATATACAGGCTGACCCGGATATCGAGATACTCAATCCTGATCAAGTAATCGCAACCTTATGTGGTGGACCCGATAGCAGACTCTACATGGAGCTGACTATTACAAACGGTAGAGGTTATGTAAGCGCAGACAAGAATAAGAATGATGATCTGCCAATCGGTGTCATTCCGATTGACTCCATCTATACACCTGTTGAGCGTGTCAACCTTACGGTAGAGAATACCCGTGTTGGTCAGATTACAGACTTTGATAAGCTTACCTTGGACGTATATACCAATGGCACCCTCATCCCGGATGAGGCTGTAAGCTTGGCTGCAAAGGTATTAAGTGAGCATCTGAATTCCTTTATTGATTTGTCCGAACATGCAAAGACCGCTGAAATCATGGTCGAGAAGGAAGACAATGAAAAGGAAAAGGTTCTTGAGATGAACATCGACGAACTGGAATTGTCCGTCCGTTCTTACAACTGCCTTAAGAGGGCAGGAATTAATACCGTTGAGGAGCTTACCAACAAGACAGCGGAAGATATGATGAAGGTAAGAAATCTCGGACGTAAGTCTTTAGAGGAAGTACTTGCAAAATTAAAGGAGCTTGGATTATCACTGAATGCAAGCGACGACTAAATAGATAGGCTTGCATCTTGTATGCAAGAAGCGTGATCGGTGTGAATATAGCCCCACAAAAAGCGTAATTCACACGTATAATCTTCAAAGGAGGGAAACAAATGGCCGGTTATAGAAAACTTGGAAGAACCTCAAGCCAGAGAAAGGCGCTTTTGAGAAACCAGGTGACAAATTTATTATATCACGGTAAAATTGTTACAACTGAAGCAAAGGCTAAGGAAATCCGTAGAATTGCTGAAGGCATAATTGCACTTGCTGTTAAAGAGAGAGACAACTTTGAGACTGTTACAGTAACAGCTAAGGTTGCCCGTAAGGATAAAGACGGCAAGAGGGTTAAAGAGGTAGTAGAGGGTAAGAAAGTTACTGTTTTTGATGATGTTCAGAAGACAATCAAGAAGGATAAGCCTTCCCGTCTTCATGCCAGAAAGCAGATGATGAAATACCTTTATCCGATTACCGAGGTTCCTGCAGAGAACGCTGGTAGAAAGAGAAATACCAAGGAGATTAATTTATCTGATAAGTTATTTGATGATATTGCTCCTAAGTATGTAAGCCGCAACGGTGGTTACACAAGAATCGTAAAGATCGGACCCCGTAAGGGCGATGCAGCTATGGAAGTATTAATTGAATTAGTATAATTAAAACTGTACTTAAGTTTATAAGAAGGCGCTACCCGTTTGGTAGCGCTTTTTATATACCAAACAACTCGGTTAAGCCTATGACAAAGTGGATCTGGATTGTCGACATTTAAAAAATTATAATTGACAGGTTGAAAATATATTTAAAATAGAGTATTATCTAATCTAGCACGAACAATGCCATTATTTAGTTCCAGTAGCAAGGAAGAAGAGGCAGTTTGAAAGTAAAAGTGATTTTCACACGCAGGTTTGGGCTTGTACACCGCAAGCTTATTATATACAAAGAGCGTACGCAGGAATGAGGGCTAGGTTGAAAGAAGTAAAAATATAAACGAAGGGAGGACCGGGTCCATGCCGCGCTTTCATGGCTATTTGTGTAGTAGAGGGCATGGACGTTATTATGGAAATGATCAAAGTGAAGGATCTTTCATTTGAATATATTAGACGTGATGAGGATGGCAATGTGGAATCAATCAACAAAGCCATTGACAATATCAGCCTGGACGTAAAACAGGGTGATTTTATTGCGGTTCTGGGAGCCAATGGTTCCGGTAAATCAACCCTGGCAAAGCACATTAATGCCATATTGTATCCGACAGCGGGCAGTGTCTGGGTAAATGGGTTAAATACTGCGGAGGATAGGAACCTATGGGAAATCCGCCAGACAGCAGGCATGGTATTCCAGAACCCGGATAACCAGATTATTGCCACCGTGGTAGAGGAGGATGTGGGCTTTGGCCCGGAAAATCTGGGGGTTCCCACAGAGGAGATATGGGAAAGGGTAGAAAAAAGCCTGGAAGCCGTGGGCATGCTGGAATTTCGGAATAGCTCCCCGAACAAGCTGTCAGGAGGACAGAAGCAGCGTGTGGCAATTGCCGGCATTATGGCGATGAAACCCCAGTGCATTGTACTGGATGAACCTACGGCGATGCTTGACCCCAACGGACGGGGGGAAGTTATCGCCACAGTCCGTGAGCTGAACAAGAGGGAAAATGTCACGGTTATCCTGATCACCCATCACATGGATGAGGTAATCCATGCCGATAAGGTATTTGTTATGGAGCGGGGACATGTCATGATGGAGGGGACACCGAGGGAGATTTTTTCCAGGGTAGAGGAAATTAAAAAATACCGTCTGGATGTACCACAGGTTACGGAATTGGCTTATGAATTAAAAAAGGCAGGGATTGATTTGCCGGAGGGTATTTTAACGGTGGAAGAGCTTGTAGGAGCGATTAAAAGGATTAAAAGCAGGTGAGACAGGTGCAGATAATATTTGATAAGGTAAACTATATATACAGCGATGGAACAGCATTTTCAAGACATGCCATCAAGGATATCAGCTTCACCATTGACAAAGGCGAATTCATTGGCTTAATCGGCCATACGGGATCGGGAAAATCGACCCTGATCCAGCATATGAATGGCCTGATCAAGGCTACTGGGGGGCGGATTTATTTTAATGGGCAGGATATCTATGAAAAAAACTATAACCTGCGGAGCTTAAGAAGCAAGGTGGGACTGGTGTTCCAATATCCGGAACACCAGCTTTTTGAGACAACGGTCTTTAAGGATGTTATATTTGGGCCTACAAATCTTGGGCTGGATAAGCTGGAGTGCGAGCTTCGGGCATATGAAGCCCTAAAAATGGTTGGAATTGGTGATGACCTGTTAGACGCGTCTCCCTTTGAGCTTTCAGGCGGCCAGAAAAGAAGGGTAGCCATCGCAGGCGTGCTTGCAATGAGGCCGGAGGTGTTGATCCTGGATGAACCGACAGCGGGGCTGGATCCGAGGGGTAGGGATGATATCCTGGAGAAGATTGCATACCTTCACAAGGAAAGTGGAATGACAATCATTTTGGTTACCCATAGCATGGAGGATATTGCAAATTATGCGGACCGGCTGTTTGTGATGAACCGTGGAGAGCTAGTCATGCAGGATAAGGCAAAAGCGGTATTTTCCCGATACAAGGAGCTGGAGGAAATGCATCTGGCAGCCCCCCAGGTGACCTATGTTATGAATGCATTGTGTGACCAGGGCTTTCAGGTTAGCAGGGATGCCACAACGGTGGAGGAAGCCAGGAAAGAGCTTTTGGGGCTGTTACAGCGCTGATGCCAGCAAGCGCAGGCCAACGGGAGTGCGTATCCTGGAGCAGAGAGCCATAGTATGGTGATTTTTCCATGGTACAATGCCTGTGAAACCCTTATATAGGTGTTTGGAGAACACCTAGCCACCACATTTTGTTAGAAAGTAGGAAAGTTATGATAAGAGACATTACAATCGGACAATATTATCCTTCAGGCTCCATACTGCATCGTTTGGATCCAAGAGTAAAGCTGATTGGGACATTTATCTTTATTGTGTCCTTATTTATGTTTGATACCGATACCCTTTATGCCTATATCGTGGTAGTTTTATTTTTAGCGGCGGTAATAAGGCTTTCGAAGGTACCCTTCCGTTTTATTGCCAGGGGCATGAAGGCGATTGTCGTATTGATGCTATTTATGGTGTTTTTTAATTTATTTTTTATACCGGGTAATACTATTTTTGAGCTATGGATTATAAAAATCACGGATAACGGCCTGCGGCAGGCTATTTTTATGGGAATCCGTCTGGTCTTCCTGATTCTGGGCTCCTCGCTCATGACCTTTACAACCACGCCGAACCAGCTGACGGACGGTCTGGAGAAGATTATGAGGCCTCTGAACCACATTAAGGTTCCAGTACATGAAATCTCTATGATGATGTCAATCGCCCTTCGTTTCATACCGATTTTGTTGGAGGAAACGGATAAGATTATGAAGGCCCAGATGGCCAGAGGGGCTGATTTTGAATCCGGCGGGGTGTTGAAAAGGGCAAAGAGCCTGATTCCCCTTCTGGTGCCTCTTTTCGTGTCAGCCTTCCGCCGTGCAAATGACCTTGCCATGGCGATGGAGGCCAGATGCTACAGGGGGGGGGACGGGCGCACGAAAATGAAGCCCCTGCGTTACCAGGGCAGGGATTATGCAGCCTATGCCTGCATGCTGGTATATTTTGCAGCTGTAGTTGCCCTTGGGATATTTGGGGACAGATTATTCTAGTACCGGTTTTCATTGGTATTTTTCGGCTACCGGTACTCATATGATAAATGGAGAGCATTAATGAAACGTATAAAATTGGAAGTGTCCTATGATGGTACTGCTTATTGCGGTTGGCAGCTCCAGCCTGGACAGCCTACAATTGAGGCGGAGCTAAATAAGGCGCTTACCCAGCTGTTAGGAGAGGATATCGCTGTCATCGGGGCAAGCCGGACTGATTCAGGCGTCCATGCACTTGGTAATGTAGCGGTTTTTGATACGCAGAGCAGGATTCCGGCGGAAAAGATGTGTCTGGCACTTAACCAATGGCTTCCGGAGGATATCCGTGTGCAGACCTCAGTCCAGGTGCCGGAGGACTTCCACCCAAGAAGGGTAGAGAGCCGTAAAACTTATGAATACCGTATTTTGAACCGGGGTATAGCCCTTCCTACCCAGCGCTTGTATTCATGCCATATTTACTATGATCTTAATTTAATTAACATGCAGGAGGCGGCGGGGTATCTGGTCGGAGAACATGACTTTAAAAGCTTTTGTTCAGTGAAAACACAAGCTTTGGATACAGTAAGAAGGATTTACCGGCTGACGGTGGGCCGGGAAGGGGATATCATAACCATTTCTGTGACAGGAAATGGGTTTCTTTATAATATGGTGCGTATTATAGCCGGTACTTTGGCCGAGGTTGGCAGGGGGGCGTATCCACCGGAAAAAATGAAGGAGATCCTGCAGGCCTACGATAGGAATTACGCCGGTCCAACGGCACCGGCCCAGGGGTTAACATTGGTTAGGATTGAATATCCTTAGGTTATTTTAGAATAGGAGGGAAGCTGGATGCTAGGATTCATTGGTGACATTCATTCCATCAATGATACAACGGTCATTTTGCGGTTACTTTTGGCGGTTATTCTCGGAGGGGCGATTGGCTTTGAACGTGGCAGGGCAGGGCGTCCTGCAGGGCTTAGGACGCATATTCTGGTATGCATGGGGTCGGCACTTGCGGTGATGACGAACCAGTATATTATGGAACAGTATAATACCGGTGACCCGACCAGAATGGCAGCACAGGTTATCTCTGGCATCGGTTTCCTGGGGGCAGGCACGATTATTGTCACAGGCAGGCACCAGGTGAAGGGGCTGACAACTGCAGCGGGTCTATGGGCAACAGCCTGCATGGGGCTGGCGATAGGAATCGGCTTTTATAAGGCAGCCATCTATGCCTGCATCCTGATCGGGTTTTCAACCATTGTGCTGCAGCGTTTGGATAACTATGCGCTGTCAAAATCTAAGGTGCTTGATATTTATATCGAATTTGATAAATCAGCTCCCATTTCGATGATTTTAGATGCACTGAGGGAGAATAATGTCAGCATTGAATCCATAGAGATGGTTAAGCCATCCTATGACAGGAGTGCATCGTCGGCGTCGATTATGACGATTAAGCTGAGGCAGAAGAGTCTCAGGCTGGAGGTAATAACTAAGATATCGGCTATAGAAGGTGTGGAATTTGTAGAGGAGATCTGAGCTTTGCCCGGCAATATTGTACTGGAAAAGCTGTTGGAATATTGTTGAAAAGGCTTGACACACCCGGCAACATGTGCTATAGTAATGAATTGTGACGTGAGAATACTTAAGCCAAAGCCCCGGTAACAGTATTTGAAATCGTATGACGTGAAAATGACGGAATGCTGATACAGCAGACAGGTGTCATTAAGAGAATAAAATTTGAGAATACATTTTCATAAGGAGGTAAACCGATGAAAAGTTTTATGGCTAGTCCGGCAACCATAGAGAGAAAATGGTACGTAGTTGATGCTACAGGACATACATTAGGCCGTCTCACTTCTGAGATCGCGGCTATTTTAAGAGGTAAGAACAAACCTACTTTCACTCCTCACATTGATACAGGTGATTACGTAATTGTAGTGAATGCAGATAAGATTAAGGTTACTGGTAAGAAGCTGGAGCAGAAGATCTATTACAACCACTCTGATTATCCAGGCGGTATGAGGGAGACAACCCTGGCACAGATGATGGCTAAGAAGCCGGAAGAGGTTATTAGACTTGCTGTGAAAGGCATGCTTCCAAAGGGACCTTTAGGAAGATCCATGATCACTAAATTACACGTATACGCTGGAGCTGAGCATCCTCATGCAGCTCAAAAACCAGAAGCGTTAGAGATTAAATACTAATTGGAGTTTGAAAGGAGGAAATAACATTGGCTAAGGCAAAATATTACGGAACTGGTAGAAGAAAGAGCAGTATTGCAAGAGTATACTTAGTACCAGGTACTGGCAAGATCACAATCAATAAAAGAGATATGGATAACTATTTTGGTTTAGATACCTTAAAGTTAATCGTTCGTCAGCCTCTTGCACTTACAGAGACTGCAGATAAATTTGATATATTAGTAAATGTTAAGGGTGGCGGTTTCACCGGTCAGGCTGGTGCAATCAGACACGGTATCTCCAGAGCATTATTACATGCAGATGCTGATTACCGTCCGGCTCTCAAGAAGGCTGGTTTCTTAACAAGAGATCCTCGTATGAAGGAAAGAAAGAAGTACGGCTTAAAGGCTGCACGTCGTGCTCCCCAGTTCTCAAAGAGATAATATATGAAACTTTTGGAGACTTGGGAAATGGCTTATTTACTGGGTTTCAAGAGATGTGGGTTGCTCTGGAATGTGCTTGGTTTGACTCGATAACTAACACATAAGCGACAGACAAGTAACAAGAAAGCAACTTAAAAGACACAAATATTAGAATTTTTATAGGATGTTTTTCAGATGAAGTTATCTGTCTGGGAGACATCCTTTTTGTTTTACGCAGACATTTATTTGGTAATACTTGTAATCCTTCATTGTTTAGGCGTTCTCAGCTTCTTTAAGAATAAATCACGTCCAATCCTTCCAATTGCAAACAGTTCGAAATAAGAAGTACTCGGATGTAAAATTTTGTTGTATCTTAAAATTGCTTTGATATAATAGAATTATAAGCTTTTTGTGTGGAAATTAACTTAGTGAAGAAAAAATATTAAGTATATAATAGTTTGAATATGAAAGAGGTGATAAAGCTGAAACTTGGAATAGAGACAGAAACTTTAGAATTCAAAAAGTCTACAGGAGAAATGAAGGAAGCAATGATTTCGATTGTGGCAATTTTAAATAAACATCAATATGGTGAATTGTATTTTGGAGTATTGCCTGATGGAGCCCCAATTGGTCAAATTATAAATGAAAAGACATTAAGGGATATCAGCAATGCCATCAAAAATCATATTGAGCCAAAGATATATCCAGAAATAAAAATAGTTTATCTAAATGATAGACCGTGTGTTCACGTGAAATTTGAAGGTACAGAAGTTCCATATTATGCATATGGACAAGTAAAAATCAGAGTAGCTGATGAAGACTTGCCAATGTCTCCACAAGAAATAGAAAATCGGTATAAAAAGAAAAATGACAGTGCAAATTTATGGGAGAATAATATTTCAGATTGGGATATTCAGGATGCAAAAGATGAAATTTTAAAATACTATATAGAAAAGGCATATAGTGTGGAAAGGATTGATTTTGAGTATTCTGATAAAAAGACGGTTCTCAATAAATTGTTTTTAACTAGAGAAAATGCTCTACTGAATGCAGGAGCTGTTTTGTTTTGTAATACAAACTTGTGTGAATTACAAATGGCAATATTTGCGACGGAAGAAAGATTAACTTTTAATGATATTCAACGCTATCATGGAACGGTATTTGAGCTTGTAGATTTAGCAGAAAAATACATTGTAAATAACATTCACTGGCGTGTAGAATTTGATGGATCGATACAAAGGAAAGAAATACCTGAAGTTCCAACATCAGCAATTAGAGAAGCGTTAATTAACTCTTTTTGTCATAAAGATTATAATGCAAGACAATGTAATGAAGTTGCTATTTATAAAAATAGGATTGAGATATATAATCCTGGAGCATTTCCATCGGGTTATGTTCCGGAAGATTTTATTGAAAAAGAAGAACGTCCAGTGAGAAGAAATCCGCTTATCACAAGCATTTTATATTATTCAAAAGATGTGGAAAGTTTCGGATCTGGTTTGAAGAGAATTATGTTTGCATGTAAAGAAGCAGGTGTTAAGGTAGAATTCAAACTTATGAAATCTGGTTTTGTAGTTGCGTTCTATCGAAGAAGCTCTGATAAAAGTGTTGATATAGAAAATATAAAATCAACACCGAGTGGCGATAAAGAGTTGATAAATAATGATAAAACGATACAAAGAGTTGATTCTTTGCGAGAAAAGTACGGAAAAGGTGTTGATTTATCAGAAAAGGAAATTCGTATTATCGAGTATCTATGTAGAAATGAGTTTATAACAAATGGGATTGTAAGAGAATTATTTCGGATTGGGACTACTGCGGCAAGAAATTATTTGAATGGTTTGGTAGAAAAAGATATTTTGATGGCAAGTGGTGAGCATAGAGGAAGAAGATATATTCTGAAGTCAAATTGGGAAAGAAAATAGTTTATAATTGTTGAAAAGAAGAATGTTATATTATGGAGTTAAAAGAAGCAATAAATGCAACGTTAGAAGGATAAACAGTTTTATTTGTAAGAGCTGGATTTTCAAACTGCGGCTTAATAGTGAAACGCCGCCATTTTGATGAAAGGATAACAAAGGATGAGGAAGGACGCAACAATTAATGAGTGGAAACAATTATATGAACGGGCAACAAGAATTAAAGAGCTAGTGCCATGGGAACATTTTTGGGACTTAGATATCATTGGGATACAGGAAGGCGAGGAAGAAAATACGGCATTTATCAGTATCCTTGGCAGAAGCGGTGACTGCTATGGGCTTTCTGTATATGAAGGGTATGAGGGACTGAATGATTTTCTTATGCTGACAATGCAGGAAAAGATGAACCTATCTGTCGAATATGCCATGTTCAGCCAGAATAATCTTTCCTGCTACTGGGGAGACAGGGATGAGTTATCGAAGGAGCAACGTTCTGTGATTAAGGAGCTGGGGTATCAATACAGGGGAAAGAACCAGTGGTTATATTTCATGTCCTACCAATCAGACTATTATCCATATAACCTTAGCCAGGAAGAGGTTCAAAGAATGACAGGGTATCTGGCGCGCCTGGTAGAGGCACTGGAATACTACTATCAGCATAAGCTTACAGTTGATTTTGGGCTTGGCAATATGTATCTCTTCTCCTTTGACAGGGATACGCAGCAATGGGCCGGCCGCGAACAGGAGTTTCCGTTTACAATGTATCGGTACCAGAACCTTATTATGACGGATGAAGAATTAATTCAGGAGCTTCGTGAAGTGAAGAAAAGCAAGTTTGTGCTGGAAGCGGATATTGTTTATCTGGGAGCATCCGTCACGGATGAAAAATATGACCGGCCAGGCAATCCGCGCCTGTGCCTCATAGGGGATTCAGACAGCGGCATGCTGGTGAAAGCAGAGATGGTGGAACTGGGAGATGATGCAAATGTTAATCTTGCCGAAGAAATTATTGGTTTTATTTTGACATATGGGGCACCCAGGGAAATACGGGTCAGCAACGTGATCGTGGAAGCAGTACTGGAGCAGATCTGTGAAATATGCGGGATCAAGCTTAAAAGGGTTAAGAGATTGCCCGCCTTTAAGGAATTTCTGGACGGAATGAGGCATCGTTTCTGATAGTGGGGCAATCTTATAGCCTGCGGAGAGTAAGGGATATTTTTATGAATCCAATGATTAAATATAGGGGTGGCAAATCTAAGGAAATAGTTCATTTCTTAAGCAGCCTGCCGCAGAATTACTCCAGATATATAGAGCCGTTCTTTGGCGGAGGTGCATTGTTTTTTTATTTGCAGCCGGAACGGGCAATCATCAATGATGTGAATACGAAATTATATGGGTTCTATCAGGAAATGAAGGAGCATTATCCGGAGGCCAGGGCACAGCTGGATAAATTACAAGATATATATGAAAATAACCAGCGGGAATATGAGCATTTAAAAAAGAAATATCCGGGGGAGCATATTGAAAATAAAAATGAAAAGCTATATTACACCATGCGGGATGCATTTAATAAAAGGACAGAATCGGAATATTTAGCTTGCGTCATTTATTTTTTTATCAATAAGACGGCATATTCCGGCATGATCCGCTACAATGTCAAAGGCGAGTATAATGTACCTTTCGGAAGATATAAGCACTTTAATACAAAATTGGTTACTGATGGGCATTACAATCTGCTAAAAAGGGCAGAACTATATAATAGGGATTATTCTGAAATATTCAATATGGCAGACAAGGATGATTTCATCTTCCTGGATCCGCCTTATGACTGTACATTTAGTGATTATGGCAATAGAGATCATAAAGACGGCTTCGGAGAAGAGCAGCACAGAAGGCTTGCCAATGATTTTAAGAACTTGCCTTGCAAAGCGCTGCTGGTAATAGGCAAAACAGGGCTGACAGAGGAGCTGTATGGGAAGTTTGCTGTGAAAGAATATAAAATATCGTATGTGGTAAACATTAGGAACCGTTTTAAAACAGATGCAGAGCATATGGTTGTTACAAATTATTAGACTGGAATAAAATAAATCGTGCCTCAAATGGCAGCTATCCGTTTAACATTTGAGGCATAATTCGTGGCTGATAATTTATAAAAAACATTGCTACCTTTCGTGCTTGTTATAAGTGCGCCATCGTTAACCCATTTCCTAAAATAAATGGGAATGTAAATCATCGGCCGCCCTACGCCAGATAGAAAATCAGAACGGCCGTAAAGAATACCGTGGCTGCAATATTAAATCCCGCACCATTCAGGTAAGGCCGCCCGATTTTAAGCTTTGATGCCATCAAAGCCAAAGGGCTGACAACCAGGGGCGTAAGCAGGCAGAAAAATGGTGGTAAAGCGGTTTTCCCAAGCAGGATCAGGAGAGTGTATACAACCCATCCCAAGGCTGTAATGCCTATGGCAGCCGCCCATGTAAGATCCAGAAACCGGATATATTCGTTAACCAGTGATTGTCCCGTCACACTTACTTTTCCACTGTGCCTGTGCTCATCAAAAAGAGCCTTGCATAACGTGCCTACATAATAGTAAGCCACATGCGCTACAGGAGAAAGAGAAAACCCAATCCCGAACAATATTGCGGCAACGGTGGCCCAAGCGGAGGGTTCCGCCAGGGCATATAGTGAATAGACCGAAAACAACATAAAAGGAATTGAGAAATGTGCGATCAATGCACCGAAGCGTAAACGGGGAATAGAGCCGGACAGCATCAGCACAGCCAATCTTTTGTTTTTGATTTTTGTGTTCTGAAGAAAATCCCCGTACTTTTCCAAATCAATATCAAATCCGACAAGAAAAATATCGCCGAATAACCAGCATATTCCACTAATAAGTCCAGATATTAAAGACAGAGTTAACAAGAGCATGCCCTCCTAACGTAAATATTTATTTTGCAGAAGCCTGCGCGATACAACTTCTTACCGTCGCTTTGATTATAATGGACTATGTTCACTTGCTATGTTGTGCCAGAAATGCCCTGATTTCAGAAATGTCCTCATCATTGCCATCCCGTTCGATATTGCGGAGTATGGAAATCTTGAATTCTTTTTCAATTTTCGGTCCGGCCGCACAAAAGAATTTACCGAACTTCCGGTCGCCATTCATGACAATACCAACAACGTGCTTGCCATATTGGGTTAAAAAATTCTTCGTGGACCGTGGAATCATTCCAAGTCCCACATTCCGGGTAACCAGGATACAGGGCGAGTTTATCGGATCCGTTACTGGCTGAACATGGTTTGACACCTTCTCTGCAAACTTTTTTCCAAGTCCGCTTTTGCTGTCATAAACTACTTTTAACATGATTTTATCCCCTTTTTGTTTGGAAGTAAATCCTTACAGGCTCCAACCGGCGCTTTCCTGCTGTATGGAGAACAACCGGCGATATAGCCCCTTTATGTATAATACATATAATGTTCCTTCCAACGTCTTAGTTTTTATTCTGTTGAGCTTGATAGATAAAGTTAGTTAATGCTAACCTATTGTAGCATACTTTCTTTTTTATTTCCACTCCGTTTGAAAAAATATAATCCAAACCGCATTAACTTTTCAGAGATTGCTGCAGGAGAAAACGCCTTATTCAAGGGGAAATACAATTTCTAAATCTCGGATATATCCCGATATACCAATTTATTTAAAAATTTTATTGACAAATAAGAGGAGGGATATTATATTGATAGTATTACTATCGATAGTACTACTTTCAGGAGGATGTTATGTCTAAGCCATATACAAGCATTGATCCGCGTATTTTTGAAGCTGCAAAAGAAGAATTCCTGTCTTGTGGTTATGAAAAAGCTACTACTAATGTAATATGCAAAAACGCCGGGGTGACTTCAGGGGCATTGTACAAACGGTATTCCGGGAAAGATGAATTGTTCCGGGCGTTGGTTTCTCCCATAGCCGAGGAATTCAAAAATGCGCTGAAAACGGAACAAAATAATTTTCATTCGCTGTCAGATCCGGAGAAAGAGGCCGCTGCGCTTAACCCTGAGACAGAAGCGACAGCTTTTGTCAATTACATCTATGGGCATTTTGATATTTTCAAGTTGTTAATCGTATGCTCTAAGGGTTCTTCCTATGAAAATTACCTGGATGAATTAGTAGATATTCTTGTTGCTTCTACCATTCGTTTTATGAAAGAAACCGGGCATGAAGCAATCATACGGGGAAAAGAAGCGACGCCCGAAACCATCCATATTTTAATCAGTTCATATCTGTATGGTTTTTTTGAGCCGGTTACTCATGGTATGAGCCGTGAAAAAGCCCGGATTTATACAGAGCAGCTTAAATATTTTTTTGATGTTGGATGGGCTGATATTCTTCGTCTAAAAAAATAAATGCCCTTAAAGGCATTTGTTTTTTGACCAAAAGTTAGCTCCAACTAACTAAAACAGGGATAAGGAGGAAGTAAAAAATGAAGGAAGATGGAGTATTCGCCCGTCTATTCGGCTACATGGGTAAATTCAAAATTACAATGACGGTTTCCATTATTTTAGCTGCGGTTGCTGCGGTGGTAAATTTAAGCGCATTTGTTTGCGTTTATAATGTGGCAAAGGAAATTGTCCGATCATCGGGTGATTTCTCAAAATTAAATCAGGCTTACCTGACTGAGCTGGGATGGCGGGCTGTTTTTCTGATTTCAACGGCCTTTGGAACGTATGGAGTGGCATTGCTCTTCTCGCATATTACAGCGTTCAATACGGTGGCAAAGCTAAGGATTCGGTTGATCGGACATATAGGCCAGCTTCCGCTGGGATACCATTCCATCAATCCCAGCGGAAAGCAGAGAAAAATTATTGAAAAAAATACGGACAATCTGGAAACGGTGATTGCCCATCAGATACCCGATTCTGTTCAATCGGCGGTGCTTCCTGTTGCGTTTTTGGTATTTATGTTTAGGTATGACTGGCGGCTTTCCCTGATTTGCCTGATCCCTATCGTAATTGGTTTTATTATTCTTGCCTCCATGCTGAAGGGCGCAAGCGAGGGTTTGGCGAGGCAATATCAAAAATCAGCAGAGGACATCAGTAATGCGGCTACAGAATATGTGCGCGGGATTTCCGTTGTAAAAGTTTTTGGACAGACAGCAAATTCTTTCCGGCGCTACAGGGCGGCAGTCAAGGAATACAGCGATTATATGACTAAATATGCGCTTTCCATGGAAAATACGGACAGCGCCTACAACGCAATCATTAACGGTATTTTCTTCTTTTTGATACCGGGTGGAATTATTCTATTCAATTTTAGCGGTAACCCGGAGCGGATGATATTGAGCTTTATCTTTTTTGCCGTACTGGTTCCTGCCGTGGTCACTATTTTAACAAGGATTATGAAAAGCTCCTCCAATTTGATGGTTTCAAGATCATCCCTGGATGCCATTGACAAAATCCTAAACGAACAGCCTTTGTCCAAAACAGAAAATCCGAAGGCTCCCGGAGATTATAATATCACTTTGGACCATGTTTCCTTTGCTTATGAAGCCGGAGCAGAAAAGGCTCTTGATGATGTTTCTCTTACGATAAAGCAAGGGACGGTTACTGCATTAGTGGGTGAATCAGGCGGCGGTAAAAGCACAGTTGCCAACCTGATTGCACGATTTTGGGATGTTCAGGACGGTTCCATAAAAATAGGCGGCGTTGACGTCAGGGACATGGATTACAGTGAATGGATGAAGCAGGTCAGCATCGTGTTCCAGGACACCAATCTTTTCAAGATGTCCATTATAGACAATGTCGCCTTTTACACGCCGGACGCCTCCAGGGAGGATGTACTGGGCGCACTTCATTCGGCGCAGTGCGATGACATTCTTGAAAAGCTGCCGTATGGGGCAGATACCGTAATAGGAACAAAGGGCATTTACCTTTCAGGCGGCGAAATGCAGCGGATTACCTTAGCCCGTGCGATTTTGAAGGATGCTCCTGTCGTACTTCTGGACGAGGCAACGGCCTTTTCTGATGCGGAAAATGAGCATCTTATCCAAAAGGCACTGGATGAACTGCTTCGCGGGAAAACAGTTCTTATGATTGCCCACCGCCTGTCTACGATTATCCATGCTGACCAGATTTGTGTA
>JARKQP010000341.1 GCA_029974875.1 Mobilitalea sp.
GTGCAGAAATTCTCGAACGCAGTTGATGTAATCAATGGAGCCGTAAATAAAGGAACAGCAATCGGCTTTGAACATGGTCCAAGCGTCCAGGCGGGATTATTGGCCTCACAGGGACTGATAGAGATGATGTTCCAGTCCATCATTATAAACGGTACGGATATTAAGGAAGCGGCAAAGGCAGCAGAGAAGCAGCTGAATGATTCCTTTGAGCTAGTTCAATAATTATTTGGGGGCTGTTGGAAAGCTGGGTATTTCCAGGTTTACAGCAGCCCTGTCAAGGGAAAGGTGGAAGAGATATTCGTGATAAAAAAGAAAGAAAAAAATATGGCAAGATGGGTATTTGTTCTTCCGGCAATAATTATTGTCTGCTCATTACTTGTTTACCCGATTTTCTCCAGCTTATATTTTAGCCTGACCTCAAAGCATCTGATCAAAGCGAATTATTCCAGGGTAGGTCTGAAAAATTATGCGGCAGTATTAACGGATCCTAATTTTTACAATGCATTTCTAAATTCTATTAAGTGGACCTTTTTCTCCCTTACGGGACAAATATTGGTTGGATTCACGGCTGCCCTGGCCCTGCACCGGGTAAAGCATTTCAAGGGTGTCTTTAAAACGGTGCTGATCATTCCTTGGGCTTTTCCTTCCATCGTAATTGCTTTATCCTGGAAATGGATATTAAATGGTGTGTACGGTTATATACCCAATATGTTAATGAAGCTTGGCATAACCTCCGAGCTGCCCCAATTCTTAAGTGACGGGGCGATGGTATTTCCAACCCTGGTATTCATAAATATCTGGTTTGGTGCGCCTATGATCATGGTCAATGTACTGTCGGCATTGCAGACAATTCCGGCTGACCAATATGAAGCAGCGCAGATTGACGGTGCCAAACGGTGGCAATCCTTCCGGCATATTACGGTGCCCCATATCAAGGTTGTGGTGGGATTGCTGGTGGTGCTAAGGACTATATGGGTCTTCAATAATTTTGACATCATCTACCTGATCACGGGAGGCGGTCCTGCCAACGCAACTACTACGGTGCCGATCTATGCCTATAACATGGGCTGGGGAAGCAAGCTGCTGGGCAGATCCTCGGCGGTCACAGTAATATTGCTGATATTCCTGCTGGCAGTCAGCCTGCTGTATTTTAAAGTAATAAATAAATGGGAAAAGGAGGATAAGTAATGCGCAAAAATTTACGCACCCGGATCGGAGACGGCCTTTGCTATATCTATCTGATCCTGCTATCCATCATTGCATTATTTCCTTTAGTATGGATTCTATTATCCT
>JARKQP010000365.1 GCA_029974875.1 Mobilitalea sp.
AATACTAATTTTACTTAAATACCAGGTTCGTGATAATCGTACTTTCGATCACCCCGGAAAACGTGGCCAAAAGACACCCAAGCAAAGTATACCGTGTCTTCTTTACCCCTGCTGCCATTAACTATACAGCTAAGGTATAGAAAATATTCTCCGTAAAGCTCAGAATAATGCTGCATAGCATTCCCAGATAAGAATAAGGCCCATATTCGTTAAAAACGTCCAACAGAAGGCTGGTGGCCGCCGAGGAGGAAAACATTTTAATGATAACCAAAGGAACCGCCTGTGACGGGAAATGCAAAAAGTCCGTAACCGGCTGCAAAAAGCCTGCTATGATTTGCAGGGCTCCTGAAGCGCGGAGGATGCCTATAGCCACCATAAGTCCGATTAAGGTTGGCAAGATATCAAGAACCACCTTAAAGCCATCCTTAGCACCATCAATAAAATCATCAAAGACATTCTGCTTTGATAATAAACCCATGCCTATGATATAGAATAAGATAAACGGAATAATATAATCTGAGATATAGATCAGGAATTTCATGCGCTGGCAACCTTAATATGTACTTACTGTATTTTATGAGGTTATCCCAGAACATATGAATTTTAATGAGAAAAGCTTCCCTGACCTTAAAATGAGCCTGAAAACCCATACCGGTTTTTCAGACTCATTTTAAGAACTCTATTTACCTAATGTACAGTCTAATCAGGAGTGGGACGGTATACTAAATACTCATTCTGGCTTCTTCCAAAGATCCAAACTCCCCATTTCCTATCATCTGGCAGATCAGGTTGCCGATTGCCGTCGCTTCGGAAGGACCGGCTGCCACCTTACGGCCCGTATACTTTGCCGTCAGTTCATTTAGGTAGGTTGCATTGGAGCCTCCTCCAATGATATTGATGCAGGGGTAATGCTTACCGGTCAATTTTTCAATCTCGGTCAGGGTTTCTGCATAGCATTTTGCTAAGCTGTTATAAATCACTGCCGCAATTTCAGCCAAATTCTGCGGAACCTGCTGCCCTGTTCTTTCACAATACTCCTTCACCGCCTGGGTCATATTATCCGGAGCCAGGAAACAGGCATCGTTACAGTCAACAATGGAAGGAATCCTTTCCTTTGATGCACTCTCACAGATCTCAGCAAAGGATTTGCCTTCCCCGATTTCCTTGCGTACTGACTGGATCATCCACAGACCCATGATATTTTTTAAGATACGGTATCTATATGCATAACCACCCTCATTTGTAAAGCCCCACCGCCTGCAGTCCTCAGAGCAGTTCGGTGTCTCTGATTCAATCCCCATCAGGGACCAGGTTCCCGAGCTGATGTAAAGTGTATCCTTTTCAATGCTTGGAACTGCTGCCACGGCTGATGCCGTATCATGGGAGGCCGGTGCAACTACCTTGCAGTCATATCCAATTGCTTCCCGGATTCCGGGCCTTAGGTTGCCCACTACCGTACCGGGCATCTGGAGCTCCTTAAATAATTTCTTAGGCAATCCCAGTTCTTCTATCAGCTCATAGTCCCATGCCTTTTTATTAACGTCTAACATCATGCTGGTTGATGCAATGGTATATTCCTGCCTTTTCTCCCCTGACAGCAGGAAATGATAGTAATCCGGGGTGAATAGCAAGGATTGCGCCTCAGCCAGCTCCCCAGGATGCTCCTTTTTGAGCGCCATCAGCTGGTAGATTGTATTATATACCTGGCTCTGGATGCCTGTCCGCTCATACAGCTTTTGTGCAGGGATAAGCTGTTCCAGCTCTGCCGGCATATCTAAGGTTCTGCTGTCACGGTATCCCACCGTATTGCCAACGATATTGTCATCCTTATCCAGTAATACGAAATCCACTCCCCAGGTATCCACGCCTACACTTACTGGAATCTTACCAAGCTCCTTGCACCGCTTCATCCCCTCCAGGATCTCATGAAAAATCTTATGTGTATTCCAGCAGAGGGAGCCTTCCACCTTTTCCATTCCATTTTCAAAGCGATATACTTCCTCAAGGCATATCCTGCTATCTACAACACTCCCAAGAATATGCCGTCCGCCGGAAGCTCCAATATCAATCGCCAAATAGTATTTTTGCATATTAACCCTCCTTAAACCCACTCTTTTCTTCCCATTTTAAGTGAACGAGGCCAGAAAGTAAATACTCACCAGCTACTTCATAAGTAAATTCAGTTATTATGAAAAGCAGCCTTACCTATATCGGGAAGCAAACCATATAAAATACATATGGCCTGCTTCCCTTCAAAATGTATAGACTTTTTACTTCACATAACCTGCTTAGAAAATTGCAAGCCCCGTAAGCTTTCTCTCCTGCATGCATACAGATACGATTCTAACACAGAAGCTATATTACTTACTTAAATTGAGGT
>JARKQP010000373.1 GCA_029974875.1 Mobilitalea sp.
TGTCCTGCGCAGGGCGTCATCATCATTGCACACTACCATGTCCTTAACCATTCTATTATCCTTAAATACCTTTGCCCATAATCGAAACATCCTGCTTCCTCTTTCTATTGCTAATCTGCTAGTATCAGTATATAATATTTATTGATGATCCATCTTCAATATATATGATTATATATGAAACTTTGCGAAATGCAAATGTATTTATCAGCTTATGGAAAGGAGTCCGTTAGTGGAAGGCAGAGAACGCAGGGAACAACTTGTTAAAATCCTCCGGGAATCCTTGGAACCGGTGTCCGGCACCGAATTATCCCGCAGGCTGGGTGTGAGCCGGCAGGTCATTGTACAGGATATCGCACTGTTACGCGCCCAGGAGCTTAATATCTTTGCAACAACAAAGGGCTATTTGATTTACCAGCCGGAGAGAGCCAGTGTAAAGCGCATTTTCCAGGTGAGGCATTCCAATGACCAGATTGAAGATGAGCTGTGTACTATTGTAGATAATGGCGGTAAAATCCTGGATGTCCAGGTAGAGCATGAAATATACGGGGAAATCGGTACTGAATTAATTATACGTAACAGACAGGATGTATATGACTTTGTAAAGAAAGTAAAAGAGGAGAAAATCGTCCCTTTGAAGGAGCTTACGGACGGAATCCATAAGCACACCATCGAAGCCGATACCGAGGCAACCCTGAACCGGATCGGCCTGGCGCTGGCGAAAAAGGGCTATTTAATAGAGCCGTCCCAAACAGGCTAAACACACAAGCAAACCGGAGAAACATGTCTTTCATGCTTCTCCGGTTGATACCTGCTTTATTAACGTAATAACGACATCGGATTTACTGTCTGGTCATTCTCCATTACCTGGAAGTACAAATTACTTCCCTCTACGGAATAATACTTTGACGGATTAGCTATGGTTCCGATGAGATCACCCTTTGTGACCTTGTCGCCTACCTTAAGAGCTACACTTTCTCCATCCAACTGTCCATAGACTACGCTATATCCGTCTCCAATCGACATGGTCATTGTATAGCCTGTCTCAGCATTATTTGCATCAATGCCGGTTACGACACCATCCGCTGCTGCCTTCACCTCTGCCCCTACCTCTGCGCTGATAATAATTGCAGGGTTGACTTTATACTGCATTAAGGTAGCAAAGTATATGGTATGATCCATACTGTAGTTCATGATTACATCACCTTGAACCGGCCAAGATAATCCATCATCTGCTTTAAAGGAAAGATTGCTGATAATATTCTCTTCATTTTTAACTTCATTACCAGCTGTAGCTACTGCTGTCTCCTCCTCCTCTGTTGTGGCTGCTGCTTGTTGGTTCTGCTGTGCGTCCTGATTGGATGCCTGGTCTACAGTACCCGTGGTATCCTCACCGTAGCCCTCATACTCAACCTGTGCATCATAGCTGGAACCCAAATCATTCGTAACATCATCCAAATTGCTTTCAGGATTAACAATCTGGTCTGATACCGGATTATTTTCAGCCAGCTCAGTATCCTCCCCGGCTGTTATGTTATCATCGGTGTCATTTAAGTCAACATAGTTCTGCTCTTCATTCTGTAAGTCTAAAGACAGCTGTGACCCGACAACTGCAACCGCACCAATTGCCAATACACCGATAAATAACAATACATAATAACCCTTACCCTTAAAAAATTCGGTAAATTTGTTCTTATTCACTGTTATCACCTCAATCATATTCTTCTCAGATAATTTTGTATTTATACCCTTATATTTACCGATTTGGATATTTTCCTTCCGATAAATGA
>JARKQP010000376.1 GCA_029974875.1 Mobilitalea sp.
TGCAAAAAAGGCGGCGGAGTGGGGCAAGGATTTGCCCCTTGTGATGGTCAGCAACCATCCCCAGTATGCAATGGAGGGAATCCGCCTGAAGGTGCGGCACTATATTTTATTCCCGCTGGAGCAGGAGGACATCCGGGAAGCCCTGCAAAGAGTAGGATTGGGGGTGGGGAAGGGATGGAAAGAATCCTGATTTTTGACAGATCCAGGGAGGATGGCAATGCGCTGGCACAGGCCCTGCGTTCTTTGCTGGGAGTTGTGACGATTTCTTTGCACGACCCGGAGGAAGTCTTTTTTGAAAGCCTGCCGGAGGATATGGACATAGCCTTCTTTACACTCGCTGGGATGTATGATGCGGAAGCCGCCCGGAAGTTTGGCACACTCCATAAGGACGTGCCCATGGTGGTAGTCAGCGACAGCAACGAATATGGTATCCTGTCCTGGAGCCTTGGGAGCTGTTACTATCTGCTGCGGCCCTTCGGGGAAAAGGAACTGCCTCTGGCGATCCAAAGATACCGGACTTTTTGCGAAGGATAAGAAAGGAGAACTCCTTTGAGTGAGAAAATTCTTGATTCAAAAATTCAAATGCCAGTCAGGTTCCGGGGGCTTATTGAACGGAAGGAATTATGGGAAGAGCTGAGGGAACACCCGGAAAAGGTTGTGATCCTTAATGCCGGTGCCGGTTTCGGAAAGACCATGCTGCTGACTTATTATGCTGAAATGACCCAGGATAAATGTGCATGGTACCATTTGGGCTCCTTGGACAACGATCTCATGACCTTTATTAAGTATTTGTCCTGCTCCCTGGGGAAGATTCTCCCTGGCTTCAATTTTTCCTATGAAAAATTTTCACAAGAAAATAAGGAGGACCGGTGCGGCCATGAATTAGTGGAGCAGCTGGCCAATGAATTTGCGATCCGTCTGTCCCAGTTTTCAGATTCGGACATTTCAATACTTCTGGATGATTTTCAAGAAATTAACAACGAGGAAATCTATCATTTCCTTTCTGTTTTAATTAATAATACGGCTAATAATATCCGGATATTCCTGGCAACGAAGGGGGCATTTCCCCAATTTTTGGCGCGCTACCTGCTTCAGGGGGGTGCAGTCATGCTGGGTGACAGGCGGCTGGCTTTTAACCGCAGTGAGGTCATCAGGATTTTAGATAATATAGGGACCTTAAGTGATGTGGATCAATGTGCAGACTTTCTCTTAGATTACACGGAGGGATGGCCTGCAGGGGTAACTGCCATTGCCCTGTCCTTAAAAAACGAACGCAGGGCTTTGGACCAGGAGGAAATCACCGCCCTGTGCAGGGAGTCCAAGGTTTATGATTATGTTATGTATGAAATATTTAAAAAATTGCCCTATGATATCCAGACCTTTCTGGTCCATACATCAGTCCTGGATATTTTGAGCGTGGATCTGTGCAATGCGGTCATGAAGACGGCATCGGCAAAGAGTACCCTGGATTATTTGGTGCAGGAGAATGTTTTTGTGCTGATGCTGAGGGGAAAGGGAAATGTGTACCGTTACCACTCTATTTTCAAGGACTATTTAAGAAACCAGATCAGTAGGGAGGCAGAGCTGGACATATTTAAAAAAGCGTCGGTTTACTGCCTGAATAAAGGGGATTATGAGCAGGCTGTGGAATACGCTATTTCCTGCAATGACGGTGAATTGATGCAGACAGCCTTTGAGCAGGCCGGACGCCAGATGATGCTACAGGGGGAAAACCGTATCCTGGGCCGGTGGATTGATTTTTTGATGGAGGCAGGAGTGGAGCTGTCGGCTAAAACGAACAGGATCCTGTCAGGCTACTACTATTCCTTAGAGGACGGGGTAAGGGCTTATGAATTCATAGAATGTGCCTGCAGTGGATTTTGGGCGGAGGAAAATGAGAATGAATATGTGGAATCCATGCTAAAGAAAATTGATTATTTGGAAGCGCAGCAGGAGCTTGACCTGTGCTTAGAGGAAGCAAAGAAAGCATTTACTTTGGTGAAACGCAAATACGGCATAAACTGGTATAGGCTCCAAAGCAGGACGATGGAGCTTCATCTGCTGCTTTACCAGGAAAAGGAGGCTATAGCGGTTGCGGAGGAAATCAGGAATGGCAGCATGCTCTATGTAAGAAAGGATGAAAAAGAGGCAGCAGCCATCCGTGAGGATGCGGAGAAGGTCCACAAACAGGGCCAATGCCACCTCCAGGAAGGAGAACCGGAGGGGGAGGCAGTTATCCTGGCCTCCAGGGTGCTTACGGATTATTGCAATTGGTGTAATATTCATGCCCTGTATTTGAAAGGGGAGGAGAGTGCGGCCTTTTCGCTGGCAGAGCCATACCTCGGGGATTTGGAAGGGGAAAATATCCTGAGAGGCTTTATCCGGGTAGTAGGATGTATTCTGCTGCTCCATCAAAACAGGGATGAGGAAGCGGGGAGCCTGGCGGCGTGGACAGGTAATTATTTCTACCAGGAGCATGTCCGCCTGCCTAAGCTGGTCAGGGAAGACTTAAGCCTGATCCTGGATACCTATAAGCTGGCCATAAACCGGAGGGAAGGCAGCAGGGTATACATGAAATGCTTTCATGGCGGTGCCATCTATATCGATAAGAGGGAGAAGGCTGTCAGGTGGAGGACAAAGAAGACCTTTGAGCTCTTCGCATATCTCTTTGAGAACCAGGGGAAGGCTGTCCAGAAGGATAAGGTCATAGATGCCTTATGGCCGGAGGTACCCTACGATAAAGCCTGTATTTTGTTCCATACCACCCTGTCCTATCTGAGGAAAACGCTGACGGAGAATGAGCTGGCGGATTTGCTGCAGGGCAGGAAAGGCGGATACCGGATCCAAACCGGCCATATGGATACGGATTACAATGAATTAATGGATATTTACCGGAAGGTACAGGATAGGAATTTCCAGGAAATAGGCAGGCTGGAGGAATTCGTAGAGCTGTACCATAGCCCCTATTTTAACAGTATCTGCAGTGAATGGATCGTAAGCAGCCAGGAGCAGCTGGAGAGGATCTATGTTTATTGCGGCCGTGAGATTGCGGGTGAGCTGATACAAAACCAGAAATACCATGAAAGCATACCGATCCTGAATAAAATACTGGAATTGGATCCCTACAGCGAGGAAATCCTGTCCCTGCTGATGGAAGCCTGCGCCTCCCTGGGAGATATGAAAACAGTAAGGAAAGCCTATGAAGGAGCTGCCAGGAGATTCCAGGAGGAGCTGGGCAGTGAGCTGGGAAGCCATGTAAAGGAGCTGTTTTGGGAGCTGGTCGGGAGCAAGGAAGGCTAAAGGAGGAGGCCATATGGAGCATAGTGAGGAGTTTTACCGGGATTACATAGAATATCGGGAGGAATTGGTGCTGCTTGGCAGGTGCTACGCGGCGGATTTTCTCCGCCGGGAGGAGCAGTCTGGCGAAGAGGGCTCCTTAAGGCAGCATTTGCAGCAGGACACGGTTTTGCGCAGTGAAGTACAAAATTTCCTGAAAGGGGCGGACTGCGCCCTGATAACGGAGCTGGAAGGGCGGCTGGCAAAGAAGGCGGAAAACAGCAGAAAAAAGGGAAGCTTCCTTCCCTTTGAACATGCTTGCCGTGTATTTGCGCTGGATGGGTTTGAACGCTTTTGCGTTTTGATGATGTTTACGGCGCAGCTTAATATGAATTTTGAAAAATTATATGCCTACATGAACAATGACTGGAAGAAGAATACCTTAACGGCCGGACTGCTGATGGATATGTACAGAAATCTATATGGCGGGCGGGGCAAGGCTGCAGCTGACCTGCATACGTATTTTTCCGAAAACTCGAAGCTGATGAGGCATTTTTTTGATTTTATGCCCGGGAATATTTATTTTTTGGCAGGGCAATTGGAATGGAAACCGGTTTTGCTCCGCTTTTTGTGGGAGGGAAGGCTGGAATTTTACCGGCCCTACGGTACCAGGGCATATCATTTGCCGGAGGGGGAGCTGCCAAGGCTTTATCTGGAAAAGCAGCCTTACAAGCAAATGCTCCGGTATCTGCCCCATGCTGTGGCAGACAAAACCACGGTCTTTTACCTGTATGGCCTGCCGGGGATCGAAAAAAGGCTGAATGTCCTGCATTTTGCGAGGGAGATTCGACAGGCTGTGGTATTCCTGGAGCTGGAGGCCTTGGATGGGAGGGAAGACAGGCTGTGGCCACCTGATATTGGACGTGGAAGGTGGGATTCCCCGGACTGGGGAGACCATAGGATGGTTTCCCAGGTGAGGGAGGTGCTGACCGAGACAATCCTCCACCAGGGTATTCTCTGCATTTGCTGTAAGGCGGGGGAAACGCTGTATGAGGAACAGAGGAAAAGGCTTGTGGAGGATGTCCTGCTGGCGGTGAGGCGGGAGCTTTCCCTGGTATGCCTGGTTATGGAGGGCACGAAGAAAGTTAATTTTGATGCAGAAGGAGTGGATGTGCTTCCGGTGGGGATGGATAACATATCCCCGGAGGAGAATCTTCATGTATGGATGGAGATGGCAAAGGATTATGCCCTGGAGGACCAGGGGAGGCTGAACGAGGTTGCGAATAAATTCCAGATGACCCCGGGAGCGGTCGAAAATATTTTAAAGGAGGCGCAGGAGGTGTCCCGCTGGGAGGGGTACAGCCATATCCCGGTTTCTGTCCTGGAGCGGGTATGCTTTGAAAAGATAGAACATAATCTTGGCAGGAAGGCGCAGAAGGTGAGGGTGGTTTACCGGTGGGAGGACCTGATCCTTCCGGAGCTCCAGCGCAGCATGCTAAAAAGAGCCTGTGACCAGGTGAGGTATAGATATAAGGTTTTTACGGAATGGGGCTATTCGGAAAAGCTCGCCTATGGAACCGGCCTATCCATGCTTTTTGCAGGAATGCCGGGAACAGGGAAGACGATGGCCGCCCAGGTGGTTGCGGGGGAGCTTGGCCTTGAGCTGTATAAGATTGAGCTGCCCTGTGTGGTCAGCAAGTACATTGGGGAAACAGAGCAGAACCTGAATGAAATATTTGAAGAGGCGAAGAAAAGCCAGGCGATCATCTTCTTTGACGAGGCGGACGTCCTGTTTAGCAAACGGTCGGAGATCAAAGACTCCAATGATAAATACAGCAATATGGAGGCAGCGTTCATGCTCCAGAAGATGGAGGAGTATAAGGGCTGCGTCATCCTTGCAACGAACTTCCAGCAAAATATCGATGAAGCATTTAAGAGGAGGATTAAATTCCTGATTGATTTTCCTTTTCCTGAGGCGGGATACAGGAGACAGATCTGGAAGAAGGCCTTCCCGGCAAGGCTGCCTCTGCTCCCGGATATTGACTATGACTTTCTTGCGGAGAGATTTGAATTATCTGGCAGCAATATTAAGAACATCGCCCTTGGGGCGGCGTTTTTGGCGGCTGCGGAGCCTTCTGCTGTCGGAATGCGCCATATTGTACAGGCGGTGGCAGGGGAGTATGGAAAGAGCGGCAGGAAGCTGTCGAAGGAAGAGCTTGGGGAATATTTTATGTTTGCATAGGGGGAAGTTTGAAAGAAAATCGCTTTCAAACTCTTTATTAAGGCCTATTCACTTTTTGGATAGGTCATCAAAAAGTGAAAGACACGGGTGTAAGTATGGAGCATGAAAAAAGAGAGGCGGCTTATGGAATGCAGAGGAAGCAGGCTAAGGGCCTGAAAATGCAGCAGGTCACAAAGGACAAGGAAGTGCAGGGCTATCTTGGGTTGGAAAGTGAAGAAAGGGAAGGCAGCAAGCCGGTGGAAACCATGAGGATGAAGGGGCCTGGCGGCAGGCTGTCCGTGGGCATTAACCGGAACCAGGAAATAACCATGTCACTGACCAGCGATACTCCGGGAAACTTGCTCCGGGAAGACCGTTCCTCCTTACGGATGTCAAGCGCGAAAAGAGTCAGGGAGAACCCGGATAAGGTCTATACCAACAGCCATGATGAGAAAGTAAGCGCTGTGGTATACAAGGATGACTTCGCCAAAAGTCCGAAAAATTTAATCAAAAGCTTAAAGTCTGCCATGGAAGGAAAGGAAAATATTGTGGCGGATACGGTTATGCCCTTTCTCTCCACCGAAAAGGAGAAGGAAACCAAAAGGGAGCTAGAGCAATACCTCAGGAGCTGTCTGGAGGAAGGAAAGACGGAGGGCTACCGATGGGCGAAGGAGGAATACGGGCAGCTGGCCGAAAGGATTGCCTGGAAGGAAAGGGAGGAGCAGGGGTTGGTCCATAACCTGGAAGCCCAGGCAGGGAAGATGAAGGAAGAGGCAAAGCGGCTTGCAATAGAATTTTCAAGAAAGAGCACCCTATGGCAGCAGGAGCCCCTGTGGGAAGATGGGGATGACGGAGAAGGGGACAATGGTAAGGGGGACGGTAAAGGAAATGGCAAAGAAAGAGATGGAGAGAAGACCAGCAGCAAGGGAGAGGCTGGAGAGGAAAAGGATATAAAAGGAGAGGATATAAAGGGGAAGGAAGAGGATGAAAAGGAAGGAAAGGGAGATGAAGGAGCCGATTAAAAAGAAGCGGCAAAAAATGAGCCAATGGATTTTAGCCAATGGATTTTAGCTAGTGAATTTTAGTTAGTGAATTTTAGTTAGTGGATTTTAGTTAGTGGATTTTAGCCAGCAGATTCGAGCCAGCGGATTTGAGCTAGTGGATTTGAGCTAGTGGACTTGAGGCAGCGGATTATAGAAGGGAAAACACAGCAAAGATGGAAAAAATTCTACAAAAAAGCAAAAAAACCTTTGTTTTATGTCAAAAGGAGACATCTTGTTAAGAAATTGTTAAGAATCACAATTTAAGATGGAATTGACAAAAATGAGTAGTACTTGTTTTCATCAACAATTCTTATCCAGAAAGGGGGTATCCAGTTTCGTGGATCACGTCCGGCGAAAGGAACGCTATAGTGACAAGGTGATCCATCAGGAATTGGGATAATATGGCAGAATATTTATCACCAGGCGTTTATGTGGAAGAGTTCGAGTCAGGCGGCAAACCGATGGAAGGTGTAGGAACCAGTACAGCAGGCTTTATCGGCCTTGCAGAACGGGGGCCGGTGGAAGGCCTGCCGCAGCTGGTAACTAATTTTGCGGATTTTAAGAGGAAGTACGGTGGTTATTTATCCGAGAATGAATTCGCAGAATACCGTTTCTTAGCTTATGCGGTGGAGCATTTCTTTGTAAATGGAGGCTCCAGGGCATTCATAGCCCGCGTCGCGCCTGCCAATGCAAAGGCTTCCGTGGGATATGCACCGTCGGCAGATGCACCGGTTATCCAGCTGACGGCTAAAAATCCCGGTATGTGGGGCGACAGCATCCGTGCTGTGGTTACGGCAGCAAGCAAAGCAAAGACACAGATTTTGGAGGTGATTGAGACTCCGACCGGCAAGAAATACATGGTGAAGAGCTCTGTTGGCTTTAACCCGGGAGACGTCGTAATGTTTTCAGAACGGACGACGGTAGTCTATAACAAGGTTGTTAAGAGCCAGGACAACATCATCGAATTTGAGAATGAATTTGAGGAAAATGTTGTTGATAAGAATTTATTGCCGAACAAGGTGATTACTACTTGTGAATTCAATCTGGAGGTCAAATTTGATGACCAGGTTGAAATGTACGAGAATCTCTCCTTCAACATTGAGGCAGCAAATTATATAACAAAGAAGCTGTCAAAATCCGACCTGGTAAAAGCGGAATATATGGGCAAAGAGGCAGAAGGAATCGTTCCCCCTTACCTCCAGATTATTGGAAATGAGGCGGACAATAGCTCCTTCCTGGCAGTTTCCCTGACGGGAGGCTCCAATGGCTCCGTGGCTAACCTTGCCGCATCGGATTTTATCGGTACGGATAACGGCGCCGGAAAGCGTACCGGAATCCAGGCATTCCTGGATAATGACACAGTATCCATCATGGCGGTGCCCGGCATTACAGATCCTAATGTGCAGCTGATGCTGGTTGCCCATTGCGAGAACCTGGGAAGCAGGTTTGCGGTCCTTGATATGCCGAAGGCAGCAAAGAAGATAGATGATATCATGGCACACCGTGATATTTTCGATTCCAATTATGCGGCGCTGTACCATCCATGGCTGGAGATCTTTGACCCGTTAGACAAGAAGAATCTTGCGATTCCTCCGTCAGGCTCCATCGTAGGTATTTATGCAAGGAGCGATAATACCCGTGGCGTACATAAGGCTCCGGCAAATGAAGTGGTCAGGGCTTGCGTGGGTCTGGACTGCCAGTTCAACAAGGGCGAGCAGGACATCTTAAATCCGAAGGGCGTAAACCTAATCCGTACCTTCCCCGGACAGGGCATCAGGGTTTGGGGAGCAAGGTGCTGCACCAGCAATCCGAGCTGGAAGTATGTAAATGTCAGAAGGCTCTTCATCTTTATTGAGGAATCCATCAAGGCAAATACGAACTGGGCTGTGTTTGAGCCGAATGACGAGGTACTCTGGGTCCGTGTTAAGAGAACCATTGACGTGTTCCTGACCGGGTTATGGAGGAACGGATACCTGGCTGGCAATGCGGCAGCTGAGGCTTTCTTTGTTAACATTGGCAGAAATACGATGAGCCAGGATGATATTGATAACGGACGTCTGGTATGCATTATTGGCGTTGCACCTGTGAAACCTGCCGAATTCGTAATCTTTAGAATTTCTCAGAAGACAAGTGACGCAGTTTAATCCGAATTAAAAAACGGCGGACTTGAGAGTGATTAGAATAGCTAAGCGTAAGAAAGGAGTGTAAACATGGCTGGTTACCCACATGGTAAATTCAGATATAAGGTTGAAATTGATGGAATAGAGGCCGGCGGATTCTCAGAAGTATCGGGCTTTGATGCATCCATTGACGTGATTGAATACAGGGAAGGTGATATGGTCCAGACACCGATGAAGCTTCCCGGACTAAAGAAATACGGCAATATAACCTTAAAGCAAGGCGTTGCCGACACCGATGCACTATATCAATGGATGGTCGCTGGAGTAGAAGGGGATGTACAAAGAAAGACGCTGACCATCACCCTGATCAGCGTTACCGGCGACGATGCTGCCTCTTGGCAGATTATCAACGCATGGCCTACCAAGTATACGGCACCGGATTTCAATGCAACGGCATCCGAGGTTGCGGTAGAGTCCCTGGAAATCGCCCACGAAGGAATGACAAGAGTTTCATAAAGGCATAATCAGGAGTTGCAAAAGGAGAATGATTCCTAGGCTCCTTTTGCAGCTCTTATCTTTGTTCATAGAGCCATATTTTTGTTAGCAGGCCATATTAGTGGCAGAACCTAATCGAGGAGGAAAAGGGATGGCATTTCAGACAGAATATCATTTTGAGTTACCCAGGGGATACCTGGATGATTCGGGAACCTTACATAAGGAGGGAACCATGAGGCTGGCAAATGCGGGTGATGAGATATTGCCGCTGAAGGATCCCAGGGTGCAGCAGAACCCCGGATATTTGACGGTTATTTTACTGGCCCGCGTCGTCACAAAGCTGGGAGCCCTTCCGGCGGTGGACACAAAGACCATTGAAAAGCTGTTCACCATGGACCTGGCCTTCCTCCAGGATTTATACCAGAGGATTAATACCATGGAAACGCCTCACTACCAGAGCATCTGCCCCCATTGCGGGAAGGAGATCAGCGTACCGGTAAATTTTATGGAAGCCGGACAATAGAATTGTATCCGGCAGAAAAGATCTATGAGGAGGCTGCCTTTATCGCATATTATATGCATTGGAGCCATGATGATATTATGGCGCTCAGCCATTTTGACCGGATCCGGTGGTGTAAGGAGATTTCCAAGATCAACAGCCGTTTAAATGATGAACCGGAAAATGTATTTGCCGTATAAGGAGAGGATCAATGGACGTATTGGGAAACTTGCTTGATAGTTACAATAATTTATTTGATAACCATAATAAATTAGTAAGAAACAGCCGCTTTCTGGTGTTCATTGGGGTGCTGAAGCTTTCCTTTGCAAAGGTGAGCGGCTTTGAACAGGATATTGACAGTGAATCCTTTGTGGAGGGTGGCATAAATGACAGCACCGTGATGCTGGCGGTTCCGAAGAAGGAAAGGAGAACGCTGCGCTTTGAAAGAGGCCTGCAGGCCTGGAGCCCGGTCCTGACCCGGATGAAGCCCGGCGTTGCGATTCCCCTTGGAATTACCGTGATCATGCTGAATGAAAAAAGCTTTCCGGTACAGACCTATCATGTAAGTGACTGCGTGGTGACCAGATGGGAGGTCGGGGATGTAGATGCAAATGCCGGAAATATCTTAATTGAAACCTTCGAGGTCAGCTATACGACCTGTGACCGTACTAATCTGCAACTATTTTAGGGATGGGTGATTTGATGGTGATAAAGCCTCTTAACCGAAATAACCAAATAAAAGAGACTGGCAATGAACTGGCAATGAACACGGATATGGGCTTTGCCAGCCAGATTATTGGAAAATATAATAGAAGAGGACAATATTTTTTTCACGGAATCGCCCTGACCTATTTGAAGTTAAACCATGAAGAGGGGCAAAATACGCTGGAGAACAGCCCAGTATATCTTTCCTTAAAGCTGTTGCTGGCCTATAATTTTCAGGAATTATATGAGGGGCAGACGGTTAACAGGGAGATGTACCTGGTTAATATGAGAAAAATTCTTGGGAACTATCTAAACCAACTGAAGCAGTCAAACGGCAAGGGGTACCAATATATCAATAATATTTACCGCCTGGTCAGGGAGACAAAGGATAGGGCAAACCGGGAAAAGCTCCAGGAAATATTAGAGGAGCAGCTGCAGCGCTTTCAGGCAACGGACCGGCAGCTTCTGTCCGAGGAGCAAAAGCATGCGGTAAAACAAATATCCGAGGTAAGCCTGCATAAGAGGCAGGATAGGATAAGGGATAATATTCGGGAAATTCAAGAAGGAGGCTATCCTGGGAACTATGAGGATGGGAACCATGAGATAAAGAATATAGGGATAGAAAACATAGAAGTAGAAAATATAGAAACAAAGAATACGGAAATAAGGGATACGGAAATAAGGAATACAGAAATAGGGAATGCAGAAATAGGGAATAGAGAAATAGGGAATACGGAAATAGGGAATGCAGAAACAAGAAATACAGAAATAAGGAACATAGAAATAGGGAATACGAAAACAAGAAATACAGAAATAAGGAATACAGAAACAAAGAATACAGAAGAAAAGAATATGGCTGCCGGACATACGGTTGAGGAGCTCCAGACAGGAGAAGAGCAAGCCGGCGTGCCCCGGGTAGAGGATGGATTTGAGGAATATGTGAGGCTGTTACGTAGCTATCATTTCCTTCTGGAGCCGGAGGCAGGATTACAAGATCCAGGATCACTGGGGCTAAGGCCACAGGATACAGGATTACAGGAGCAGGGGGAAAAAGACAACGGAGCTGCTTCGGATATTTATTTTGACTACAGCCACCCTGTGGCGAATTTGATATACAAAAGAGAGGGATCACTTCAGTCAGAAGAGAAGCTTACTGCAATCATCGGGCAACTGGAAATGTTCGCGGAGAAGCAGAATGAATTGGGAATGCAATTAGGATTTGGAAGGCAATTAGGACTTGGAATGCTGGATCCTGCCAGCCGGAAGCTGTTGCTCCATACATTAGGCCAGATGTTTTCCGAGGACGGAAAGTTAAAGGGCTTCGTTGGGGAGTTAAACCGCCGGCAGATCTCAGCCGGGGATTTTAAGCAGTTCCTGGAACGGATGGCGGTGGATAGCAGAATAGTCTTTCATAAAGAGGAGTTTATTAAGTTTCTAAAGAACAGCCCAAGGAAGTTCCAGAGGGAGCTTGCGTACCTGGCGAAGCAGGAAGGACTGCTTTCCCAGGAGGAGGCAGATGGGGCATCAGCTTCGGAGGATGGAACACTAGGGAAACCTGCCCATCGGTCAAAAAAAGATAAAATAGTGAGCGGATTCCAGTCAATGGGAAGTGAAGATCTCTGTCGTCTGATGGAGCTCCTGCTGGAAAAAGAGCCGCCGCTTTTTGAAGCTCTTATATCAAATAAATTAATTGAAGTTGAAGAAACCGGGAATTATCAATATAGAGAAGAGGATGCCCAGCCCGGACAAACCGGACTAAGGGTGGAACAGGAGAATACCTTAGCGAATAGTGATTATATAGAAAATATTGGCGCAAGAAAGACTGGTATAGAGGATGTGGTATGGAACAAGGGTGACTTCGGGGAATATGCAAGGTTGTTTAGCAGCTATAATTTCCCCCTGGAGCCTGAGGTAAGAACACAGGAGCTGAGGGAAGAAGGCAGGGGAGCGGATACAGCGATTTATATTGACCGCAGCAATCTAGTGGCTGACCTGGTTTATAAAAGGGAAGGAGCCTTCCGGGGAGAAGAGAAGCTTGCCGCAATCATCGGGCAATTAGGGATACCTACGGAACAACAGCATGAATTAGGAATGCAATTAGGGCTTGGAATACTGGATCCGGCCAGCCGGAATATGTTACTCCATGCGTTAGGCCAAGTATTTTCTGAGGACGGCAGGCAGAAGGAATTCATTGAGAAATTGAATCACCGGAAAATCTCAGCCGGGGACTTTAGGCAGTTTCTGGAACGGATGGAGACGGATCGTAGATTAATCCTCCGTAAAGGGAATTTTATTGATTTTCTAAAAAACAGTTCAAGGGAGCTCCAAAGTGAGGTCGTGGCTTTGGCAAAGCAGGAAGGGCTGTTATCCCAGGAAGCAACCGATGGAGCTTTAGCCCCGGAGGCCAAAAAGCCGGAGGAGCATTTAGAACAAAAGGATAAAATGATGGACGGGATTAAGTCCATGAGCCGGGCAGATACCATCCACCTGGTGGAGGCTCTGTTAAGGAAAGAGCCGTCGTTGTTTGAAGCCCTTGTATCAGATAAATCAATTGAAGTTGAAGAAACCAGGAATTATCGATATAGAAAAGAAGAGGATCATTCCAGACTGATTGAAGGCAGGCAGCAAGGCATAGATAAGGAATGGAGCCAGGGGAAGGGAGGCCTTCCAGGAGAAAGTGGCCTGGAACAAAGAAGGATTCTGGAGCTGGCAGAGGTCTTGAAGCAGGAAAATCTTCTGGTAAGGGGAAGCGCCATGGAACAGGAAAGGATTTATGCACAGGAAAGAGCTATGGAACAGGAGGGGATGTCGGAACAAGCAGGCATCATAGAAGGAAGAAAAATCCCCGGGGCAGAAATGATCCTGAGGCAGGAGAAAAACCTGGATAGGACAAGAAGTGCAGAGCAGGAAGGAAATAAGGCGCAGGAAAGAACCCTGGAGGAAGCAAGGCTCGTAGAGCTGGAGAAAATCCTAGAACGGGCAAAAGCAATGGAGCAGGGGGGGATCCTGGAAAAGGCAAAAGCTGTAGAGCTGGAGAAAATCCTGGAACAGGCGAAAGCCATAGAGCAAGGCAGGATCCCGGAAGAAACGAGAGCCATAGAGCTGGAGAAAATCCTGGAACAGGCGAAAGCTATAGAACATAGTAGAATCCTGGAGGAAGGAAGAGCCATAGAACGGGAAAGAGTTCTGGAGAGAGCCAGGCTTATAGAGAAAGAGAAAATCCTGGAAAGAGAAGGAATTCTAGAGAAGGAAAGAATCCTGGAGCGGGAAAGACTTTTGGAGCAGGAGAAGGTTCTGGAACAGGTAAAGCTCATAGGGAGAGAAGGAATCCTGGAGCAGGTAAGGGGCATAGAAAAGGAGAACACCCATAGGCAAGGACAAATGCTGGAACCAGAGATGATCCTAAGGCTTGGAAGAACTCTGGAACAAAGCGGTGGCCCGGACGGTGTGAGAGGCCAGGCACTGCTTCAAAGCCTTGGAATTCTGGGACGGACAAATAGAGTACATAACAAGCTTAGTCTGGAACAGGAGAAGGACACCCTCCCACAGCAGCTTAGGCCGGCTATAAAAACCTTGGCCAGGGACATTATCCACCAAGACCTGCAGGAGAGGAATACATTGCTCCAAACAAGGCTGGTCAGGGGAACACTGCAGGAAGGATACTTGAAGCAGTGGGATCATATAGGACGGCAGTGGCTTATGAAGCGACAGGGAGGCCAAGGTGGAAGGGAAGCAGCTACTGGGCAGTCGCCGGAGCTACCCCAGGCAGCCGGGTTAACCCATAAGCAGGGCAAGCCTTTTGCAGTCCGGGAGGAGAATGTAAGAAAGCTGGTCAATGAATATATTGTGACAGAGCAGGTCCAGATGAACCACTCCAACCAGAGACACAAGGAAAGTGCCCAGGAGCTCAGCCTCCAGAAGAAGGAGCTTAAAAAGCTGAAGGAAACCATGCAGGTGCAAAAGCAGTCCATGGAGGAAATGAAGCGGCAGCTTTCTTCGGACAAAGGAGCACAGGCCGGGATTGATATGGATCGGGTCACCAGGGACATTATGAAAAAGATAGAGAGGCAATTATTTGTTGCAAGGCTTAGAAAAGGATTGTAGGAGGTTGATGCCATGGGATTAGTCAAGGCGAAATTGATTCTGGAGGACAACACCAACATAGAGGTGCAGTTTAATCCGGCAGAGTACAATATTTCCGAGGGTGCCAATTATGCGGATAAGAATGTGCCGGGGCTGGACGGACCCATTACCCAGTACATATCAGGTACGGCCCAGACCTTGAATATGACGCTGATTTTTGATACCTATGAACCGCCGGAAGTATTAAAATTATCCGAAAGCGGGACGGATGTTACCAAGAAGACACAGAAGATTGTAGAGCTGACCTATATCAAGGGCGATTTGCACCGGCCGCCGGTGGTGACCTTTTCCTGGTCCTCCTTAAGCTTTAAGGGAGTGATTACGGATGTGAAGCAGAGCTTTACCATGTTTTTATCCGATGGCATGCCGGTTCGGGCAAAGCTTGACGTCACCTTCAAGTCCGTATTTGATATCACGAAGGCAAAGAGGAAATCACCCTTTGAATCTCCGGACAGGACGAAATTCAGGACGGTCCACGAAGGGGAACAGCTTTGGAATTTTGCATATAAGGAATATGGTTCGGCAAAAATGTGGCGTGTCATCGCAAAAGAGAATGGGATTATGAATCCCCTGGACATTTCGCCGGGACAGATCATCAAGCTTCCTGCCATATAGGAAGTATCTTGGGAGAGTAGTGCCCTGCCTGGACAGAGCACTGGGAGGAGAACGCCTGTGGGGAATTTATTGACGGACAGCAGCACCTTTAGTGCCCTGGCAAAAACGTACAGTAACTTTCTTGTGCCCGCCATGAAAATCAAGGTCGGCACAAGTGATATTGCATCCACCTTAAAGGTAGGGATTACGGATGTCAGCATTACCCTTGATTTAGATAATGCGAGCAGCGTGGATTTTACGGTCATCAATGTATATGACCTGAAAAGCACTGCCTTCTATGGGAATGTCAAGTCCACCATAAAGCTGGGGGCGATCCTCACCGTGGAGCTGGGCTATGGCTCCTCCCTGACGGAGGTGTTCCAGGGATATGTGGCAAATTTAAATATGGACTTCGGTGAAATACCAAAAATCTCCGTAGTCGCGACGGATGTCCGTGCGCTGATGGGGCGCAATATCCGGGAGGTGACACATAAGGACTTAAAGAAGGCCTCGGCGGTGGTCAGTAAAATCATGGAGATCTACAGCAAGGTATCCAAGGTTAAGGTGACGGACACACCGGAGCAGGAGGATCCCTTCATACAAAATGATTCTGACCTGGAATATATCTTAAAGGAGCTTTGCCCCAAGACCAACAGTGAGTTTTTTGTCCTTGGGGATACGGCATATTTTCGTAAAATGCACGACCCGGACAAGGAAATCACAACCCTAAGCCCAGGCAGCGGGCTGATCTCCTTCCAATGCAATACCACCTATGTGGATGAGGTGATACAGATCTATGGACATGACGAGCAGACCAATAAGCCGGTAACAGCGAAGAAGGATGCAAAAAGCGATACAAAGTCAGCGTCAGCCCTGTCAAAGAAGCCTGTACGGGAGTTGAGGATCTCGGATACCATTGATGCTACAAAGGCGGAAAATATCGCGGCCTATGAGCTGGAGCAGCTGATGAAGAGCTCACAGCAGGGAGGGGGAACCTGCATCGGACTTCCGGAGCTTTGCCCGGGAAGATACTTAAAAATAGAGAAGCTGGATGAGAGCGTCAATAAAACCTATTATTTAAAAACAGTGACCCACAGCTTTAGTGAAAGCGGCTTTACGACGAATTTTACCATAGGGGGATTTAAGTAATGGATATTAGTGATTTATTGATACAGCAGCAGGGAAGCAGACGGTCCCATAGCTCCGGCTGCCTTAGCATTATGACCGGAGTCGTGAAGGAAAATTATAATGAAAACTTCCCCGGAAAGGTCAGGGTAGAATTCTTCTTCGGGGAGGAGGGAAAGACCTCCTCGGAATGGGTCAGGGTGATGCAGCCATACTGTGGAAAGGAATACGGGGACTATTTTATCCCGGAGATCAATACGGAGGTAGTGCTGGGCTTTAATCTGGGAAACATTAATAAGCCGGTTGTCCTGGGCTGCCTGTGGAATGATGTGGATACCATACCAAAGGAAGTGGCAAACAAGGATAATTCCATTAAATGCATCAGGACCAAGGGAGGCCACGAGATCCTTTTTGATGAAACAAAGGATGCAGAAAAGATCAGGATCCGGACAAATAAAAAGCTGACAATCCAATTAGAGGATAAGGAAGAGAAAATATCAATCCAGGATGAAAAGGGAGAGAACCTCCTCAGCATGGACTGCAAGAACGGGGAGATCCGCTTAAAGGCAAAGAAAAAACTGGTCTTTTCCGCAGGGGATAAGGATATGCTGACCCTAGACGGCACCGGGAAGAAGGCTTCTCTCGAGGCAGATAATATTGAAATCAGCGCAACCCAGGCCATAAAGCTGAAGGGGCAGAATGCTTCGCTGGAGGGCAACAGCATGCTGGAGCTGAAAAGCTCAGGAAACATTAAGGCACAGGCCAGCGCACTCGTGGAATTAAAGGGTGCCATGGTAAAGATAAACTGATAAGAAAAGCAGCGGATAAGTAGAATCAGAAGGATAAGTAGAATCAGAAGGGTAAGTAGGATCAGAAGGATTAGTGAGATCAGAAAGATCAGAAGGATTAGAAGAATTAGCAGGATAAGAAGGATAAAAGGATTAGCAGGATAAAAGAATTAGCAGGATAAGAAGGATTAGAAAAGGAGGCTTTGTCTATGGACGACAGGGATATGGTCAATGATTTTCTTGGGGTTGGCTGGAAATTCCCGGTAGAGGTGGATGAGACCACGGGACGGATTAAGACGGTCAGCTATGAGGAGGATGTGAAGGAAGCCATCTACCTGATTATGATGACAAAGCCCGGTGAACGGATGATGCGCCCTGACTTTGGCTGTGGGATTTCAGACTATATATTTGAAACCATGGATTATTCCACAATCGTACAGCTGCAAAATGAGATCTTAAATGCCCTGATCCTATGGGAGCCCCGCATTACGGATGTAGAGGTGGAGGTAAAGGCGGACGATGAAACCGTGGGCAAGCTAAATATCAGCATCAGCTATGTAGTCCGTATTACCAATAATCCCTACAATATGGTCTACCCTTATTATATCAATGAAGGAATTCAGCAATAAACTCTATACAGGCAATTGCGAAACGATATAGTTCTTGCAATTGTGTGTACAGTGGATACTATTCCTCCGCTCCAACGCTTCCTTCGGGCTTAGCTTCCGATCCGAAATAGTATTCATTGTGTACACAATATCTACAGTTTATGAGCTTCGCAATTATTTGAATAAACAAACCCTATAGATAGAGAGGAGGCAGCCAGGTGAAGCTACCGGAGCTTGATAAAAGGACAAAAAAGGATATCTTAGAGAAAATTAAAAAAACCTCACTGGCCTATACTCCTGAATGGAGGTATGACCAGGATAACCCGGAGGCAGGAACTGCCTTATCCATAATCTATGCAAATATGATGTCGGATACCATTAACCGCTTTAACCGGGTGCCTGAGTTAAACCGGACCACTTTCTTTCAGAGGATTGGTGCGGATATGCTTCCTGCCATACCCGCAAAGGGCTATGCGACCTTTGGGCTGGTGAACCAGGAGGTTCCCGGGGTTGAGGTAAGGCGCGGAACCAGGTTATCGGCGGATGATAAGGAGCAGGGAACCGTAATCTTTGAGACGGTCAATGATGTCTATGTCACCCCGGCGAGCTTAGACCATATCTATGTGGCTGATGGGGCGGAGGATCGGATGGTACATCTCTATGACAGGGAGGCCTTTGAGGTAAATCCATCGCCCTTCTATATCTTTGATGCAGAGGGAGAGAATTTACAGTCCCATGAGATGTATTTCTGCCATGATGCGGTCCTGCGGATCGAAAGTGAGGCTTGGATCGTCGTGAGCTTCCATCTTGGACGGGGAGGAGAGATCCCTTTCCAGGTACAAAAGGCTCTTCTGGATCAGGAGAAGGTCAGGATCGAATATTTTTCAGGGGAAGGCTATACGGAATTTTATGAAAAAAGAATAGAAAATGATGAGCTCTGGCTCCGCAAGCAGAGGAACCAGCCTGGCTCCCAGCCAACCCGGCTTGGTGACCGGGAAAGCTACGTAATCAGAATGACGGTAAAGGATGTGAAGCCCTTTTTGCATTTCTCCATGGAAAATATCACCGTCAGATCCCATGGAAGCAAAATTATGCCGGAGCTGATCCATGCCAATGGCATTGACCAGAAGCTCCAGGAGTTCTATCCCTTTGGGGAGAGGCCGTCCTTGTTCACGGAGGTCTATTTCGTGTCCAGGGAGGTTCTATGTAAGAAAGGAGCCATGGTTAGCTTAAGCTTCCAGCTGGAGTTTGTCAAGGTACCCCTGGAGTTTCAGACGGAAGAGGCGCCGGTGAAATGGAAATATATTATGAAGCGTTCGGATTTTAAGCCGGATGTTGAGTTTGACATAACCGTGGAGGAGGTCAGCTGGGAGTATTTTAACGGGGAAGGCTGGAGCCGGCTGTACCTGAACAACCAGCATGCAGACATGTTCAGCTGCAGGGACGGGAAGTTTGGAACCACAATCACCATGACTTTCCAATGTCCGCAAAATATCAGCCCCTTCCAGATTAATTCCATCAACTCTTACAGCATCAGAGCCAGGGTGTTAAAGATGAACAACCTCTTTAAAATGAAGGGCAATTATATTACGCCCCTGATTACGAAGCCCTCCTTCCGCTACGATTATATGCAAAAGGGTCTGACACCGACGGAGCTGCTTCTGCGCAACAATATGGCGGAAAAGCATTACAGCCACAAGGCATTGGAGGGCGGACTTAAGGAGATAGAGCCATTTTATGGGCTGGAGGAGGAGCAGCTTACGATGTACCTCGGCTTTACAGTTCCGCCCCTGGATGGTCCCATTAAGCTCTTATTCTCCATGCTGGAGACGATTAATGCGAAGCTGCCCCGCCTGGTCTATGAATATTATGGGGGCGGACACTGGCAGGCCTTAAATATTGTGGATGAGACCGACAAGATGCGAAAGACCGGGGTCATCACCATGACGGGCAGCCATGATTTTATGAGGCAGACCCTGTTTGGGCGGGAATTATACTGGATACGGATCCTGGACGGGGAGAATGCCTACCGTGCCAGGAAGCAGAAAACAAGAGTTCCCTGCATCAGCGGCATTTATATTAATTCTACAAAGATAGAAGCAGTTGAGACCATGGAAGCGGAGACCTTCCAGGTGGAGGTAAGAAAGGAAAACCAGGTTTTCCAGCTGCTTGGCGGCCAGGTGTACCGGGCAGCCCTTTGGGTCAATGAGAGAAAGACCCTCTCCGACAGGGAGATGGCAGCCTTGGAGGAACAATATAAGGTAAGGTATGGATATGATGCTGACGGGCAGATCAAGGAAATCTGGGTCTGCTGGAATGAGGTTGAGAATTTCGCACTGTCAGGACCGGAGGACCGGCATTATATCCTTGACCGGATCCATGGAAGCATCCGTTTTTCCGACGGAAGAAACGGCAGGATCCCAAGCTCCGGACCGGATGATACTATCCTTGTAGAATATAGCTGTGGAGGAGGCCTGAAGGGAAATGTAGATCCTGGTCAGGTGGCCACCATTGACCGCTCCATCGGCTTTATTAACCGGGTGACAAACCATGAGATTACGACGGGCGGAAGTGACCAGGAGACCCTGCAGGAAGCGCTGCTTCGGAATGCAGCAGCAATGAAGCACGGCTACCGGGCGGTTATGCCCAGCGATTATGAGGCTTTGGCGCTGGAAGCGTCAAGAAATATACTGAGGGGCAAATGCATTGCCAATTGTAATGGAACAGGGGAGAAGGAATACGGGGCGGTTACCCTGGTCCTCCTCCAGAAGGACTACATCGGAGGGCGCAAATTCTTTGATTCCATCAAGACCCAGGTGGTAAATTACATTACGCCAAGGATGAGCAGTAACCTGGTTGAGCTGAATAAATTCCATGTGATAGAGCCCAGGTTTATCGAGATCTCGGTCCATGCAGAGGCTGTCGTGAAAGAATTCGACCAGGTCTTTGAGGCTAAGGGCCGTATTCTGGAGAAGATATGCCGGTTCATCGACCCTACCAAGGGGAATTTTAACGGACAGGGCTGGGAAATCGGGACCCTGCCAAACAATACCCAGGTACTGAATGCGATTCAGGATATCAAGGAGCTCCAGTATATCCGCAATGTGAGGATCACCGGCTTTGTCCGGGGAGCGGCAGGCCTTATGGAGGTAGACTTAGAGCGTGAGGATGTAAAGCGCTTCGTGCTGCCAATTGCAGGAACACATGAGATTATTGTCGGCGTTGAGTAGGGCCTTACGGCCAAATGTTCGTCAGGAGGTGTAACATGTTACCGGTAATCAATCTGGATGATGAGAATTTTATCGATATTTTTGAAGAAGCCAGGCAAATGATCTCGGGTGTATACCCAAGATGGACGGATTATAATGAGCATGACCCGGGAATAACCTTTCTGGAGCTCTTTGCCTGGATGAAGGAAATGCAGCAGTTCCACATGAACCAGGTTGGAAAGGAAAATGACCTGATGTATCTAAAGCTCCTTGGGATGAAGCTGCTCCACAGGGAGCCTGCGAAAACCATCGTCAAGGCTTCCGGCGTAAACCGGAGCCGTGTCCTGCCAAAGGGAAGCAAGCTGATGGCAGGAAGTGTCAGCTTTGAGACGGAGGGGACAAAGAATCTGGAGGAGGCACAGATCAAGGCCTGTATCTCAAGATCCAAGTCCAGGGAGGTCATTTTAGAAGGAAATGCGCTGCACCGGAGCGGCAGCCACCGGCTGTTCCTGTTCGGTGAGGATCCCCAAGCAGGGGATGAATTCCTGTTGCAGCTTGACAGGGTGCTGTTACCAGGGATGGAGCACAGCATTTATTTTAAAATATTTGAGGATTATCCCATCAGGAGGAATCCTGTTACCGGGGATATGGTTCCACTGGCCCGGATCTCCCTATGGTATTACAGCCAGGAAGGCTGGGAGCAGTGTGAGGTGGTGGAGGATGAAACCCATGGGTTTATCCAAAGCGGAAGGCTCTGCCTGAGCTTCGGAAAAAGCATGGGGAGAATGGATGCTGGATATTTGATAAAATTCAAGCTGGAGGACAGTTATTATGAGGTTCCCCCTACCTTGGAGGAGATCTCCCTGAATATGCTTCCCGTTGTGCAGAAGGATACATTTGTAGAATATCAGGATTTTATAGTACATAGATCCGGTACAATAAAAACCGGGAAGAGGTCTGGAGAAGGGACCGATATAGAGGAACTTTCGGAGGAGCTGGAGCTTATCCTGGATAATTACTTGTCCCTGCATGGGCTGGTGGAGCTGTACATCCTGGAGGACCAGGGATATTACCCTTGTACCGGCTATGAGCTGGTCAGGGAGGAAGCGCGAACCAGGGTCAGGATGGAGAACCCCTTCCTTCATAGGGAAGAGGATGTCCTAAACCTGAGGGTGGTCAGCTTCCGGGGGGATGCGGTGCTGACCAGGTGCTACGAAGGGGATGGCTTTCCACATCAGACCATAGATTTGGAAAATCCGGATATTTTTTACGAAAGCTTTGAGCTGCTTGGGGAAAATGAGCTGGCGCCGGGCTACTACCTGCCATGGCAGAAGGTAGAAAGCTTCTCCTGCTCGGAGGAAGCTGACAACCACTATGTTTTTGATGACAGGAAGGGAATGGTTTATTTTGGAAATGCCCAGAAGGGAAGGGTACCGGAAGGAAATATCCTTATCATAGGATATGCCACTACCCTTGGGGTCCGTGGAAATGTAAAGGCGCAGCAGATTAACAGGCTTTTGGGAGAGGAAGGGATCCGGGTATCCAATCCTGACAATGTAAGCCATGGACGTGACAAGGAAACCGTAGAGGCCTGCTTCAAGCGCTATATACGGGGATTTCGCCAGGTAAAGCGTGCCATAACCAAGGAGGATTATGAGGAAATCATAAAATCAACGCCAGGACTTATGGTAGAGGCGGCGAAGGTAATTCCCGCCACGGCTCCCAATTGCGTCACGGTTGTCGTCAGCCCCTATAGCGGGGAACGCAGGCTCGTCCTAAACCGGGCCTACCAGGAAAACATCCTGCGTCTGCTGGATAAAAAACGTCTGGTAGGAACCAAGGTAATGCTCTTATCCCCGGAATATATCGGGATATCCGTCTACGGGGAGCTTGCGGTAAAGCCTCATTACCTCCATGCCCGGGAGATGGTCCAGGCAGCGGTGGAGGATTACTTTAAGAAGATAGGGCAGGAATTCGGAAAAACTGTTTTATATAACGAGATCTACGGGATTATTGATATTTTAGACTGTGTAGCCCGGGTGGAGAACCTGTCAGTCAATGCCCAGGGAAAAGGGATTACAAGGAGCATGAACCAGGATCTGGTCCTGCCCCCCAATGGGATCGTGTATTTGAAGGATGCCCATTTTTCGGTATCAGTAAAGGAATAGGATGGGAGGTGGAAGGCCGTGAGGGAAAAGGTGAAATACTTTGTGCTTAACAAGGAAGAGGATTACAGGAGGGGCTCGGGCAGCAACCTGGAATATCTCTCCCCAGGCATCAGGATTAAGGATACAGGCCGGACGGAGGGCAGCTTCTTCTCCAGGCTCTTTGACAGCAGGGAGAAGAAGACGAAATGGCACCGGCTGCTTGTGGAGCGTGCTTCCTTAACCCAGGCCTTGGTCCGCTTTTGTTTTTATGCCAGCGACAGCCGTTTTCTGGAGTATGGGGGGAAGGGCTATGATATAGGCGATCTATTACAGGATAAAACAATTGACACGGACAGGAAACGGCAGATGCTTTCCCCCTTTCTAATCCAGGAGCTCCAGGATCCTGGGGATGCGCTTTTGTTTGGTGTGGAGGGGAGATATCTTTGGTTCCAGGTTATTTTGACGGCCCAGGGGCAGCTCTCCCCGGAAATCTACCGTATTAAGATATTTTTCCCGAAGAACACCTGGATGGAGTATTTGCCGGAAGTGTACCAGATGGATCCGGGGAGCGCTTCCTTTGTGGAACGGTTCCTGGGAATCTACCAGACCATTTATCAGGATATGACGGAGCAGATTGATGGCGTAGCAGCCAATTTTGACCCGGATGCGGTAGAAGAAGAGCTGCTGCGGTGGCTCTCCGGCTGGCTGTCCATTGAGGATAGCCACCTCTGGACCAGGGAGCGGCTCAGGTATTTAGTAAAGCATGCGATGGAGCTTTACAGCATACGGGGAACAGTAGAATACCTAGAGCGCATGATTGCCCTTTATACGGGCAGGCAGCCCTATATCATCGAATACCACCAGCTGGAGCCATTTTTGCAGGACGTGGGGCAGGCGGAGCTGATCGGTTCCCTCTATGGTGATAATAAATACATCTTTACCGTGATCGCCGGCCTGAATGCGGTGGGCGGCAACAGCGAATATAAGATATTAACCCGGATCATTGAGAATTCAAAGCCGGCACATATGGATTGTAATGTGGTCGTACTGGAGCCCTTCATTTTCCTTAGCCGGCACTCCTATCTGGGGATCAACAGCGTGCTGGGACAATACCAGGATATGGTGCTGGATGGGCAGGCAGCCCTGTCCTTTACACGCTTGAACGCATAATAATAACGAAAGGTGGAATTGCCAGTGAAAAGTATGAAGTATTTTCCCTTCGAGAGGAACAGGTATTTTTATGGAAAGCTGCTCAGTGTGGATGATTTTGACACGGAGCAGAGGTATGTGAATGATAAACGGAGAATGATAAACCGGTTCATCCATGGCTGTGGCGTGGTCTGCGGCATGAATGTGATCGCGGTGGACGATAGCACCGTGTCCATTGAAAAGGGCTTTGCCCTGGATTTTTGTGGAAGGGAAATCGTACTGGACACGCCTGTGACGAAGAAGCTTGCCATGCTGGATGGCTTTGATAATTATAACGACCAGGAGAGAAGCGGCTCCCATCTATATCTGTGCGTGGAATATGAGGAGACGGAAAAGGAGCCGGTACATAGCATAACAAATTCAACCTTTAATGGAACGGACGGCGCCCAGCATAATAAGTATGCGGAAGGCTACCATCTCTATTTATCGACGGAGGAGCCACAAAATGATGTCCTTTCGGAGGAGCGGTTTTATGAATCCAGCAAGGTGGTTTATTCGGGAAACAGGATCCGGGTCCGCCAGGTCCTTCCAAGATACGCCGGGAGCAATGCCCCCTTCCAGATGAAGGTCATTGTAGAAAACCTGGGGCAGACAAAGCCCTTTTCCTTTAAATACAAGCTCGGCTTAACCTGCGTGCAGGGAGCGGACGGGGACAATGGGGGGAAGGCCCCTGATACGGTGGATATCGTATTTGATGAAAGCCAGTATGAGAAGGCCGGTTCATACACCCTGACTATCCCCTTAAAGGCGACGGCAGTCAGGGATATTGACGGTCAGGTGGGTGTGGAGGAAGGCAGCTTCTCCCTCACCATCGGCGGCAGGAAGGCAGAGGCTGTGGCTAAGTCCTCCCAGACGGTACGGATTATAGAAGGGGATATTACCCAGGCCATCATCCAGAATTATTATCAGACCGCCATGGAGGATATTGCAAAGAATTCCTACCAGCAGGGGATTTACCTTGCCAGGATTGCTGTAATCAAAGCAGGCACCAGCTATGTAATCGACGAGGTGGAGCCTATGCCCTTTAAGCAGTACATATTAAGTAATCCCCTGGCATCTGTCATCACCAGCTTGCTCTTAAAGGAGGAAGAAGGAAGGGGCAGGATTATCCAGAAGGAAGCAGGAGCGGGAAAGGTGCTGCCGGGCAGCGGGGCAGGGCATATGCAGGGACAGATAGCTGCGGGAACTGCCATTCTTGATCTTGGGATCGGAGGCACGGTAGGCCAGAGATTTTTCAGCCAGGAGATTGTACATGGGCTGGGGCTTGGAACCGTTAATATCGTCCTCGGTGAAGCCACCGGACTGGGTGAGGACAGCAGCATCATATTTGGAGCCCAGGATATTTTTGACGCACCTGAGGGCCATGTCAGGACAGAGCTTGCAGCCAGGGCCGATGTACAGAAGGGCAGCTTTGTCATAGGAATGAAATGTCTGGAGCTGACCGGTGTACGGCAGGTCAAGGTCCACTGGATGGCCGTCAAGGATAACAGCAGGGTTGTCTATGAAAGGGAGCAGGATACGATGAATATCAAGCCTGACCTGTTGAACCTGTTCATCTGTGAGAACCATTATTTTGAAGCAGTGGTGGACAAAGAAGCCCAGAGCCGGGTAACCTGGCGCATCAAGGAAGAGGGCGGCGGAACCATCGATGAGAATGGAATGTACACTGCGCCCAATAAGCCGGGGGTATTTGAAGTGATTGCAGAAAGTATGGACCATCCGGAGATGAAGGCTTCTGCATTTGTCGTAGTCAGGGATGTGTGAAGTGTGAAAAGCGTAAAAAACACGCTTACGAAGTTCTAAGGCACCAAAAGACGGTGCCTAACAACTTCTAAAACGCACCTATAGCATGCTGATAAGCTTAAGAAACTGGGGGTAATTATGGTAATTAACACATTAAAACATAATTATTATGTAATCCATAAGCTGGAGGAGAACCAGGAGCTGGAAGCCTTATTGTGCAAAGAGGTAACTCCCCAGGAGGGAAAGGATCCGGATCAGCGTTACCGCGTCATCCGGCTGAAGAACCTTTCGCTGACCTATCAGGTGCTGCCCTTCTTTATGGAGTTGTTAAACAGCAGGGAATTCACGGACTATTACGATTGCTTTTCCAAGGATGGCTACCTGCACCTGGTCTTTCTCCAACAGGATTATCCCCTGCTGGCAGACAAGCTGGAAAGGGAGCGCTGTGATCTGCGGGAGAGGCTTGAGATTGGGAAGAACCTGCTGTCAAGGATCCTGATGCAGAATATGCCGGACTTTATCCTCTATGATGCGCTGACTAAGGAGAGCCTGTGTGTCTCTCCATCCTTGGAGGTTGCCTTCCGGTATAGCCTGGCCAGCCTGGCAGACTATAGGACCATCGGGATTTCCCAGGTCAGGCAGAGGCTGGTGCCGGTCTTTTTGGCACTGTTTGACTATGAGCTGCAAAAGGAGGCCAGCGTCGATATTGAGGAATTCATTGAAGGGCTCCGAATCCGGGACTACAGGAGCTACGTTGATATCTACAGGGAATATGACGGGCTCTATGGAAGGCTGGTCAGTGGCGGCCTGATAGCGAAGATAAAGCCCAGGACCTTCCTCTTCCGGCTATGGGACCGGATAAAAAGCCTTTTTAAGTATATGAAGGCTGTGGTAGCGGCTTTGCTGCTCATAGCAATTGCAGCTTATTTAATCTATACCATATACAATCAGCCTGTGGATACGGCAACGGTGTTCAATTACAATCAGATTGGGACCGTATGGATTGAGGAGTAATCCAGAGGGAACTTATAGTTATGGGAACGGGAGTACAAGCCGGGAAGATTGAAAGAAGTCATTTCAAACTATTTATTAAGGCCTATTCACGTTTTGGACAGGTCATCAAAAAGTGAAAGGCACGGGGGTAAGCATGAGGAATTTCTTGATGAAGATGGTAAAAAAAGGCTCCAAGGGTCTGACGAATATCTTGAAGGCTCCATTTGTCAAGGGATATCGCCAGATCAAGAAAATACTCAGTCCTGATAGCATCGTGAACACGGTGCTTATCGACGTGAAAAAGGAGATAAAGGATTTTTCCAACCCGAAGCCGGTCAGCTTAAAGGACTATTTTACCTTTGGAAATTACTATGTCATGAAAAAGCTGGTATTTATCCTGGTGGCTGCGGTTATCCTGATTCCCTTGGGATATCTGCGCTTTGTCCATCCCGTGATTGTATCGAGATATTTTACCAAAACCATTGAGATCAATACCTCCGGCCAATATGGCTACACTGGGAAGGTAAAATTAACCGACTCACGGACAGGGAAGGTACTTTTTAAGGGGCGCTTAGAGAACGGGATGATTAACGGCGAAGGGGAGATGTACGACTATAAGGGCAACCTGGTGTACCAGGGCGGCTTTTTGCTGGGCATGTATTCAGGAAACGGCCAGCTATATTATGAGGATGGCACGGTCTGCTATCAGGGGGAATTCCTGTTGAACCAATATGCCAATAAAGGGATTCTTTACTATGAAAATGGAGTAAAGAAGTATGAAGGAAATTTTCTGGAGGGTAAATATGAAGGCCTGGGGAAGCTATACTCCGGGGAGGGAGCCCTCATATATTCAGGGAACTTCGTCCTGGGTCAGTATAATGGGACAGGAGAAGAATACAACGGGAACGGTACAGTAAAATACCGGGGAGAATACTTACAAGGAAAATATCAGGGCAAAGGCACCCTATATGATAAAGAGGGCAAGCTTCTCTATCAAGGAACCTTTGGCCTTGGAAAATATAACGGGGATGGAATCCTGTATAAGGACGGGGAAGCACAATACCGGGGCGGCTTTGTGGATGGCAGCTTTGAGGGTACGGGAATCCTATACAGGGAGAAAGCGGTTCTCTATGAGGGAGGCTTTGTCAAGGGGCTCTATGAAGGGGACGGAAAGCTGTACAAGGACGGAAAAATAATATCCTCCGGTGAATTCGCAGCAGGGGAATTGAGGAATGGAACCACCATCCTGTTAAATTCCGAAGGGGATATTATCTATGAGGGCAGCGTGGTCGACGGACTTATGAGCGGCGACGGGGTGCTCTATGATGCCAAGGGCAGACTGGCTTACCAGGGAGGCTCAAAGAACGGCAGTAAGGAAGGCAAGGGTGTCCTTTATGATGGGAACGGCAATATCACCTATGAAGGGGATTTTCAGGAGGATCTTTATGAAGGAAATGGAAAGCTCTACAACGAGGGTATGCTCCTCTATGAGGGAGGTTTCCACAAGGGGATCTATGAAGGAAGCGGCAAGCTCTATGGACAGCAGGACATGATCCTTTATGAGGGAGGCTTTCATGAAGGCCTCTATGAGGGAGACGGGAAGCTCTATGACTGGGAGGGCGCCCTCCTCTATGAAGGAGGCTTCCTGGAGGGAGAAAAGAATGGGCAAGGGAAGGAATACGGCCCGGGAACCGGCAAGCTGGTCTATGAAGGGAATTAAGAGAGCGGGTTTTATTCAGGAACCGGGAAGACCTTCGATCCTGTTACCGGAAGCATGGTCTATGACGGGGGATTTTACCAGGGACAGTATTATGGAGCCGGAAAGCGTTATGACGGGGAGACCCAGTACATGATCTATGAAGGAGCCTTCCGGTTGAACCAATACGACGGAGAGGGAAGCCTTTATGACAAGGACGGGAACCTCATTTACCGGGGCAGCTTCCTCCTTGGAAAATATAA
>JARKQP010000382.1 GCA_029974875.1 Mobilitalea sp.
CTCCCGGACCCAGCTCCGAATTAAAGTAGATATTTTCTCCTTTGTACCGCTCCAGCTGGATCTGTCTCGTCAGGTTGACCCTTTTTCTTATATCCTTGGAGGATTCCTGCACCTCCTGCTGCTGGAGTTCCTTGTAATTCATTGGGAGAGCCTCCATACAGATGTCAAAGCGGTCCAGCAGGGGCTGGGATATCCTGCCCAGATACCGTTTCACCATATTGTGGGTGCAGTTGCAGCGGTTCCTGTCAGGATAATAGCCGCAGGAGCAAGGATTCATGGCTGCAACCGCCATGAATCCGGCCGGATATTTGTAGGATCCCCTGAGCCTTGAGATTGTAACCGACTTTTCTTCCAGCGGCTGCCTCAGCACCTCAAGGGTATTTTTCTGGAACTCCGGCAATTCATCCAGGAATAAAACGCCCAGATGGGATAGGCTGACCTCTCCCGGCTTCGGTGTTGCTCCTCCGCCTACAAGAGCCGTTGTTGTTATCGTATGATGTGGATTTCGAAAGGGCCGACTTGTAACCAAGGGCTGCTGCCCCAAAAGCCCGGCAATACTGTAGATTTTCGATATCTCCATGCTTTCCTCGAAGGACAGCTCCGGCATGATGGTCGGAATGCGGCTCGCCAGCATCGTCTTTCCCGATCCCGGCGGTCCGATCATCAGAATATTGTGCATACCACAGACCGCCACCTCAATGGCCCGCTTGGCAGCTCTTTGCCCCGCCACCTCTGAAAAATCCGGGCTCTCCTCTTCAAGGTCTTTGCCAGACAGCTTTGTCCGGTTCCCATCGGACAGATCTCCTGTGTCTTCACCGGATATCCTCCTCTGGTTTACGCACTCCGTTCTTTCCTCTTTTGTCCCCTGCAGCAGCTCCGCTGCTTCCTTTAGCGTCGATACGCCAAAGACCCGGATTCCTGCCACCACCGCTCCTTCTCCCTCATTTTCCCTGGGAACGATGCACTTTGTAAAGCCCTGCTGCTTTGCGGAATACACAATTGGCAGAACCCCGTTTACCTTATTCACTTTTCCATCCAGGCTGAGCTCTCCGATGATGAGAAAGTCCTTAAGCTTCTCCTCCGGAAGATGGCCAAAGGCCGTAAGAATTGCGATTGCCACCGGAAGGTCGAAGGCGGTGCCCTCCTTCCGGATATCAGCGGGAGACAGATTGACAGTAATCCGTTTTGCCGGCAGCAGATAGCCGGCATTCTTTAATGCGATCTTTACCCTTTCCCTGGCCTCCTTCACCTCGGATCCCAGATAACCCACCATGTCAAATACAGGCAGGCCGTTGCCCACATCAGCCTCCACGGATACGATCAGTCCGTCAATTCCGTGGATTGCCGCACTATATGCTTTGCTGAACATAAAACCTCCATTCCTTCCTAAGTACTCCTGGAAGCCCCTTACATGCAAAGAGCTTCCGGGAGCATCCTAAAGCCTGCTTCTCCCATTAAGAAGGAATTATTTGCCTATCCGTAGTATAACAAAGTAAAAACCCGACCTCAAGAAAGATTTTACATTTGTAGGATGTGTGGATTTTCCCGATTATTTTCGGCATTTTCCACATATGTATTTTTTTACAGAAACATTTGACAAATTCATCACAAAATACTATGATTTATACTGATAATTATTACTGATTTTATTTCAAAGCTCTTAAGTCCCTTAATTACTAAGAGTATCCACTAAATTTTGAGGAGGATTTATCCTATGAATAAAGTTGAACTAAAGCCTGGAATTTATTATGTCGGTGTGGTGGATTGGCATCTCCGCAATTTTCACGGCTATTCCATCCACAGGGGAACAACCTACAATGCCTATCTGGTCGTAGATGAAAAAATCGCCTTGATTGACACCGTTAAGGCTCCCTTTGCAGGCGAATTACTGGACCGGATCTCGGAAATAATCGATCCGGCAAGCATCGATTACGTGATATCCAACCATGTTGAAATGGACCATTCCGGCGCGATTCCGGCAGTTATGGAGGCGGCTCCGAAGGCTACGCTGGTCACCTCCGACCCCAGCGGGCTAAAAGGGCTAAAGGCCCATTATGGCAGCGATTTTGAGTTCCAGCAGGTTAAGGCCGGGGATGTCATTTCCTTAGGAAAGAGAACCCTAACCTTTGTAGCGACCCCCATGCTGCATTGGCCCGACAATATGGTAACCTATTGTCCCGAGGAGAAAATATTATTCTCAAACGATGCCTTCGGCCAGCATTTTACCTCCAGCAGGCATTTTGATGATGAGGTCAGGCTGTCGGAGGTTATGGCAGATGCCCGGGGCTATTATGCAAATATCCTGATGCCCTATAGTGCCCAGGCCAAGAAGGCCCTTGCCATTGTGGAAGGCCTGGACCTGGAATTGATCGCTCCCAGCCACGGCATTATCTGGAGGTCACATATTAAGGAAATCCTGGAGGCCTACCGGTATTTTTCCGAAGGCACCACAGAGGACACCGCCCTTGTCATCTTTGATTCCATGTGGCATTCCACGGAAAAGATGGCGCATAGCATTGCCGAGGGCTTCAGCCGCAGGGGATCCACTGTCCGCTTGCTGGACTTAAAGGAAAATGATTTATCGGATGTGGTAACCGAAATTTTAACTGCCCGTTATATCGCCGTCGGCTCACCTACCTTAAACAATAATATCCTGCCAAATGTAGCTGCCCTGCTCACCTACCTAAAGGGTCTGCAGCCTAAGAATAAAAAAGGCTTTGCCTTCGGCTCTTATGGATGGGGCGGACAGAGCACCGGCATCATTAACCAGGCATTGGGGGATTTAGGCTTTGAGCTCCTCCTGGAGCCTGTCCGCATCAATTACCTCCCTACCAAGGAACAGCTGCAGGAGCTGGAGGACAAAGTTGCTGCCCTGTAATCCCCGGCTTATTATAATTATGGAATAAAGCCATGTTCCGATGACCGGAATGCACAAATCAGGAATGGTATTGCACAACCCAGGAACAGTACTGCACAACCCAGGAACGGCACTGCACAACTCAGGCACGGCACTTTGACGGGAAGTTAAAAATCCACTTCCCATAACTTAAGCAATCCAATCGTTTTTTACTAAAATGCGCATATAATGTACCAAGATACACTATTTTTTACCAGGGGCATACCTGAAGGTATACCCTGGTATCCTGTGATTGAGGTGATTAGATGCGCATTTTGGAATTAAGGGAAAAGGAAGTCATTAACTGCAGGGATTGCGTGCGGCTTGGCTATGTCTGTGATATAGAATTCGATATCTGTACCTGTCATATTACCCATATCATCATTCCCGGCCCCTGTAAGATTTGGGGGATTCTGGGCAGGGATCATGAATACGTCATCCCCTGCTCCTGCATCAAGCAGATCGGGGCTGACGTTATCATTGTGGATGTTGATATAGAAAAATATCTGGTAAAATGTATCTAAACGGATATTAACTGAGCGCCAAATGAACATTTGTAATAATTCCCTTGACCGCTCCAACTTACTTTACTATAATCTATATTAGTACTGGGATTTACCAATAAGGAGGATATTTCTATGAAGTGCCCGTTTTGCAACAAGGACAATACAAGAGTTATTGATTCAAGACCCTCTGATGAAAATAACTCCATTCGGAGAAGACGCCAATGTGATGCATGCAACCGCAGATTTACCACATATGAAAAGGTAGAAACTATTCCTCTGGTCGTCATTAAAAAGGATAATAACCGGGAGTCCTATGACCGCTCTAAAATTGAAGCAGGTGTTTTCCGCTCCTGCCACAAGCGCCCGATTTCCATAGATCAGATCACTGCCTTGGTGGATGAGGTAGAAACCCAGATCTTTAACCGTGAGGACAAGGAGATCCCAAGCCACGTGATCGGTGAGATACTGATGGACAAATTAAAGGATCTTGACCCGGTCGCATATGTGCGTTTCGCATCCGTATACCGTGAGTTTAAAGATGTGAATACCTTTATGGAAGAAATAAAGAAGATTCTGAGCAAGGACTAGAACCACACCAGTCCCCGCTGTCTCCTGGTTTTATCATGGCCACCGGTTAAAAAACCGGTGGTTTGAACAGGTCCCCGGCATTGTCATCCTTGGACCGTTCCTTCCTTCAGCTTCTTTTGCCCCATAGCCCTAAAGTGTACTGCCATATAGACAGCAAATGCGATTAATAAGGGCAGATAGAAATTAATGACCCTGGTTAAGACCATTGCGGAGGGTAATTCATCCGCGGAATAAAACCTTAGGAACACATGTAAAAATGCATTTTCTGCTATGCCCACCGCACCGGGCAGCGGGATTGCCACTACCGCAATGCTTATCAGCGCCTGCCCTGCCATCAGGTCAATCGCGTCCGCACTCCTATGTCCAAAGCTTAAATAAACCAGATAAGAAACCATATAATAGGCCATCCATTGGATCAAGGCCACAAGGAAGACCCGGACAAAAAGCCCCGGGTGTTTTAATATATAATGGGATTTATCCTGGTAGGAAACCACCAGGCCGTCCAGCCTCGTTTTTAATTCTGCACCATTCTTAATCAGCTTGATCCTTTCCCCTAACCTCAAGGCATTTTTAATAAGAAAGGGCACTGTTTTCCCTAGGAACATGACCGCAACCAGAATCAGGGTAAGGCCTGCTATCACTGCCGCACCGGCGATAATCAGATATTTCATCCAGGCCCTGTAGCCGGACACATACTCAAAGCGGAATATGGCTGCCAGGCCGCCATAAGCCAGCATTACGATCTGGCTGGCGAACACCATGAAAAATACGGTGATTGCCGATATATCCACATGGATCCTGTCCTTGTTCATATAGTAGACCTGGGCCGGCTGCGCACCGCTTGCCCCCGGAGTAATTGCTCCAAAATATGTGCCAACGTAAGCGAAACCAAGGCATCTTAAATAAGAGGCTGGACGTCCCAGCTGCTTCAATATAAGATTGAGGTTCAACGCCTGGCATCCCACATAAACAAACATCATCAGTATTCCTGCCAATAAATAAAAGGGGTGGACATCCCGGATAACCCGGGCGATCTCGGAGATCCGGTATTCCTTTAACATAACGATGATTGTAATTGTCATTAATAAAACCACAAACAGGATGCTTCTTACCTGGTTCTTCCTACTTACAATATTTGTTCCCATTTCTACCTCCAAGAGCTTTAACATTCTCTATGTCATTCTAATGTCATTCTTAATATCATTTCCTATATCATTCTAAATATCATTTTTTATATCATTCCTTATATCATTCCTTATATCATTCCTTTATGTCACTCTTTTATATCACTCTTTTATGTCATTATTTATGTCATTATTTATGTTATTATTTATTTCATTATTTATTTCATTATTTATTTCATTATTTATTTCATTATTTTATTTCATTATTTTATGCCTGTTTTAAGCCCTATATACAAATCCATTCATTATATACATATTCCGCAGCTTATTTCAATCAAATATTAATATACTATGATTCTCCCTGCAAAAAGCTTCTTTGTACCCGGCACCCATATTCACCTCACAGCCTGAATCCTGCCCATCTGGTGCCCGAATCATATTATAGATCTATGCCTTATAAGTCATGACCACCGGCTATGGACTGAATCCCTTTTGCTGGAGAAAAAATATAATGAAGTTTTTTTCATAGTAGGTGTTTTTTGTAATGGGATGCAAATAAAAAAAGACAGATCACCATTGATCTGTGCTTTTTTATATATGGTTCTATAATAAATGTTGGAAGTATGCTTTCACATACCCCAACACTTGACAAAGAGCCTTATATATTAATGGTGAGTGTTGTCAGTGGCCTGGCATGCGGAATTGATGCCAGGCACACGAATTGATGCATCACAATATGCGGCAATTAATCAAAGCTAGATATCTCATCTTCTACCCCTGTGGAATAAGATCATAAGAAACACAGGTGGGGCGGCCTGTCCTCGATTCACTCACGATTTCCGCGTCGATATGGAAGGTTTCGCGGAGCACCTCCCGTGTCATGACCTCCTCCGGTGTTCCGTGACATATGATGTCCCCGCTGCGTATGGCGATCATGTAGTCGGCAAACCGTGCGGCAAGATTGAGGTCATGGAGTACCATCACAATGGTGCAGCCCTGCTCCCTGTTCAAGCGGTACAAAAGCTCCAGCACCTCCAGCTGGTAGGCAAGGTCGAGATAGGTCGTCGGCTCATCAAGCAGGATCAGGTCGGTCTGCTGGGCCAGGGCCATGGCGATCCATACCCGCTGCCGCTGTCCGCCGGAAAGATTGTCTACCGCTGTAGTTTCCAGCTCCATCAATTTGGTAACCTCCAGCGCCCACTGGATAATCTTCTTATCCTCCGGCCTAAGCTTGCCAAACCCTCTCTGGTGGGGAAAGCGTCCATAGGCCACCAGCTCGCCCACGGTCAACCCTGCCGGAGCCTGGGGCGATTGGGGCAGGATCGCCATTTTCTGCGCCACTTCCCTGGTAGACAGGTTGCGGATATCATCCCCGTTCAGGTACACCATCCCGCCCTTGGGCTTGAGGATGCGCCCCACTGCCTTGAGGACGGTGGACTTCCCGCAGCCATTGGGTCCAATGATAGTGGTTATTTTTCCTTGGGGAATTTGCATGTCAAAGTCGTCCACGATAAGGCGGTCATCGTAGGCGACGGCTAAGCTTTCTGTGGTAATGCTGTTCATCTTCTTCATCCTTTCGCTATTACCTGCTCTTTGCCAGCAGGTAGAGAAAATATGGCGCACCAATGATGGCCACCATGATGCCGGTGGGAATTTCCGAGGGCTGCACGATAACCCTTGCGACGGTGTCCGCCGCAGATACCAGCACCGCCCCTGTTAAGGCGCAGGCGGGAAGCAAAACACTGTGCTTTGGCCCCACCAGCCGCCGCGCCAGATGGGGCGCAATCAACCCTACAAAGCTGATGCCCCCGCTGATCGACACACAGGAGGCTGCTAACGCCACTGCCGCCGCCAGAAGTCCCCGCCGTTCCCGCTCCACCGATGCGCCAAGGCTGTACGCCACGTCATCGCCCAGGTTGAGCACATCCAGCATGCGGGCTTTGGACAGGACATAGGGAAAGAGGACCAGAAGCCAGGGCAGCAGCGCCATAACAAACTTCCAGCTGCTGCCCCAGATGCTTCCCGCCTGCCACGAGGCTACAAAATCAAACTGCGTTTCATCCAGCTTGACCACAAGCACTGTGGTCAGTGCGGAGATGCCTGCCTGTACCGCCACTCCCATCAATATCAGCCGCATGGGAGCTACGCCCTCATCTTTTTTATAGGCCATCCAATAGATGGCCACAGCCGTCACGCCGGCTCCTGCCAAAGCAAGAAATGGCAGGGTAAATACCGACATCAGGGACTTGGTACCGAAGAACATCACATACAGTATTACCATCAGCCCTGCGCCGGCGTTGATACCAAGCAGCCCGGGATCAGCCAGGGCGTTTTTAGAAATACCCTGTATAATGCAGCCGGACAGCGCCAGTCCCGCACCTACCAGCATGGAAATGACAATACGGGGCAGGCGCAGGTCAAAAAGGATGAGCTTTTCCTTGTCCGTACCGCCGCCAAAGAGGGTGTACAGAGTATCCAGCGGGGAGAGCTTGGTATATCCGGTGTTCATACTGACAATAAGGGAAATTGCAAGCAAGACCCCGCAGCCCACAAGAATGGCCAGGTTGCGGAGGGCGGTTTTGCGCTTATAGGCTTCATTTTTTTGTTTTATTGTCATTTGCTGCTTCGTCATTACAGTCCCCTCCTTTGTTTACGCGCAAGATATAGGAAGAAGGGAACGCCCACAAGTGAGATTAAAGCCCCGATCGGGGTTTCAAAGGGCGGATTGAGAGTCCTTGCCCCCAAATCCGCCGCTACCATCAGCAACGCCCCCAGCACCATCGAGGCCGGGATGATGAAACGGTAGTCCACACCCACCAGGTATCTTGCCAAATGTGGAACCATAAGCCCTACAAACCCCACTGCACCCACGACAGCCACCGAGGTTCCTGCCAAAACCAGCACGACGATAGAGCAAAGCAGGTTAATCAACACCGTATTGAGGCCAAGCCCTTTCGCGACGTCCTCTCCAAGGCTTAGCAGGGAGATTGGGCGTGACAGGCCAATTGCGCCCAGCAGCGCGGCAGCTATCCATGGCGTCATAACCTTTATCTGCTCCCAATTGGAGCCGGCTACACCTCCTACGGTCCAAAACATAATGTTCTGTGCCACATTAAAATATAAAGCGACGCCCTGGCTGAGCGCGCTTAGCAGCGCGCTCACTGCCGCGCCCGCGAGAACAAGCCGCATAGGGGTCACTCCCCCACGCCGCAGGGAGGCAATTCCGTTGACCAGCCCCATACCCAATGCAGCCCCTAAAAAGCAGCACAGGACAATCTGCATATACCTCATTCCAGGGAAAAATGCAAAGCAGAGCGACAGGGCAAAGCCCGCACCCGAATTAAGACCTAACAGGCCGGAATCCGCCATGGGGTTTCTCGTGGTACCCTGCATGATGGCTCCCGACACTGCGAAGGCCGCACCCACAAGGGCGCTGGCAATCACCCGCGGCAGGCGCAGCTCCACTACAAATAAATGATGCAATATCTCGCTGTTAAAGTTAAATATTGATTCCCATACCGTAGCAATCGGAATCTTTGCCGCTCCCTGTGTTATGGAAACCGCCATTAGCAGCACAAGCAAAACCGGGCCAAAAAGAATGATTGCCCGCGCCCTCCGGCCCTGTGCCTTTTTTTTATGCTGTATTGAGGGTTCTATCCCCTCTGCAGTAATATCCCTGTCCAAAAAATCCCTCCTAGTGGTTAAGGTATCCGCAGATGCTTATTTTGCCAGCTTGTCCACCAGGAAATCAGCACCATATTGGGTTGAAATCGGAGCGTTAAAGGCGAAAATCGAACGGTCAGTCACATAAATATTGCCGTTTTTCACGGCTGAAATGGTGTTCCAGACAGCGTTGCCCTCCAGCTCCTCTAAATAGGCTTCGGCGGTTTCATCACCATGATTCAGCAGCAGGAAGATATGATCCGGATCGTATTCTGCCAATGCCTCCAAGGAAAGCGCCACAGAACGGTCAGTCCACTGCTCAAAGCCAGCAGGCGGGCTTAGGGAAAGGCCTTCCTCTGAATAAACCGTCTGAAGCTGGTCAACGATATAAGGCCATATATCCTTTTCGTTTATACCAAGGAAGATGACACTCCCGCCTTTGCTGCGGAAATCATCCAGTTCATCTGCCGCCTTTGCCACAGCCCCCTCTGTTTCGGATATAACAGCATCTACCATATCCTCTTTGCCGAAGATTTCCGCAAACTCTCCTAAGGCGTGTTTCCAATCAGCGTTGAGTTGTCCATAATCCAGAAGGATGGTGGGTGCAATTTTAGACAACTCTTCATAACTCCCTTCGTCCGTGGTCATACCAATAATGACATCCGGCTCCAGCTCCAACAACAGCTCAAGATTCGCAGCGCCGGTTGAGCCCACATCCACGACGGGGTGCCCACCCAAAAACTGATCAAATGCACTCCATTTTGCCAGAAACGTGTCAGCACCTGCAACTCCTACAGGATAAATCCCAAGGGCGTACATATAGTCATGGTACATGCCGTGGAAAATGGAAACAACGCGCTCCGGCTGCTTTTCAAGTATAACCTCGTTGCCGAGTGAATCGACATAGGTTCTCGGCCAAGCCGTTTCCACTGCCCCGCCGCTTACTTCCGTTTTTGCAGGCGTATCCTCCGGTTTGCTTGTTTCTGTTGTCGCGGGCGTGCCCTCCGGCATGCCCGTAGAGCTATTCTGGGCAGGTGCTTTGGCACAGCCTGCCAGAAACCCTGTCAGTAACATAAGTGAGACAATCAGTCCTATAAGCTTTTTCATTATAAGTTCCTCCCAATAATATTTTGGTTAGCTTTAGCTAACTCGCATTAGGTAGTATAGCAAGCCCTAATCTATATTGGAATGGAAATATAGCCTTATTGATATGGAAATTTGTCCGCCCCGGACCACAGGCCGTCTTCTATACACTGCGCCTTTCGCGTTCCTGGAATTTTGATGGAGAAACTCCGATTTGCTTCTTAAAGGCTTTACTGAAATACAGACTGTCCGAATAGCCCACACATTCGGCAACCTGCTTGACAGGACAGGAACAGGTGCGCAGCAGCTCCTTTGCCTTGAGTATCCGGCATTCAATCAGGTAAGTGCTGGGTGTCATACCAACGTAGTGCTCAAACAGTGCGGCAAGCCTGCGCCTGTCCAAGCCAAAGAGCTCTGCCGTCTGGGAGATGGTGATGGGCTGGGCATGATTCTGCCGGATGTATTCCATAACCTGCCCGACCAGGACGGTGTCGCTGCAGGCAAGCTGTCTTTTCGCCGAATCAAACAGCTCGCCCAGCAGGGTCATAAACAGAAGCTTTGTCCTAAACAGCCCTGATGGCTCCGGGGCAGATTGGCTGAGCAGAAGCTGCTGGATCAAATCAGGGATTTTCGCACTTTCACCTGTCAGAAATGAAAAATGATTTCTAAAAAGATAGAATTTACCCCTTTCATTTTCAGGGAGATAATAATGTATTACCGCTATCCGCCACATCCTATCGCCCCTGCCCTCTATGTTTATCCTCATACCGGGTCCGGCGTGCAGTACAACGCCAGGATGGACCATATATGTTGTTCCGTCCAATGTTATGTAAACATCCCCAGACATCGGGATTACCAGGCCTCCATAAAAAGGATTTGTTCTTCTGTCAATTCTTCTACCGCTAGACGAACTATATTCAACAAACAGTCCTGCAAATGAAATATTGGCTTTTGCGTAGTAATCTATTATCTCATTAATATTAATCTTCATGCCATTACCCATATATTCTTGAATTACGCGGGGATACGCCTGCTGGAATAAAGCATCCCTTCAGTATAATCACTGCCTATTTGTTACATCTAATATTTATTTAGTTAGTTATACCTAACCAACTATACCATAATCTTGATTAATTTACAACAAGAAAAAACTTAGCAAAACATATCTAACCATGTCTGATAAATTTGCAATAAGAAATAACTTAACAAAAGACATATTTAATTATGTCCCATAAATTTAAAAAGGGTACTTGAAAAATTCAAGTACCCCGTGTATAATTGATATAGAAGTAATCAAAAGACATTGTGTGGTCTGATGATTACGCTTCGGATAACTGCATAATTTTTAGTTACGGCTATCCTCTATGCTCGTAGAGGATAGCTATTTTTTGTTCTGATGATTATCTATGTAAGTCAGCGCCGCAAAAATCAACAGCACTAATGTCAACACCTCAAGTGTATTCATTTACATTTCCTCCTCCGTTTATTTCCGAAGGGAAACCATCCTACTATCCTCTGTCTTCTGAACAATTATACATAAATATTTTAACACATGGTTTTGGTCAATTCAACCAATTTTATCCATTTGTATACTTTTTATATATTCTATACCCATTTGTATACATTTTATATATTCTAATCTGTAATAATTCTTTGATGGCAATGCACACGTTCTCCCTTATAGTGGATGGACATAAAACAGGGGCTGTTCAGAACAGCCCCTGACCATATTTTATAATAAATAATTTTTCATATTCTTTAAAGCGGATTTCTCCAGCCGGCTTACCTGCGCTTGGGATATATTGATTTCCTTGGCTACCTCCATCTGGGTTTTCCCTTCGAAAAACCGCAGCTTAATAATATTATGTTCCCTCGGTGACAATTTATCCATCGCTTCCTTCAAGGAGATTTCCTCAATCCAATTCTCCTCCTTGTTCTTTTTGTCACTCACCTGGTCCATGATATAGAGGGCGTCGCCTCCTTCCACATAAACAGGGTCATAGAGGGATACGGGGCTCTGGATTGCATCCAGGGCATATACGATATCCTCTTTGCTTATCCCTATTTCTGCTGCGATCTCGCTGACAGTGGGCTCCTTTTCATTTTTCTTTATCAATGCTTCCTTCGCGTAAATGGCTTTATATGCAGTATCCCTTAAGGAACGGCTGACACGGATGGAATTATTATCCCTCAAATACCGCCTTATTTCACCTATGATCATAGGTACCGCATAGGTTGAGAATTTTACGTTCTGGGTTATATCAAAATTATCGATAGCCTTCATCAAACCAATGCAGCCAATTTGAAACAGGTCATCAACATTTTCGTTGCTTCCCGAGAATCTCTGGATAATGGACAGCACCAGCCTGAGATTTCCCTTGATATAAAGTTCTCTGGCTTCTTTATCCCCGCTTAGAATTTTCTTAAATAATTCTTCCTTTTCACTGTTTTTTAACAATGGCAATTTAGATGTATTTACGCCACAAATCTCAACCTTATAAAGAGCCATACCGAAACCTCCGAATCACATCTTTTTCATTAATAAATGATTCACTTTTTGGCTCCTATTTATACTGTTATAAGGAAAGAAATAATTTCCAATTACCAAATCCTATTCAAAACGCACCATTTCTTTTTTTAACCGTTTTATTATTTTTTTCTCCAGCCTTGATATATAGGACTGGGAAATTCCCAGCAGGTCTGCAACCTCTTTCTGGGTTCTTTCCAAACCGTCATCCGTATTCAGCCCAAAACGCAGGTCCACAATGACCCTTTCCCTGTCGGACAGCTTGGTCAAGGCCTTCCGCAGTAATTTCCGGTCTACTTCCTCTTCAATATTATGGTAAATGACATCCTCTTCCGTTCCCAGAATATCGGAAAGCAGCAGCTCATTCCCATCCCAGTCCACATTCAGGGGTTCATCAATGGATACCTCCAGCTTTGTCTTATTATTCCTGCGCAGATACATTAGGATTTCATTCTCAATGCATCTTGATGCATAGGTTGCAAGCTTGATATTTTTTTCCGGATTAAAGGTATTGATCGCTTTAATTAATCCTATTGTCCCAATCGAGATCAGATCCTCGACACCCACACCCGTATTATCGAATTTCTTTGCTATGTAAACAACAAGCCTTAAATTATGTTCCACCAGGATTGACTTCATCTCACTGTCCTCATCAGTCCCAAGCTTCTCGATTACTTGCGCTTCCCTGGCCGGATCCAGTGGAGGAGGTAGTATCTCTGCACCGCCAATGTAATGGATTTCCCCCTTTTGCCCGAAAAAAAACGTCCTGATATTCGGTATCATCCGAAATTGCAGCTTGTTTGGTATTGATAATTTTAGTAACATTGATAAACCTCCTATTATTATGCTCATATGTTTTATCTGTTATTTGGTATCATATCCTTATGTAATATCACCTGGTACTCCTTCTGCGCAGACAGCTGGTTATCACAAACAGCAGCGATGACCTTATTTATACTGCTGGAGCTTTGTCCGGTATAAATTACCAGCTTATCCAGCACTAAGCCAGCCATCATCCCCTTCTCTCTTCCAATGGACCGGAAGGGAATCCATTTTAATGGAAGGAACTCCTCCCCGCCACCTTCTGCTCCAATTCCATCAGAATCTGCTTCAACAGAATCTATTCCAACAGGATTTGCTTCGACAGAATCTGTTCCAACAGGATTTGTTTCAACAGAATCTTTTCTAACAGGATTTACTCCAACGGTTCTTCCCTCCAACATAGCTTTCGTCCTATCAAACTGTGTTCTCATTCCCTCCGTCAGCAGAACTTCTAAAAGTGAAGCTTCCATAATAATAACTGCTTTCCCTGTCACCGGATCAAACAGCCCGTTTCCTGTATCTAATAACCCTTTCGTCTTTATATGGTTATCCATAAGAAACAGCTCCACATCATATACCTCCATCCTGCTTCCGGCATAACACCGGTAAAACCAGATGACGGCCAGCGCCAGCAAGGAAACCGCAGTAAAGGCAACCGCGATAAACCCCCAGGAAATACCGCTGTATAGAAAGAACTCACCAAACCGTACCAGTTGGACCTTAATACCCGTATTATAATAAACCGTATTAATTAATCCACCGACCGCATATGTAATTAGATATAATACAATTACTTGCTTTACCAGCTCCCCTTTTCCCATTTTCCCGAATGCTATCCTTACCATGAAAACTGCAGCCGCAATATTCATGATAATTACCCTCAAAATGACATTCATCCAGGGAAAAAGACCGGCCAGTGCCGCTACTGCGGCTCCCACAGCCGCTGCAGCAATCCGTCTGATGAAGGTACCTTCCTTTCTGTTAATCTTCTTTAACAGGTAAAGTAATATAAAATCCAAGATAAAATTTAGGATAAAAATAATATCCGGATATACTTCAAAATACAAAATTCACCTCCATCGCCCAAATGATTTATCCCAAAGCGACTATTATTCCCATCTAATTTCAATGCTATCTGGGGGAGCCCTTTATGATGATAGTTCGATTATAACTTGTTTCGAATTCAATATATGTCATTTTCTGGAAATAAAATTGCTGTTTTCATTTACTATTTCCAACAGCAAAGATGATATTTTGCATTTTTCGCACAAAAAAAGCTGTCAGATTATACATATCGTAATAATCTGACAGCCAGACAACGCGCCCCTACGAGGCTCATTGCCTATGTATTAACGTCCATGCCCATCATTATGGGCACCGCCCTTATACTGCACAATTCGCCATGGAAGTGCGGGCATGGATTTATTTCTTTTAACCTTTTATTTGTGACGGTTTTTCTGCAAAAACTCAGGAATCTTAATTCCACTGGGATCCGTGTTCGTATTTGACGGTGCTTTTGCCGGCTGGCTGATTGGCCTCCTGCTTGGATCCGTATTAAAAGGGGAAGAGGGGGAACCATTTGCCTGGCTGCCTGAACCAAAGACCGACCCGCTGGTATAAGAAGGTCTGTTCATATTAAATTCAGGCTTCGGCGCCGGTCTGCCGGAGGTACTTCCATAGGAGCCGGCCATATGGGACTGCCTTAAGAACTCCGGCGTCTTAACGTCCTTCGACTTGGCATCCAGCCCTGTGGCAATGACCGTAATCGTAGCCGCATCCGGATTCACATCATCAAACATAGCACCAAAGATAATATTCGCCGTATCGCCCGCAAGCTCCTGAACCAGGGTCGCTGCCTCATTCGCTTCGATCAGGCTGATATCTCCTGATATATTAATAATTACATGGGAAGCACCCTGGATCGTGGTCTCTAAAAGCGGACTGGTGATTGCCTGCTTCACAGCATCAATACACTTATCGTCACCGACACCCATTCCAATACCAATATGTGCTACGCCCTTATCCTTCATAACCGTCTGGACATCCGCAAAATCAAGATTGATCAGACCTGGGACATTAATCAGGTCCGTAATTCCCTGGACACCCTGCTGCAATACCTCGTCCGCTTTACGGAGTGCATCCGGCATAGTCGTCCTGCGGTCAACAATTTCCAGTAATTTATCATTCGGAATCACAATCAAGGTATCTACATGCTCCTTTAAGCGGTCAATACCGTTGATCGCATTTGCCATACGTGTCTTTGCCTCGAACCGGAAGGGCTTTGTTACGATCCCGACAGTCAGGATTCCCATCTCCTTCGCAATCTGGGCTACAACAGGGGCTGCACCGGTTCCGGTTCCGCCACCCATACCACAGGTGACAAATACCATGTCCGCTCCCCTGATAATCTCAGCAAGCTGCTCCCTGCTTTCCTCCGCAGCCTTCTGGCCGATCTCCGGCTGTGCTCCGGCACCAAGGCCCTTCGTAAGCTTTTCACCAATCTGGATGCAAAGCGGTGCCTTACAAGTCTTCAAATGCTGTTTGTCAGTATTCACACAGACAAATTCAACACCAAGAATATTCTCTTCTATCATTCGATTAACGGCGTTATTACCTGCTCCTCCTACCCCAATTACAAGTATTTTAGCTGTAGTATCCGCCTCATTTGTTCTTATCTCAAGCAAGGTCGATTCCTCCTTTTAACATATTCTTTCCTGATGAAATCTATTTCGTAAGGAAAGAGATTTCTTTTTTTACAGGCAGCTTGTCCTCCCAAATCACCTGCACGAATTTATGATCCCCTTCAAAATGTTCCAGTTTTCTTCCAAAACCACATCATAATGGGATAAAATCCAGTCCATATACTAAGTGTGGTATAGCATAATCCTACCTTATATGATATCTTTAAATTCCCAAATAATCAAGCATAATTTTAAAAAAAAGCGATATATTTTTGTGACTTTTTTCCTTATTCTGTCGTTTTCTTTGGTTTCGCTATAATGCTTTCCGAACCTTTTACATAATTTCTCATGTCAATTGTGATATCCATCCCCTTTGCTTTTTCCATTATATCCCTTATTCCAGAGAACTCTTCATCATATGTACTTTTTTTACCGAGCAGAATTGTTATTCCTCCACTGTCGAGAACCACTTCATCATTGGCCTTAAAACTGATTGTATCAATATCCAGCCCGTATTTATCGATCAGCTGCATTAAATTAATAATTGCCTGGAACAGCTTCTCATTGCGCAGCTTCCGTTCCTGCTCCTTCTTTAATTCTTCCTCTTTCTCCTTTTCAAGCCTTTGCTTTTCACTTAATGTTGGATCAGGCTCCGCGTCCCGGTCCTCCAAGGCTGTATTTTCCACCTTAAGCCTCTCATTTAAAATAATTTCCTTAAACTTAAGTCCTTTGATTTCAGGGATCCTATCCAGTTTTTTGGAAGAGCTCTCTACTACCATTCCATCCTTATCAAAATATAAATATTCTCCCATGAATTCCACACAGCCTGCGACCATCTTCTCATAGACATAAATGGTGATGGAATGGCTGCTGTTCATTTCAACATCCAGCTTCTCAACAAAGGGCAGCTCCGGTGTAGGGAAAAACTTATATTTCAGGTACAGGTACAGGGCATTATTCTCCTGGGGTGATGCAATTACATGCTCCTTGATCTGTTCATCCGTGTACTCCAACGCCCCGATCACTTCCACTGTCTTAATACGGAAAGCAGTCAGCAGGACGGCTGCGGGAACTGCAACAATCACCAGAAGAAGCAGCACTTTCTTACCAAGTCTTAACCATACGCTATTTGTATTCCTTCGCATATTCCTGCCAATCTTCCTCCAAAATAAATTTATCCAAGCTGTGCTATTTTCCAAGAGGTGCTGTTAAGCTCCCT
>JARKQP010000411.1 GCA_029974875.1 Mobilitalea sp.
GGGCTTAGAATTTCATAAGCGTGTTTTTTACGCTTTTCACACTTCTTCCTCCGCTCTCCGGTGCTCCCGCTAGGCGTGTCTGAAAACTGCTTGGGGTGTTCAGAACGGTATAATGGGTTTTCAGACTACCCTAAGTACTAAGTATAAGATTACCGAGACGATACACACCCGTATGGTCCGCCGCCGAAAAGGTATTTGCAATCTGAACCGGCTGCCCGGACCGTGGATCGTAGATGCCAAAGCCCAGGATATAGTTTTTCCTTTCCCAACTGGAGATAGGGATCACCGTCTCCAGCTCCAGCCTCTCCTCCGGCATCCACCTGCGGGTGTCTGTATCAACCTCATACTCCCGCACCTCCGAAAAGGAGGCAGTACGGGCCACAAACCTAACCTCAAATTTATGGTAGCAGGGCGCAAACCCCTTGTTCGTAATCCTCACCGCTGCCCTTAGGCTGCTTTTATCGGGGGACAGCCATAGGCTGGTCTCTCCCAGGGTAAAACGGTAACCCAGATGTGCCGCGATATACTCAAAGGCAGTCCTGTCCTTCCATAGGCCATATCCAGAGCCAAGCCTGGCAGACTTCCATTTGTTAAGCACCTGTTCATCATATTCCGCGTGCAGGTAGGACACCCTCATCCTCCTCAAGGTTCCTATCGCCTGCTCTGCATCATTGTATCGGCATTCATTAACCACCTCACCGCCATTGGAAACATATCTGCATAATTTATTCTGGAATTCCAGCTCCTCCTCCCGAAGCCATTTATCACCGTAAGCCTTGGCATCCGCAGCGCTGATGCCGCCATAGGTGCCAAAATCCGCCTCTGACGCCATAATCCCATCATTGAACAGGGCGAACCTGGCCTTCTGGATATCCGTAAAAGCCTCCGTCTCATCAAGAGGCCGGTAGGTTTTAAATATCATACGCCAGAAGCTCGGACATCGCAGTGCAATCTGTGTTTTTTCTCCGGCGCACTCATATATCCGCTTCGCCAGGTGCGCCATATTGCGCTCTCCCAGGTAACGGGAGCTGTGCATCTCTCCCCAGCTGCCAATAAAAAGTCCCTGTAAAATATAGATATCCTCCGTATATTCCTTAAGCAGTGGCGACAATTGACCCATATGGCCTAAAATAACCCCAATATCCTTAGGCTCATTGAGCACGCCCTTGCCCTCCCAGTCATATACAAAGCGCAGGATCAGCTGCTTCCCCTGGGTGGCAAAATGCCGGAGCACCCGCCCTATTTTATGCAAGGCTTCCTCCGGCAAGGGCTCTTCATGGTAAGGAAGCAGGTTTATTTCCACAAGGCAGAGCTGCCGGCCCGGATCCGGCAGGATGCTTTCAACCACTTCCCCTGTTGGGTGCATCCTGTCACTGTCGGCAAAAAAACGAAAGATGGCGTATAGCCCGCAGTATGGATTCTTCAGCGCCTCCGCTTTTTCCCTCCTTGGGAGTGGCATCCATTTTATTTTTGTAACCCTATTACCTCGTGCCATAGCTGAACCCTCTTTCAATCGGAACCTCTATTTCTGCCGTCCGCTTTTAATCCGTGTTATCACTGTCAGTATGCTGAGCGGCATAATCAGCATATAAATCATCTGCTTGAACAATCCGGTGTGCATGCTGACTCCCGCTGTCCGTTCGTGCATCACGGATACCGTTTCCTCAACACGGAAGCCTAACAGCAGCATCTGGATTATCATATTGGCATCAGGGTAGAAATAATCAAAGTTTCCATACTTAGAATAATATGTAAACGCATTTTTATTCAAGCCCTGGAGCCCTGAGGTAGGATCTGTAATTGTCTTGCCTGTTACACTTTTAATAATCCCGGAAAACATGGCAAGGGAAACCTTCTTTATCCCCGATACTTTAAAGGAACGGCTTCCCTCCACAAAGCGGGAGCCAATGACAATGTCCGGCAGGCTGCCGTCTCCCGCCGGCGTTGTCAGGAACTCGTAAATATGGGGGATGTTGGATATATTATGCTGCCCGTCCGCATCAATCTGGATGACATAGTCGTAGCCACGGCGGACCGCATATTTATAGCCTACCTGGAGGGCAGAGCCATAGCCCAGGTTAAATACATGGGTAACTACGGCTACATCATAGGTCTTGGCAATGAATCCCGTCCGGTCCATGGACGCATCATTCACAACCAGGATGTCCGCAAAGCCACGTATTTGAGGCGAACAAAGCTGGTCAAATAAGGGCGCCATATTCTCTTCTTCATTAAATGCAGGAACTATTATCAGTACTTTATTCATATAAACCCTTCCTTCTATTCCTTCAGCAATTCCAGCAGGGCGTCCAGATCCTTCGGAAAACCGATTTTCTTCTCCAGCACATGCCTTGCATATTCCTTACGCAGCTCCGGTTCATCAACCATCCGCTCCAGCTCACGCACTAAATTCTCTTCCTCCAATGCCAGCAGGACGCCGTCATAGCCTGACCTGATCTGCTCCGTATTACCGGTACAGTCCGATGCGACAATCACCTTCCCCAGTATCTGAGCCTCCTCCACCGCTATGCTCTTCCCTTCAAAGCGGGTGGCCTGTACGTAGATATCTGCCTGCTTCATATATGGATAGGGATTGTCTTTGGCTCCCATCAGGATAAAGTATTCCTCCACACCATATTTTTTAATCAGAGTCTCCAGATTTCTTCTTTCCATCCCCTCGCCAATCACATACCAGCGTACAGGATAGCCATCCCTTCTCATCCCCGCCAGGGCCTTAATGGCGATATCGTAGCCCTTCTGGTAGTGCAGGCGGCCAACTGTCAGCAGGCGGATACCCTCAAACCCATCCGTAAAGCCATCCCCTTCCTCCGCCCTCCGGCGGATGCTGTCCTGGTCCAACAGGTTCCTAAACAGCCTTATCCTGTCCCTGTACTGGGGATAAACATTACCGAACCTTTCGCCCACTTCCTTAGAAACTACAAATATCTTCTCCGCTACCCGGTAACAGTCCTGGTCCATCAGCGGCGTATATCCGGCTTCCTCATAATCAATATGGATAAACGCAGCCTTATGCCGGGCCTTTACCTTATCTGCCAGGAGGTAAGCTGCCGCTCCCTCGATATAGGCCACCGCCAGATCATAGTATCCCAAGGTATCCGGGCGGCCATCCGCCAGAAGCCTCCACAGCAGCTTGTCATACTGGAGCTTTCTGCCGGAAGCCCTCTGCTCCCTGATGTTTTTTATCATATAGCCAAGGAGCTTAAAGCCGGTCAGCCTATAAAAGAAGGAGGCTGCCACGGCCCGGGCAATCCGCAGGCGCCCGGCAGGGGAAAGCAGGGTTGCCCTGCTGACATGCCTGTTCAGGATATGCACCTTTTTGGGAACCCGGCCAAACAGCTCCCCACAGGGAATGACAGCGTACAGGAACAGCTCATATTCTCCCATGGAATCCAGCCGCTTTAACAGCTGGACTAAAGCGGTCTCCGCACCAGCCTGTCCCATAGTATTGATGATAAACAAAAGCTTCTTTTTCATCCGTCGGACTTCTCCCCATCCTCCCTGTCTTCACTCCGGGGAGCCAGCTTCCCCAGCCGTTCCTCCAAATGACTGTTTTCCTCATTTAACAGCGACACCTGCATCGCAAGCTCCTGTACACGGGCAGCCAACTCCGCATTGGACTTATAGCAATTAAAAATACCGTAGGTTGCAATAATAATCGCGATGGCAAATATGATGGACGGCGGATATTCAACTGCAAACCGGTCCGAAATAAAAAATACCAGCTGTGGAAACAGCCCAAATGCAATAATGATAACCCCGCCCAAAATCCAAAACAAGCTCTGCCTCTCCGTCATCTTACGTACAATACTGGCCTTCCTCGCCATATAAATGAGAACCAGTCCGGAAAGACAAATAAACACACGAAGCGTAACCGACATACAATGATACCTCCTTTTCCCAGGTCTTAAGCGCCTTCCTTTGTAAATTTGTTTTTATATCTATTATAAACTTCAGCATCCGGCATATCCCCGCTCACCTGCTTTAAGACCGTACCACGGCAAAAAACATGGCTGTCCAGGTTTTTCTCAATCCAGCGGAGCCTGAAGTAGGAAAAAGTGAAGGCTAAAAAGGAAGCCGCCGTAAACCCTAGGCCATACCATATGGCTGGCAGCCTGGATACGAGGACAGATCCCACAAAGGAAACTCCTGCAAAAATCACTCCATTAATGACTGCCCCTGTCAAGTCGTCAAAGTAATATAAGAACAGCATTTCCGAATACATCAGGAAGGACAAAAAGTACCCAACCGCCAGCTGCGGATATATCTCCGTGATCATACCGGAAAATCCCACGATGGGCAGGATGACGATTGCCACCAGATAGACCACCACTGAAACAATAAACTGGAGATGGGCCAGGGACAGCAGCTGGGAGGAAAGTCCGCTAAACATTCTTTTCTTGGTTTTCTCAATGCTGTCCAGCTTGCCGCCGATAACGGCCTCTACATAATCCTGGTATCTTTCATGGAAATGCATCTCCACCCTGGAAATAAACAATACGCTGGCAGAAATATTAGTGAACATGGCAAGGCAGGAAGCCATATCATAGGACTGGTTGCTTACATAGGTATCGCGCACCACCAGATGCCAAGGCTGCGCCCAGTATACAAAGTTGTGGATGAACAACCCCAGTGTATATAAGAAATTAGAAGCAATCAGCTTCCAGTAAATCCGGAAATAATGCAGCACATCCCTATAGCTGCGGCTGTTGGCAGTAAAATATTGCAGCACATTGGCAAGCTCCAGGGAGGCAATCAGCAGAAAGCCGATGGTCAGGGCCAGGAGCATGCTATAGGTAACCGAAAAGCCTAACAGGAAATGAAAGGCCATGGATAACAGAAAAGAAACTATCATGGAATAGATAAAATACATCGTAATCTTTTTATACTGCTTTAAAATAGAGTTATACACCATGGTGGAAAAGGTCAGCGTCAGCCCCAAAAAGCCCAGATAGGTCGTAAACACATAATAGACAGGAACCTGTCCCACAACTACCTCATAGATGTAAAAGGGTATTGCAAGAAGGGAGGAAACCGTCAGGTTTGTAAGGGTTCCCACATAAATGCAGGGTCTGATATCCTCGTACCGCTGCTCATAAATCCTGTCCGTCTGGAATTTTGAAAGCACCGAATTAAAAGGTGAGGAGGTCAACAGGGCAAAAATGAAGATATACAAAATACTGCTGGAAAATATCTCCCTTTCCAGATATCCCACTTCATCAAAGCCCAATACCCCATACATGGCAAGAAGACACCCTATGACCACCAGCATCGGCGCAATTGTATTCACAAAGCTGAAGCCGATCCCGTAAAGGGATGAGGCCACCGTATGCTTGTCAAATATTTTGTTTAGCTGGACACCGATACCTGCCATACTTTAGCTCACCTCTCTGTCTTAAAATTTTCCCTGCTCCTCCGTGTATACAACACCGCTCATTTTCGCCAGGGTCTTATAAATCCTCCGGTAATTCTCTTCCATATAAATACTTTTATACTTTGCCATAAGGCGCCGGTAGCCATTCTCCCCCATCTGCCTGGCCAGCTCCGGATTCTCTGCCAGCCTTAAAATCGCATTGGAAATCTCAGAGATATTCATCACTGACACAACAATTCCTGCATCCCCAAAGGAATCATTCTCCCCATAGATCAGGCCATTGCAATTTCCAACATTGGTAGCTATGGAGGGCTTTTTTGCCGCAAAGCCCTCCAGGATCGTAAGGGGCTGACCCTCACTGATGCTAGTCAGAAGCATTATATCCATTCTTCCTATATAATCCGTAGTGAGGATTCTGCCCATGAATTCTATGTTCTTTGCATCCATGGTCCTTACCAGCTCACGGCAGTCCTCTGCATATTCCGGATCCTCATCATCGGGTCCCATAATCCACAGCCTCAGCCTTGGCTGCTTCTCATGGGCATAATAAAACGCATTAATCATAGTCTTTACATCCTTGATGGGAGTTACACGGACAATGGCTCCCACATTAATATAGGGATCCTCAGGATCCTTCATTGGGATTTTCTCAAACCTCTCCGTATCAATCCCGTTCGGTGTTATAATTGCCTTTTCCTTCGGGCAGCCCAGCTCTATCTGTAGGGACTGTGCCTGCTCAAAAAGTGAGGTTACCAGATCCGCAAAATAGTAAGCGCATCTGGACATTTTACGGAACTGGTCAATCCAGATCGTTTTGTAAATACCCTGTACCCATTTCGCCTTGATGATCTCCTCCTCACGCTCACGGGTATAAATTCCATGCTCACTGACCAGCAGCCTGGCCTCCGGATAGATGGACAGAGCCATACTGCCTATAATCCCCGCATATCCTGTCGATACACAGTGGTATACATCCGCCTTTGGCGGCATGCACTTTAGTGCAAAGAACAGCGGCAGATAGATGGAGCGCAGGGTCCAAAGGAAATCCGAAAAGATAATATGGTCAAACCGGAGGGAATAGTATTCCCTGGTAATCTCCAGGAACTCCGGACTCATTAAAACATTGTTGATGGAGACATTCCTACGGTTAAAGATCCTAAACACCGTTATCCAGTCCACCTCTTCCCCAATAATCAGGCTGCGCAGGCCATCTACTTCCTTCTTGTTTAAGCGCACCCTTTTTTTTCTGGCCTTATAATTTCCTACCCAGTCCACATCCTGCAGATATACTTCATGGATCCGGGTCAGGTTCTGTGGCAGCTGATAGGCGAATTTGCCGCTGATACTCCGGTCGGACACAATCGTAATAAGGCTGAACTCGATATTAGGAAACAGCTTAATGATGCTGTGTATCCAGCTGGACACACCCCCGACAACATAGGGATAACAGCCTTCCGCTATCATACAAACTTTCATGGATAACCCTGCCTTTCTCCACAGCCTGCAAACTCCGGGCACCTGACACAGAGCTGCCGGTAAAGCTTAGTATTCTCAGAAACAGTATCCTAACTTCTTAGAAACAGTATCCTAACTTCTTAGAAATAGTATCCTGCCTTCTTAGAAACGGTATCCTGCCTTCTTAGAAAGTTTTCCACACGGTCCTGCCCAGACGGTCTTACTGCGGTGTACTCGGGATTGTTTTATTGTTCTTAGGCTTCCCCAAAACATTCTCCTCAATCATATGGATCCAGACATTCCCATACGTTGCCTTGATCAGGTATTTGGTTGCGGAAATTGGCTTTGCCGTCCCATTTTCAATATAATCAATGCTCCTGTTGTTGGTGCAAAGGATGAAATATGCCTCCTCATCAAAATGGTCGATTCGGATGCTGACATCATTCTGGCCATATTCACAGACATAGTCCATCGCCAGGAAACGCTTGACCCTT
>JARKQP010000414.1 GCA_029974875.1 Mobilitalea sp.
ACCGGAGACCAACAGCAGGGCCGCTGATAGAATTGCCAGAAAAATGATATCCTTCATTACCAGATTCTTTTGTTCCATTCTCATACCTCTCCTTCTGCTATTTTAAATAAAAATCATAGCAAGTCATAACTAACTTTACCATTCCCGGCTTTTCCATGTCAATGATGTTAAAGTGATATTATTTATCAAGAAAAAAGCTGACCTAGACGCATTCCGCGCCTAATTCAGCTTTAACCTATACACAGGAGGAAATATCAAACATATATTTCAGGAGTTTTTAAGACTCCATAATCCATTAAATTATATTCGTAGCACCAGGCGTCTCCTGAGGTTCTCCATAAATATGGATACGATTTATCCCCTGCGGAATCCTCTGTCGTATGCAAATGGGAGAATGTATTAAAACGGTTGCCAAAAAGGCATAGCCTTAACGTGTGCTTCCCAGGTAATAGCCCTGTTTTTTCAAACTCATAAGGCGGAAATATGATACTACCCACGCGCTCCTCATCAATAAAAACTCCAATCAACGCTCCCCGGTATTTATTTGCCCGTATCCTAACCTTCCCTTCCGGCAGTTCCAAAGGAATGCAGTAGGAAATATTCCCGCTATAGAAATCCAGACCCTGCCCGACGATGGAACCAAATGTGATTTTGTCCGGTTTAATAGTTATTACAGCCTTTTTCCCATTTACCCGCGTTCCAAAACCGCCCAGCAGATATGCCTGTTCCAAATTGGTGGCTTCACCAAAGGGCAGGGCAAGCTCCAGAATATTTCTTCCCTTTAGCAGCCTTCCAAGAGAAACCTTCTGGATTTTTTCATCTACATACCACCCTGCCTGCCCGTTAGAAACCGCGGTCCCATTCCATATGATTTCTGTCTTTTCCCTTTCCTCCAAAGCAAGGAAGACCTTATCCAGACTTATTTCACTCTCTATTTCATAACGCAAACGCACCATATGCTCCGGCAATTTCTTCTTTCTTGTATAAGGCTGGGCCATAGAATAATTCCTAAGAGGTAAATCAAGCTGTTTTCGCAGCCCCATATCGATTCGCAGTATTTCCTCCGGCTCTGAATATTCCTCACCGTCCAATGAAACCCTTGCCATATCAAGCAGTAACACTCCCGGTTCCTCCAGCTCATAAGAAACCTCCGTATCCAAATGCGCAGGCACCCATGTTACCACATGCTCCAAGCCATCCTTTCCCCTGCTTCCAGCTTCACTTGATATTCGTCCGGCTTTCAGCCAAAGCAACAGGGAATCAAATCCATACATATCCTTCCGTAAAATTGTTCTCTCTTTCTCATATTCTGCAGGAAGCTCATAAATCCCGCCTGATAAGGTATCATAACAGCTGGGAATATAGTCACCTTTTATAACAATATACAATTCTTCTTTCTGCGCTACGTCAAGGCTGGCAGGCTTCTTCACAGGTGCCAGGAAAAGCAGCTTATCCTCTCCCACCTTTTTCAGCTGGTATAGATAGGATTCCTGGATCGTTCCGTCCTTTTTTCTTAGCTCAACCTCCCGCAGGCCTTCGACTGCTTTTAGGATATCTTTCTTACGGAAAAGAATTCTATCCGAATATACTCCCATCTCATCCTGCAAAGCATCCACCCTTACCCCATCTACTGCCTTCGGATAATCCCCGGCTACAATCACTTTTCCCCCCGCTTTTGCAAAACGCCCTAATCGTTCAAGGGTCGTTTTTCTTAGGGAGACGCAATTGGGTATTAATATCGTCTCATAATTCATTTTTCCTGCCTGCATTGGATTCCCGGTATCAGAATACAGTTCCGTCATAAGGCCTTCGCTTAAAAAATCAAAATCGATTCCATTCGTCAATAACCATGCTGTCAGACCAAGAAAATCATGATCCATTTCTTTCCGCAGGGCTCCTGTCTGATCCTCCGGTCCGTAGCTGACCCAATAGCTTTCGATCGGATGGACTACTGCTAAGCGTACACAGGGATTTCCCTGTTCCATAATCAGATTAATCCTTGCATAATGATCTTCTATCTGCCGAAACTCCTGATACCATGGAGCCTGATAGAATATACTTGCCGGAAAATCCCTCTTCATCTCTCCGGCAATCGTCATCAAGGAAAGGTGGGGTATCCGAAGTGTGATTCCCAAAGCCGCCTGCCAATCACCCTGGAATTTATAACCCCGGAAATCAAAACTCCAGTTCGTAACGCCGTATAGCTCCGAGGCTGCCCCCTTTTTTCCATATTGATGCACGATAGATTGAATCTGCTTTGCAGTCGTCAAATCGATCTCATCGAATAACAGATCCATCCCCGGAATATCCATGTGCCGGTACATTCTCAACAGATCTCCATCCGAACGGTTCTGCATAAATAATGTTTCTTCATACAGGTAATGCCCTGTAAAATCTATTCCATTACTCTTGCACCAGTCTCCTATATTTTTCGCATATGCGTCCTCAAATAAATCCGACACAAGCTTATGGTAACAATACCGTCCATAGGAATACCGGTTTTCCGGCAGTTCCCAGAAAAGTTCAGGCAAGCAGTCCAAAAGCTCTATCCCGGATTCCTCTCTGTATAGCCGAAGAATATTGTCCGTCCATGGCATAAAGAGATCCTCTCCTGAGAATGGACTCAGTAAGTTATTTTTGTAGAGCATATGTGGTTCATCCGTAAAAATAGCAGGTACACTTTTTCCAAATTCATCTCCGATATGACGTTTATAAATCTCATGCGTATTCTTAATAAAACAGTCGATGGCCTTTTTATTC
>JARKQP010000415.1 GCA_029974875.1 Mobilitalea sp.
AGACCCAGTAGCAAGTTTAGATCCATCAGGACTAAAAGCTACTAATTGAATACTATTTGTATGACCATGTAATGTATGTACTAAAGTACCTGAGTGAATATCCCATATACGAGCTGTATGGTCCAAAGACCCAGTAGCAAGTTTAGATCCATCAGGACTAAAAGCTACTGAGCAAATACTCTGTGTATGACCGGCTAAAACTCTGCTTTGTATTGGATTTCTAAGATCAGGTGTTGCCGCAGCAATCTGATAATTGGTATGAGTAAGTGCTGCAAGTGAAAAAAGAGAGAAGGCGAATAATTGTGTTTTCATAATATTTTTCCTTTTACAATGTTTTTTATCTTATTAATGATGCATAAAGTGATGCAAAAGCCAAGCCGCTGCTGCAATACCCGGTACCGCAATTGTGACCGCAGGAAGATATCGGGTAAGTCCTTGACGTTCATGCTGTTCTCCTGCTTGTACGTGATGTTCTTTTCGGTCGATAGGTCCAAAACTTTCAGGACGAGCTAACATAGTAATCTCCCGAACAAGGTATGGGTCGAGACAACCATGAGCGGGCGAATCTGCACCTAAGCGATCATGTATTGCGCATGCCAAAGCTAAAGCTGCTCCCTGCATTTCATTTTTCGTTCGTGTGTCATACCAAATAAGAGCTGTATTATCATCTGAACCTGTAGCAAGCTTAGATCCGTCAGGGCTGAATGCTACTGAGGTAACTCGCGCTGTATGGCCAATTAACGTATGTACTAAAGTACCTGAGTGGGTATCCCATATATGAGCAGTATGCTCCCAAGAACCTATAGCAAGCTTTGATCCATCGGGACTGAATGCTATTGAGTAAATATTAGGTGTATTGCAACTTAATGTATGTACTAAAGTACCTGAGCGCGTATCTAATATACGAACTGTATGATCATCTGAATGTGCAATCATTGATCCATCAGGACTGAATGCTACTGCGTTAATATAAATTGTAAGGCCATTTAATATATGCAATAAGGCTCCTGAGTGAGCATCCCATATACGAGCAGTACCATCCCAAGCACCTGTAGCAAGCTTAGATCCATCGGGACTGAAAGCTACTGAGTTAATGAGACTTGTATGGCCACGTAATGTACGCACTAACGAGCCGGAGTTAGTATTCCAGACATGTGCCGTGCTATCATCTGAACCTGTAGCAAGCATTGATCCATCAGGACTGAAAGCTACTGATCTAACTGGCCCTGTATGGCCATGTAATGTACGCACTAACGAGCCGGAGCTAGTATTCCAAATATGAGCTTTACGACCACCTGAAACTGCAATCATTGATCCATCAGGACTGAAAGCTACTGAGTAACTATAAATTGTAGGGCAATTTAATATATGCAATAAGGCTCCTGAACGAGTATCCCATATACAAACTGTACCACCAAAAGAACTTGTAGCAAACATTGATCCGTCAGGACTGAAAGCTACTGAGTAAATCCGACTTGTATCACGTAGGATCCTGTTTTGTATTGGATTTCTAGGGTTAGGTGCGGCCGCAGCAATTTGATAATTGGTATGAGTAAGTGCTATAAGTGAAACAAGAGAGATGGCGAATAATTGTGTTTTCATAATATTTTTCCTTAATAGGTTTTAATTATATTAAAGGTGCATAAAGTGATGTATGATCCATGCAGCAGCTGCAATGCCTGGTACTGCGATTGCGGCAGCAGGAAGATATCTGGTAATTCCTTGACGTTACTGCTGAACAGGTTGATGCAACATTGGTGCAGGTTCTTCTGCTGGTGCATGGTGTTCTTGTTCAACAATAGGTCCAAAACTGTCAGGACGAGCTAACATGACAATATCGCGAATAAGGTATGGGTTGAGACAACCATGAGCGGGCGAATTTTCGCCTAAGCGATCATGCATTGCTGATAACAAAGCCAAAGCTGCTCCGCGCATTTTATTTTCCGTTCGCGTATCATACCAAATATGAACTGTTCTATCATCTGAACCTATAGCAATCTTAGATCCGTCAGGGCTGAATGCTACTGAGGTAACAGAGTGTGTATGATCTGTTAATGCATGCAATGAAGTACCTGTGAGAGTATCCCATATGCGAGTTGTATTATCCATAGAACCAGTAACAAGCTTAGATCCATCAGGACTAAAAGCTACTGAGTCAACAGAGCGTGTATGACCTGTTAATGTATGCAATGAAGTACCTGTGAGAGTATTCCATATATGAGCTGTATCATCCCAAGAACCAGTAACAAGCTTAGATCCATCAGGACT
>JARKQP010000471.1 GCA_029974875.1 Mobilitalea sp.
CCTTGTCTCCCTGTATTTTTATCTGGACTCCCTCAAGAGGAGCCTTGCTGCCAAGGTCTATGGAAGCTTTATAAGGAGCAGAGGTGTTTCCGTATTTATCACTGACCTTAATATATACTGCGTTGATCCCCCTGTCCTTAAGCAGGGTCCATTGCTTCTGGGTGGCATAGTCCTCCCATACTCCATCCCTGAAGTCACTATAGTTTGAAAGCATCATCTTATCAAGCCCCGACATGGTATCCACAGCCGAAATATCAAGCAGCACGCTTGAGGTGGATACCACCTCCTGGGCCAGCACATTTTTTACGTTTCCGAAACAAACCACAAGGAAAAAACAGCTTAGAATCAAAATGCTTATGTATCTTCTTTTCATATTAAATCCTCTTTTCTGCTATAGATAATGCGATAAAGATTTTACAATTATCTTTCGTAAGGCTTTGTAAAATCCTTATCACTTCCCATATAGATTCAAAGCTTTCTAGGAATTCTTTCTTTTTATTATGACTGCTTTTATTTCAGGCGGCGTTCTGTCAGGGGTAAGGATTTTCTTTTCCCTTGTACCCACCACCTTGCCGTTCACCACTATATCCACCTTGACGGTATACCAGGTATAATCCTTCAGTTCATTTATATTAATGACGGATTCTTCCTTGACTATCCCGTCCTTTTTGTATACCAGAGCTTCCGTATCGGTCTCCATGAGCCTCATATTCAACTGGTATTCCAGATCCACCTTGCCGCCCTCATCGCTCATGGCAGCTATTATGGTATCTCTGATGTGCTCTCCCACCCTGAATATATCCTTGCCGAGATCCACCTCAGCAGCACCTTTCCTTGAATTCAGCTCGGTATCCAGCGGTCTTGCCTTTATGTCATCCATAGGCTCACTCACTATTTTTTTCAGTTCATCAACAATTTTCTGAGTTTTCTCGTCAGTTCCCTTTTCACCCTTTTCAATTATATCCAGTATTTTTGGAACATCCACCTTAACATCGGGCAGATTCCCCACCGTCACCGGAGGAGATTTCTTCTTTACCGTAACGATGAATTCCTTGATTCTGGTAATCCCGCCTTTGGATAGGGTGGCTGTCAGCTTTACGTTCTTATCTCCTTCGGAGTACTCTGGCCTTACGACTTGTCCGGCATTGGAAATCACACCGGGTTCACTGGACTGCCAAGTGATGGCGCTGCCGCTTGTACCCATGGTTTTCAGCTCAACATTCTGCGTCACGCTGGAGGCGTTATCATCTCCCCTATAGCCTATGCTTGCCTCATCAAAATCCTGGTCCACGTGAGGTGTATTATTTT
>JARKQP010000498.1 GCA_029974875.1 Mobilitalea sp.
TCCAAAGGAGATATATTCTATGCTGAAAATAACCTTCTTAGGGGCAGGAAGCACTGTATTTGCCAGAAATGTACTTGGTGACTGTATGTGCACCCCTTCCCTTTGCAACGCTGAAATTGCACTTTACGATATCGACCCAAAAAGGCTGGAAGAGTCTGAAATCATTTTGCGCGCAATCAATGAAAGCATCAATTCATCTAAAGCCGTCATCAAAACCTATGCAGGCGTAGAAAACAGGAAGGATGCTTTACGTGATTCCACCTTTGTGGTCAATGCGATTCAGGTCGGCGGCTATGATCCCTGCACGATTACTGACTTTGAAATACCAAAGAAATATGGTCTGAGGCAGACAATTGCAGACACCCTCGGTATTGGCGGCATCATGCGCGGACTTAGGACAATCCCGGTCATGAGGGATTTTGCCAAAGACATGGAGGAGGTTTGCCCGGATGCATTGCTCTTAAACTACACTAACCCGATGTCAATTCTTACCGGTTATATGCAAAGGTACACCAAAATTAAGACTGTCGGATTATGCCACAGCGTCCAGGTTTGCTCGGAGGGCTTATTAAAAGGTCTTGGAATGGAGAATAAATTGGAAGGCCGCAGGGACATGATTGCCGGGATCAACCATATGGCATGGCTTTTGGACATCAGGGATAAGGACGGAAATGATTTATACCCCGAGATCAAAGAACGGGCAAGAACAAAGAATGCCACAGAAAAGCATAATGATATGGTACGCTACGAATATATCAAACATCTGGGATATTACTGCACGGAATCCAGTGAACATAATGCTGAATACAACCCATTTTTCATCAAGTCGGGTTACCCCGAACTAATAGACCAGTTCAATATTCCGCTGGATGAATATCCAAGACGATGCGTCTCACAGATCGAGGGTTGGGAGACGGAGAAAAACAATATCCTGAATCATGGCCAAATTACCCATACCCGTTCCCTGGAATATGCTTCTTATATCATGGAAGCCATTGTAACCGACCAGCCTTATAAAATCGGAGGGAATGTATTAAATACAGGATTAATTGACAACCTGCCTTCCGATGCCTGCGTAGAGGTTCCCTGCCTCGTGGATGCAAACGGCATACAGCCCTGCCATGTCGGAAAGCTTCCGCTGCAGCTGGCTGCCATGAATATGACCAATATCAATGTGCAGCTATTAGCCATTGAAGCTGCCGTTACCGGTAAAAAGGAGCAGATCTATCAGGCGGCAATGCTGGATCCCCATACTGCTGCCGAGTTATCCATCGATGATATTGTGAAGATGTGCGATGAGCTGATTGATGCCCATGGAGAATATATGAGCTTCTATCATTGATCAACACAAACAAGCCTCCGTCAATACCTGCTTCTTTCGCATTGACGGAGGCTCTATTTTTTATTGATATCCATAAGCATCCATGATACCCGATGCCCATTCTATTGCTGATAAATACCCATCAATTAAGCTTTCCGTATCCACCTTGATTTCTTTTGCATATCTGTCCACTTCACTCCAGTCACCCTTCTCATAGGATTGCAGCAGCATGCATAATGGCTTAAAAACACCAGTCCCATATACGAGCACGTCAATAATATCCTTTGAAATTGCCAGCTCCTTAAGTGCCTCCTCCATGGAGCAATCTAAAAGCACGTCTATCATACTAAATAAGCACGTCATTGATGCTTCATCTTTTCGCTGTCTGAGGGAACTCCTTTCCGCAACATATTCACAGAATTTTGACCGGACTAACGACAGCCTAAATACCTCATCGGGCTTATCCCCTGACATATTCTGCAGCATAAGCACACTGATCCATCTTTCTATTTCCAGCAATCCCATACGGACCAATGCTTTTTTAATAGAACTATATTTGCTGGCTTCCTGTTTGTGGCTTATTGCATATAACACCCGGTAAGACAGATTTACATCTGTCTCTATAATTTCCGTAATCTTGTCATAGGAAAAATTATCTTTTTTTAATTCAGTTAATATCTGCGTATATACTGCCTTCGAAGTCCTTTTTGTCTTCGATCCCTTCGCAACAATATTAGGCCGGCTAAAAAAATATCCTTGGAATAGTTTAAATCCCATAGCCCTTGCTTTTTGGTACTCTTCTTCTGTTTCAATCTTTTCCGCCAATAATATTTTATTTCTTGCATTTGCCGCTTTCACTTCTATCTGTATTGTATCAAGAGGCGTTATCCTAATATCATATTTGATAATATCTACCATTGGAACCGCCGGACAGGTAAAAAAATCTTCTTCAAAATCATCCAGCGCTATTTTGTAGCCCTTCTTATGTAATTCTTGAATCCGGTCTAAAAGATGCCCATCCCTCTTTACCGTTTCAAGAATCTCAATCACCAGGGTGTCGGGATCAATCAGTTCTATCACATCTGACATTATGAATTCATAATCAAAATTTACAAATGCTTTTGCCGACCCAACAACCTTATCAATACCCTGTTCAAATAATCCTCCTAATACCACTGCGGTGGCAGAAGCCGAGGATGCATTTGAAAAAGAATTTGACTCTTCATTTGCCCTGAAAAGCAATTCATATCCGTATATTTTTAAGGCTCTATTAAAAATTGGCTGTCTGGCTATAAACATCTTCTCATCCCCTCCACCCGGACAGTAAAAAGCTATGCCATCTGATAGGTTTCCTTTATTTTAGTAACTAATTCTTCTGGAATTCTTTTATCGTGCAGTATTACGTTGAACATCTCATAGCTTGATAAATAATACATGTCGGCTGCCCTTTTTCTTACCAGCATTGCATATAAAGCTTTCATAAACCAATCCACTCCTACTTCCTCTAATCCTTTTTGATAATTGGCAAATGCTAAATAAAAAAGGGTGTGGTGGGAGAGCGCATGACAGCAAATGTCATTTTCATATTTCTGCTGCTTCATTCCTTCCTCGATCACTTTATCATTTTCACCTGTTAAATAATAGAAAGTCATTTTATTGATGCTAAGTGTTATCACTAATTGCGAATACTTCCTGATTTTTTCCTTGTTTAATAAAGCTGCGCTGGCTAAATCAATTATGTTTTTTGATTTTTCCATATTCCTATCCATCTGAAAACAGGTCGAGAGAAGAATATATAAATTGATCAGGCACATATTATTGGATTTATTTTGTTCCATTTCTTCAATTAACTCCTGTACCGGCCCAATCACTTCCCTAAACTCCATATCCCTTAATGCTTTAATGCTTAGGCGGTTTAGCTCCAACTCACATTTCCACGGTTCTTTTTTAAAATCGCTTAAAAGGATGGCCTTTTTATTTGCATCCTCCAACAGGTCCAATTCATTTTCCCTTCTGTATTTATTAAAGGCATCCATAATTTCCTTGACCTTGATAGGCTCCTCACATTCAAGATATCCATAATACTCAAACAGATCCACGCCCAGCTTATCACCTAATAAATTTATTACTGCCGCAGAAGGTGTACGTTTACCCTTTTCTATCATATACAAATATTTCTCGCAGCAAATATTACTTGACAAGTCTTTTCTGCTAAGCCCTACCCTATTTCTGCATTTTTTAATCACATTTCCTATGTGCTTCATCCTTTGTCTTAATACACCCCAAAATAGTATCAAGCTTCCTCCTTTTCGTTCTTCTCAAAATATGCCGACGGTCATATCTGAAGCCCTACTTAAGTCAGCTCCTCCAGCATCTCCCGGCTCCAGTCACTGTAAAGCTGTGCCTGGCGAAGTCCCAGCTCAAGAACCTTCAGGATCTGCCGGTGGTTGTTGTGCATATCTATATCCCTGGTCAGCTCCTGCTGGAACATCCGAAATAATGCGGCCTTCTGGTCCGCCTGTTCCTTGAACTCTATCAGATGCCGTTTCATTTCATCTGAATTCTGCTGTGTGGAAAAATACATTTTTAACAAAAATTCACTCCGGATGGTATCTTTTTCGTTCTCCGCCTCCATCCATCGCTTAAAAGCACTGTTTCCATCCGGTGTAATCCTATATTTTATCTTTTCTACCTTTGCCTTTGGCTCATCCCCGGAAGGAATCTGTTCAATCAGACCTTCTTCCCTTAGCTTGCCCAGCTCCGGGTAAATCTGCCCATAGCTTTCCTGCCAGAAAAAGGACATCCTGATGTTAATGATTTTTTTAATTTCGTAGCCGCTTAGGTCTTCCTCCTGCAATAAACCGAGTATAACAAACCGAGTTTTTTTCATGTATTACGTCCATACCATCATTACGGGCATTGCCATCATTACGGACATTGCCATCATTACGGACACCGCCATCATTATGGACATTGCCATCATTACGTGCACCGCCATCATTATGGGTATTGCCCTTATACCGCACAAATTGCCCTGAAAGTGCTGGCATGGATCCGGTCCCCCTTCGTTCATTAATTTTATTTCCTTCAACCTTACCCATCACGCTGCCGTAGGCAGCACAAACAATTAATCATAAGAACGCCGCTTTTGCGTTCATCATTTTATCCGATAACGGATGGCTTTCTTCGGACATATATCGATACACGCACCGCACAGGATGCATTCCGCATCCTCCAGCCGTTCTGCCTGCACCTTGTCGTTGACCTTTAAGCTCATTGGGCAGGCTTTGTCGCAGGCATGGCAGTTAATGCACTTACCTTTATCCGCCCCTAAGCGGAGCTGCTTTATATGTAATAACCGTCCCAGCTTATTTCCTATCACCATGAAGGGTGCCATCCAGCAGATATAGTGGCAGAAGGATCTTTTTCCTCCGACAATCGCCGGAATGATGATCAGTAAGATAATTCCGTAGTAAATAATATAGCCGTAAATATTAGCAATGGAAATTCCGTGATCCGTCATATAGAAGAAATCTACGCTGATTTCTTTGCTGCGGTTCAAAAAACTGATCAGGACTCCCGCAATCCATACTGTCCATATCACATATTTAATATTGTTTTTCCAGCCCTGCTTCAGGCTTTTGTCCGTGACCATTGCTGCGCATTCCTGGATTCCTCCCGCCGGGCACAGATAGGCGCAAAACAGCCTTCCAAAAAATATGGAGGTTACCAGCATTACGGCAAACACGATAAAGCTTCCGTTAATAACTCCCTCCAAAGCCCCCTGGATAATCAGATAAGGAGACAAATAGTAAATGGTGACCGGAAAAAGCAGCATTGCAGAAATAATAAATAGTTTTCGGATATTTTGTCTTTTCATAGCTTAGCCTCCATAGCATTCTTATAATTTTATCTACATCCATATATCTATTAGATATATATTAGAATATTACGTTTGCTATGCTATGTCAATGCAATTTCATGCTTTTCCTATCTCTATTTGCACCTTACCCCCGCCAGATTATAAGCATATTGGCTTATAAAACAAGAAAATCCACACAGGTCTTAATTTATTTCTGTCCTATGCGGATTTCCGCCATTTACTGCTATGATTCAAGTGTCAAAAGGTGCATTATGGTTCTATGGTCCATACAAGATTATTACAAATCATCCTATTTTAAACTGGTTAACTGCGTTATCCAACCGGTAGGTCATATCCTTAATATTATTAATATGCTCTTCAATCTGCAGCATAATTGCAGCCTGTTCCTCCGTGGAAGCGGCGGCCTGCTGGCAGCCCGAGCTGAAGCTTTTCGAAATTTCGTCCACCTCATTGATTTTTTCCATGGACATCCTGCAATCATTTTCGATGCTATAGACAACTTGGATGATTTCTTCAATTTCAGAAAAGGTGTTGTCGCTTGAACCTCTGAGGTTCTCCAGATACTTATCCATTTCCTGGACAGCTGCAACTCCCTCCCGGGCTTGTACCGCTCCGGCCTGGATTTCCGTGATTGCCAAACCGATTTCCTGTTGAATGGAAACAACCGTTGACTGGATCCGGGTGGTGGCTTCATTTGACTGTTCGGCCAGCTTGCGTATTTCTCCAGCCACAACAGCAAAGCCTTTTCCCTGCTCCCCTGCACGTGCAGCTTCAATGGCGGCATTGAGTGCCAGGAGGTTTGTCTGGTCTGAAATTTGGGAAATGGTTTCGCTAAATATACTGATGTCCTTTGACTTATCCCCCAATTGCTGCATGATTTCAGAAGCCCTTTCAACGGTGTCATTTGCAACATTGACCTTTTCCATTGAGGTCTTAAATATCTGGGAAGCGTCCTTGGTATCCTGCACCGCGTTGCCGGAATACTCCGAAACTGCCCTGGCATGGTCTACAGCCTGTTTAACCTGCTCAAACACCTGATTTATTAGCGCTGAAATCCTGCCCACATGATCTGTCTGGTCTACAGCCCCCTCTGCCACCTCATTCACTACGGTTCCGATGTCATTAATGGAAATGGCCGTCTTCTCGAAATTGGTACCCAGCATATCTATATTATTCAGGACTTCCTTATTGTTTTCCTGTATTCCCCTTGTTATCTCCCCGATATTAAGAACCATGCTTTCAAAAGCCTGGGATAGCATTCCCACCTCATCATTTCTTTTTTTGAAAGCTTTTAGCGTAAAATCCCCGGATTTTATCCGGTCTACCTGTCTAATCAGCTGCTTCATGGATCTGACCAGCAGACTGGCAAGAACATTGCTGATCACTATTCCCAATACGGTGACCAGGATGATTGCGATAACCATGTTTTGTTTAAGGCTGTTCAACTGGTCAATTACATTGTTGGCTTCAAAGTCCGCCCCCACAATTCCAATTGTCGTACCGGACTGATCCTCAAGAGGAACATAGGCTGAAATAAGATAGCCCCACTCTTCGGTCCAGTTAAGCTCATAGCCGGAGGTTCCATTAAAACTATCTGCCATCACTGGGCTTATACTTTCCGGCTCCTCTACGTCTCCCAGCAGGGAAGCCTCCTCAGAATCCGCAGAAGCTCCGTCAACCACGTATATGTACTCTCCGTCCTGCGCCCTCCTCATGGTATACAGGTATTTTAGGCCCGTAGCCTCCCTTATATCATTCAGCTCTTCCCTCAGCTCTAAATAATAGGCGCCATCCATATCTTCCTTTGTATTCAGTGCTTGGAACTTATCAATATCAATCTTGCCCCTAACAGAAGACACAATCTCCTTCGCAGTATTACCCACAGTTTGCTCTATGGTATTCCGCGCCTTATAATTCGCATAAAGCCCCGTTATGAGCGAAGAAAACAGTCCTAAAACCAGGAATCCTAAAATAATTTTTAGCCTGAAAGTAAATCTTAATTTTTTCATAACAACCTCCATCATTAGTGACATCCGAGATCGATAACCTTACTATGGCTGTTTCCCTCCAAACAGCTACGATTCCGGAACCAACTACTACAATCCAGGAACCAACCGCTATCATCTAAGAGCTTAATTTTGCTAATACTGAATCGTCTTTTTATTTCATATCTAGGACTAATTTCATATATACTCCATTGTGTATATAGTTGCAATAGAACAATTGTTACTTTTCCTTTTTCAAAGCATTGGTATCGTTGACCATCTGGTAGTGGGCATAATTTCCTAATAAAAATTATAGCATATTGGTTTATGTATGACAAGAAAATCCATATAAGCCAGTCTATTCCTGCCCTATGTGGATTGCCGCAAGCTTGCTCGTAAAATATTTTAGAAAATCCGGGTACTAGTAATATAGGAATTTTAAGCCTTGACGAATAAAAAAGTATGTCAGGAAACCTGATTTCTCATGGTTTCCTTGACATACCTTTTACTTCAAGCTATATTCTACCTAATTATAAACCGTATCAAAACAGCCTTTTTATATCAGTTTTTCATAGTCACGGCGGGCGAAAAGCACTCTTGCTATCACAACGCGTTTTTTTGTTTCGTCTACCCAGTAAAACATAATATAGTTCCGAATAATTAATTTGCGGTATTCCAGCTTTAAGGGCCGGATAGTGACATGTACAGCGTTTGAATATGGAAAAGCCGCGAGCTTTTCGGCGACTTCCACCATCTCCTGGGACAGTTTTTCTGCCGCCGCAGGATTGCAAAGTTCATGGCTTATATATCGGGCGATATCTACCATGTCCTGCATCGCTATTGGTAAATACTCTATCTGGTACATCTAATCAGCCTCCAATAGCTTCTTTCATAGCCTGCAGCACTTCTTTAGAGGAAAATCTTTTATTGGTGTGTTCCGCCTCTCGCTCGGCTTCTTGTAATTTGAAATAGATTTCGCTTTCAAACTGCAAGTTCTGAAATGCTTCCATGCTTAAAACGACCATATCCCCATAACCGTTTTTTGTAAGGAAAACAGGCTGCGCTGTTTCATGTACCGTCCTTGATATTTCAGCAAAGTTATTACGTAAATCCGATACTGGTCTAATATTATTCATTTCGTTCATATAAGCACCTCCTGTTGACATTTTATCATAATTATGCTAAATTTTCAACAGCCTTATTCTTCTGATTTTCCATGCTTTTATTTTCATATCGTATCTGCTTTAGCGCATTTTATACTAACAATAAATAATATAACTAACAATCCTGCTATCAGCCATAAATTCAGATTCCAATCCCCAAGCACATCATTGACCAGCCCCATTCCGATTGGCCCAAAGGCTGCTATGAAATACCCTACACTTTGGCTCATTCCGGAAAGCCCCATGGCATCCTTTCCATTGGTTGTACGGAAACCAATAAATCCCATAGATAAAGCAAATCCCCCATTACAACCAAAACCCGCCAATATTGCAGCAACCAATAAAAGGGTGCTGTTTGTTGATAGAGCCATGAGAATAATGCCCGATAGAAAAACTGCCAGCAAACTAAAGGTCACTTTCCGTTGGTCTTTTTTCATCCCTGCCAAGGTAGGCACTATAAAAGATGCAGGAATTCCGGTTAAGGAAAAGCAGGAAACAGAGAATCCGGCTGTTGTTGCATCCAGACCTTTAAATTGAAATATAGTTGACAGCCAGGCGGAACAGCTATAAAAAATCAAGGCTTCTATCCCCAGGAACAATGTAACACTCCATGCTATGCTGTTCTTCCATAAATTTTTCCCCTGCGCCCCAGAGGTATGGGTTTCTATTCCTATACTGCGTACCGGAAGCCAGACCAATACAGCAACGATAGCTACTAAGGCATAAATGCAGAGTGTGTTCCTCCAGCCCAACCCAGCCCGTGAAGCCAAAGGATAATTTAACCCTGCAGCTAATGCGGAAGATACCGCCAACCCCACAGAATTCAATGCTGTCACAAAACCATAGTTTTCAGGGTAAACTTTCTTAATAATCGCCGGTAATAATACGTTTCCGCAGGCAATTCCTGAACCGATTAAGGCCGTACCGGCATATAATCCTGGTATCCCGGCATAGGAACGTATCAGTATGCCTGCTGTAATGAAGGCAAAACCGCCAAATAGCACATTTGATGTCCCGAGCCTGTTATTTATTTTTCCTATCAACGGTGAAATAATGGCAAACATAATCATCGGTATCGTTGTCAGTAACCCGGAAGCAACGTCAGATAACCCCAAGTCGGGCTTTATCACTTTTAGTAATGATCCCAATCCCGTAATCGATGGTCTTAAGCACATTCCGACCACAATTATCGCAATTAGTATGTATTTTTTTTGTTTTTTCATGCTTTTTCTTTTTTTATCATGCTCCTTACAAATTATAATTGAAAGTATCGAATGCTTTCCCTTAAGGTTACATCCGCCCTGTCATGTCCATATCCCGGCAGGAAAACATAGGTCACTTTCCCACTGTCAACGGTATCCGCATACTTTTTGAACGCTTGAACCTTTTCACAACACATATCCTGGTCACCGCAGCAAAACAGCATTTGGGGAAGCTTCCTTTTCTCGGCCAGTTCCATAAACCTGTTCCAGGTACATTCCATAGAACCAAGATAATCCCTTACTGTCCCATATCTTGCTATCATGTTGATTTCTTTTAATGTAATGCCACATTCCGGATTGCCAAATTCCGTTGGAAAGCCGGTTGGATTCTCCATTGCCAGCTTCCGAAATTGTTCTCCTGATAAGTTCTGGTATGGCTCAAGAAAAGCAGCTTCCCTTACCGTACTTCCAAGTACAGCAATACGGCCGAACTTCTCCGGCTGATACAGTCCATACATAAGTGCTGCCGCACCTCCCATGGAAAATCCCGTTAAATAATTATCCTCCTGCTCAGAAGATGCAGGAAATGTTTTATATATGTAAGGCATCAGCTCCTCAAAAAAGAAATCTGCAAAGGCATAACCGGTGCCAAACTCCATGTGGTTTGCAAAATCACTGTTCAGTCCGTTAGGCATAACCACCATAACCTCATGTCCCTGCAGCATATTAGCGATGTGTTCGTTCTGCAGGTAATCATCAAAATCGCAGGTACCGCCGTGCAGCAGCCACAAAACGGGGTATTTTCTGCCCACCGTAAAGTATTCATTCGGATACCTTCCCATCGGAACCTCCGGAAGCAGGACGCATATTTCACTCTTCTGCATCAGCCTTTTACTTTTCATCTTTAAAACAATCTGATTCATGTAGCTCCTCCATCGGCTCAAAGATCATAATAATCTATAAAACATCCTATTTCTTTGTCAAAAAATTCAGGGGAATGTCCCACCCCCTCCGCAATTTTGAAATATACCTTATCTTCCACACCTAATTTTTTAACTAATTCCCTGAATTTTTTTGTGGCTTCATAGAACAAGTCCTGTGTTCCGCAAGCTACATAAATTCGCGGTAATGCCTCACTCTCCGCCACCTCCGGGAATCTTCGCCACATGCATTCGGAAGAATCCAGGAAGTCTCTTATCGTTGGATATTTTGTGATTACGTTAATTTCTTTTAATTTAATCCCTTCCTCCGGCCTTCCATATTCCGTAGGGAAAGCAGTGCGGTCTTTCAATGCGATCTCTCTGAATTCCCTGGAATCCAAAGGCTCATATGCCTCCAGGAAAGCGGATTCCCTTAATGATGCCCCAAGTATTCCAATTGCAGAAAATCTCTCCGGTTTCTGAAGACCAAGGGAAATAGCTCCAAACCCGCCCATGGAAGCTCCTTCGATATAGTTATCCTCCCTTTTCCCAGATACCGGAAATGTTGCGTAGATAAAAGGCATCAATTCATCAAAAAAGTAAGCTGCAAAATTAAAACCTGTTCCAAACTGTTCATAATTTCCATAGTCACTATTCAGTGCTGACGGAATTACAATAATAACATCATGGTTCTTGATTATTTCATTAAAGTTAACGGAATATAAGTAGGTCCTGTGGTCTGCGCACGCCCCATGCAAAAGCCATACAACCTTATATTTCTTTTTACTGCTTATCTCCTCAGGCAGCAAAACAGTAATGTCCGTCGGCATAAACAAAATCCGGCTCATCATTCTCACCGTTGCAATATTCATTTTGTCCTCCATCTGCCGCTTAAGCAGCATATAACTACAAATTTCATGCTTTAAATAACTTTACCCCAGGAACTACTGGATAGACCCAAATAGGATTTAAAAGTTTTCAAAATCATTGGTTATATCAATTCCACGAGGCAAATCCCGGCTTTTCCCGTTACTGTATTTTTCTTTTTTAATCTGCTTTGCAAGAAATAAGGTCATGCACAAACAAACTAATTGCATTACCATATGCCCGATTCGCAGGCTTGATAATACTTCGCGGTACAAGATAGCCGTTATAATTTCACAGAGAAGAATGACCCCTATAAAAGCAGATAACAGGGAAGAAAGTTCTTTTAGGGATGGCACGGACATCCTATATTCCCAAATGGTCATTTTCTTTTTTACCGTAAGCCGGCAAAACCCACCGAGGATAAGCCCCAAAAAAAGAAACAGACAAACCGACTGAAGCATCGCAATATACTTCAAATAATTAGAAGGTATCTCCATCGACATGGAATAAATAAATATTCCGGCGGAAATTAATGTAATCAAAAAATAAAGTATCTTTTTCAGCTTCCATTCACCCTCGGGGCAGTCGGGAGAATAGTAAAGCCCTTCATAAACATATTCAATACGGCTTTTCATAGATTCATGATCCATTACAATTCTTCTTGAATAATCTTTATAATACATTTTGCGAAAATAACTTATCTTTTCCATATCCCGCCTCCATGACTAATTTATGATAACGGACATTTGGCCGTTGGGCCACCGGGTGTCTGATATAAAATGATCTTCATTTCACGCTAACGAACATTTGACCATTAGGCCACTCAATGTCGGATGTGAAATGATTTTCATTTCACGCTATCCTTATTGATTTCCCTCACCCTACAGCAGGAAACATAATGTCCCGGCAAGATTTCTTCCAACTGCTGAGGTTCGTGGCAAGCCTCCGCTGCATACTGGCATCTCGCCGCAAACCGGCAGCCCGGCTTTGGATTAATGGGGGAAACCAGCTCGCCCTTTAACAAGACCCTTTCTTTGCCTCTGTTCAGCTCAGGAGTAGGAATTACGGACAGCAATGCCTTTGTATATGGGTGAAGAGGGTTTTCAAATAGTTCTATTGCTTCGCTTGTCTCTACGGCCTGCCCCAAATACATAACACAGATATCATCCGAGATATGGCGTACCACGGACATGTCATGTGTGACAAACATATAGGTCAGATTATATTCATCCTGTAAGTCACTCAATAAATTCAGGACCTGTGCCTGTATTGACACATCCAATGCAGATACCGGTTCATCACATACAATAAACTGGGGATCCATGGCAAGCGCCCTGGCAATTCCGATCCGTTGTCTGCGTCCGCCGTCCAATTCATGAGGATAGGAATGCATCATACGCTTATCTATTCCGACCAGCTCCATCAATTCCTTGGTACGGGTCAAAATCTGGCTGCTGTCATACTTTTTCGTCATCCTAAGCGCTTCCTTCAGGGTTTTATCCACCGTCATACGGGGATCCAGGGAAGAATAGGGATCCTGGAAAATGATCTGCATCTCCTGTCTCAATGCACTGATTTCAGAGGCACTGACATGGGTAATATCCTTCCCGTCAAAATAGATGCTTCCCCCAGTACTTTCGTGCAGATGTATGATGGTTCTTCCCAGTGTAGATTTTCCGCATCCGGATTCCCCGACAACCCCTAAGGTTTTTCCCTTTTCAATTTTAAAGGAAACATCATCTACCGCATGAAGAACACCCTTGGATGTTTTGAAATATTTCTTTAAATTTTTAACTTCTATTAATGCAGACATAGTTATTCCCCACACCTCCCTAAAGCGTTCATTTCCTTTGCTTTTAAGCAGCGACATAAGTGGCTGCCTCCAAGATCAAATAACGGCACGGTCTGATCCGAACAGCAATTTTCATCTGCATACCGGCACCGCGGTGAAAAATAACAGCCTTTTGGTAAATCCGTAGGATCCGGCGGCATTCCGTCAATGCTGTTCAGCCGTTTTACAGTACCTGTCATTTTAGGAATGGATCCGAACAATCCTTTTGTATAAGGATGTGTTTTATTTGAAAATATTTGTTCTGCAGAACCGTACTCCACAATTTGCCCCGCATAAATAACAGCAACGTAGTCGCAGGTCTCAGCAACGATACCAAAATCATGTGTAATTAAAATCATTGCCATCTGCTGCTTTTTTTCCAGCTCTTTCATCAATTCCAACACCTGAGCCTGTATGGTTACATCCAATGCCGTTGTGGGTTCATCTGCAATCAATAAACTGGGGCTGCAGGCCAATGCAATGGCGATAACAACCCTCTGCTTCATTCCACCGGAAAACTGATGGGGATATTCATCAAAACGCTCTACAGGAATTCCCACCATCTCCAGCATCTTTTTCCCTTCTTTTCTGGCTTCTTCTTTTGATATGCCTTTATGTAGTTTAATTGCCTCTGCAATCTGCTTGCCCACCGTCAGCACAGGATTCAGGGCTGTCATGGGATCCTGGAATATCATTGATATTTCGCTGCCACGAATTTTTCGCATCTCATGCTCTTGAACTTTTAATAAATCCTTATCTCCAAAAACCACTTCCCCGTTTTTTATCTTTGCCGGCGGATCAGGCAATATTCGCAAAATTGCTCTGGCAATACTTGTTTTTCCTGCACCGGTCTCACCAACCAGCCCTAAGGTTTCACCCTTATCAAGGGAAAACGAAACATCATTCACGGCTTTTACTGTTTCAAAATTCGAGCTGTATTCAACGTATAAATTCTTTACTTCAAGTAGTTTACGCCCTACTTCCTTATTCATTTCTTTTCCCATAATCTGCTCCTCGTCAATCACGTAATTTTGGATCCAATGCATCCCGCAGCCCATCACCAACCAAATTAAATGCCAGTGCCGCAATTATGATGAATATGCCAGGCGCTACGACTAAGTGCGGATAATAGCGCAGATATGACTTACCATCAGTCAGAAGGGCTCCCCATTCAGGAGTAGGCGGTTGGATACCAAGTCCCAAGAAGCTCAAACTTGCAGATTCTATAATCTTTCCGCTTAATCCACTGGTGAAAGAGATGATGACCTGAGGAACAATATTGGGAAGTATGTGCGCGAAAATCAACCGGCTATCACTGCAATCAATCGCCCTTCCGGCTTCTATAAATTCCTGATTGCGGATTTGAAGGATCAGCGCCCTTACAATACGGCAGGTGACTGGAACCGTTGTGACGGCCAAGGCAATTACTGTGGAAAAGAAGCTGGCACCCAAGGCTTGGGATACAACAATTGCCATCAGGGTTGCCGGGATAGCCTGGAAAATATCACAAAACCGCATAATCACATCACTTAATATGCCTTCAAAATAGCCGGAAACCGCACCGAGCAAAATTCCGGCTATAATGCCTACCCCCTGTGAAACAAATGCAATTGCCAGGGAATAGCGGGTTCCGTACAGCACCCTGGTCAGCAGATCCCTTCCTATCAGGTCTGTTCCGAAGGGATGTGCAAGGGACGGTCCCTTATGTGCATTCAGAGGATCGATGGCATCAAAGTCATAGGGCGTTAAAGCCGGTGCAAATATGGCTATCAACACAAACAAAATAATGACGATCATTGAAACCAGGGTCGCCTTATTTTGGGAAAAACGATACCAGCCTTCTTTCAGTGCTTTTATTCTGGATCTTTGTGCTTCTCTGCGCATTTCCTTTTGCTCATTCTGTATATTTATTGCATCCGTCTGGCTAGGCATCTTTTTTCACCTCCCTGGTCTTCTTTCCTCTGCCCAAATATTGTGCCTTAATTCTTGGATCAATGAAGGAATAGGCAATATCCACCAATAACATAATCAAGCTGAACATGATGGATAGCACTACAACACTTCCGCGGACCACAGGATAATCCCTATTGCCTATGGCATTCACCATATATTGACCTATTCCCGGTATGGAAAAAACATTTTCAATAATAACCGTACCGCCAAGGGCAGCACCCAGGGAGCCACCGATACCTGTCACAAGCGGAATCAAAGTATTAGGCAACGCATGCCCGTATCTGATGATACGTTCCGGCATACCTTTGGCTCTTGCGGTCACAACATAGTCAGAGCGGATCTGCTCCAGCATATAGGTTCTCGTAAAACGGGTTTCTATTGCAATTCCGGCTAATGCTGCACAAAAGCACGGCATAATAAATGAAACCCAACTGTCCGTGCCAAATGCCGGCAGCCAGCCAAGGTGAAAAGCAAAGAGGAGAATCATCATGGATGCCAGCCAAAAGCTGGGAATCGAGATACCGATCATTGCACCTACGACACATACTCTATCCTGCCATTTATTATGGTGTACCGCAGCTGTTACGCCAAGCGGTATCCCAATGATAACCTGCAAAATGCAGGAAATAATTGCAATGACTGCCGTATTGGGAAATCTGCTCAATAATCCGGCAGTTACGGAAACATTATTAACATAGGAATTGCCTAAATCAAACCTCAGGAAAGTATCTCCCAGGAATCTTGCCAGCTGTACAATATACAAATCATTCAATCCCATGGCTTCCCGTAATTCTTCAATTTGTTGTTGCGTTGCACTTGACCCCAGGATCATTGCTGCAGGATCCCCAGGCACAAAGTACATGATTGTAAAAATCAAAACTGCTACCCCGAGAATGACAGGTATCAACCATAGGATACGTTTTACGATGTATTTGGCCATATTAATTCACCTTTACTCAGTTTTTTTAAATCATCCCGTTACATATTGTTTGGTGAAGCGATAGAATAAGCTTCACCAAACAATACCTTTCAAAGTTTTATCTTTATTTATCTACCACCGTAGATGCACCTGGAATTACAGCATTATTTCTGTCAATCACAATATTGGTTACCCGGTCTGTGGTAATTATGTATCTATACTTATAGTACATCGGATATACATAATCTTTAGAATCAATGTACTTTAAGAGTTCCGTAACAGTTTCCCTGCTGTAGGTTTTGGACGCATTTGCGGCTTCATAAAGGCTCTGAAGCTGGTCATCAGCAACAAATACACCGTTAGAGCCATTGGTATATCCATTTCTGTCAAGAATACCAAGACGTCCCGGCGTGTTAAGACCCATAGTGCAATCAAGGTAAAGATCCCATTCTTTGTCACTTATTTTTGTAGTCGTAAATAATGCTGATTCATAGGTATTAATCTCTAAGGTAATGCCAACTGCCGCCAGATACGCCTGCATCATGGATGCGACCTGGGCATAATCACCTTCCGTGCTAAAGCATCCCTTTATTGTAAAGCCTCCGTCAGGATATCCTGCTTCCGCCAATAACGCTTTTGCCTTGTCTACATTGTAGGCATATGCAACCTCCGAATTCAATGACTCATCATAATCGCCATAATACGGGGAAGAGCTGGTTGTACACGCAGCACCGTCGGCACCGTAGAGATTTGCCACAATAGCCTCCGTATCAATGGCATAGCTGATAGCTTTTCTTACATTTTCATCAGCGCAAACACTGTTGTTACTGCAGTTAAATGCCGTAAAGAAAACGAGAGGATCCAAAACCTGAATCGCATTGTAACCATCTAGTGCATTACGCCCTTCATCCAGGAAATTTCCCAGATCGGCAGTTGTAATTTCGTTAGAGACATCAATATCACCCATCTGTAGTGCCAATGCAAGCTGCTGCAGATTTGTAATGATTTTAAAGGTTACTGTTTTTACACTGCCAAGGGTAGCTGCAGTGGTAATCAAGGTTTCATCCTTCTGCCAATAATCGTCACGTACTGTAATGTCTGCCTCAGAACCAGGTGTATAGGAAGTTAATACATATGGGCCGGTTCCTACCGGTGTGGTTGCAAATCCATCCGGGCTTTCTGTATATGCTTTTTCAGAAACAATGAAAACCGTTTTCAACAGCATGTCTAACGCTACGGCGCTTTCATCTTTTACATACATCAGTAAGGTATAGTCATCCACCTTTTCAAAGTGGTCCAGATATTTTACACCCCAGGCAAGAGCTCCCTGCTTGATGCATGCATCAAAGGAAAAAATCACATCAGATGCGGTAATGTGGTTTCCTTTTGAATCGTAAACATTATCATATAGCACAATTTTATAGCATCCGTCTCCATTTGGTTCTGCACTTTTCGCAAGAACATATTCTCTCTCTCCCTCCGCATTCAAGCGTGCCAAAGGCTCATAAATCGTATTGTAAAAAATGTTCTGCCTTGCAGTATGCGCCATAAGCCACGGATTAAAAGATTCCGGATCCATGGAGCACCCCACTGTCAAATGATCCGACAGAGCTGCCTCTGCACTTGCCTGACCATTCCCATCCGTTCCTTGCTGTGCGGAAGTAGTTGCTTCTCCGGCAGGCGCTTTTGTTTCCGTAGGGGATGCGTTTTTACATCCGGTAAGCATTGATGCTGCCATTACTGCAGTAAGTAATAGCGCTGTTAATCTTTTCTTTTTCATGTTCCTCTCTCCTTTTTTAATAATACATATTTGGCTCTTTATAAAGTATCTTTTTTTAATTTTAAATGTATCTTAAAAAAGATACTTTATCATCTTCAAATATTATATTTAAAATATAACACGTCCCCTTTTTATTAGTCAATACATCAATTTTCACAATGTAAATCATATATAATTGTGCATTTTCACATATATCGTTATTTTTATTTCATGTTTCACAAACCAAATTGTATCTTATAATTAGATACTTTTTAAATTAAATATTGATTTTTTCAAGAATAACATATAAGATATATTTAAATCATTTATATTTTCAGCTAATTATGCTGCCAGAAAGAAGGGATACTATGGCTAACACATTTCCTAAATATAAAGAAATTTATGAGATGCTAAAAAACGATATTTTTAATAGTGTGTATTTGAGAAATGAACTGTTTCCTACGGAAAGTGAACTAATGAAGAAATATAAAGTAAGCAGAACCACAATTCGAAATGCTTTAAAGATGTTACATGATGACGGGCTCATTGATTCCAGACGCGGATTCGGAACCGTAGTTACTTCCATAAAGTATCCAGAACAGCAAATTTACCTTTCAAGCGTTACAAATATTACAAATATTGATTTTAGTTTTAATATTAAAGATATAAAAGAAAAAAACAGCTCTGAAGCCATCATAGATATTATCCCGGCTACCGAAGTTGTAGCAGAGGCTCTTGAAGTACCCTTCGGCACAAAAATATATCGTATACGGTGGCTAAGATCCGTAAACGGAATTACCTATAGCTTTGTCACACATCATGTTCGTATGGACATTGCTCCCGATATGGAAAACCGGATCGGAAGCATCGTTTCTTTATACAGTTTTTTATACCAGGAATACGGTATTGAATTTACTGAGGGTACGGAGAAAATACAGGCGCTATGTGCCAGTTTTATAGAGGCACGCTTTTTAGAGGTAGAAGTAGGAAAACCGCTGATCAAATTGTGCCGTGTCGCTTATTGCAACAAAGGACCTTTAGAATATTGTGAATCCATTATTAATCCGGAACTTATTTCAATCAACATGACATTGAAGCGCAGATTTCCTACAAAATAATAATATCCATAATGAAATGAGGTATCATGAACGGATCAGCATCAATCGAAAATACAATAAAGCGCGAAACAACAACAGCAAGAAAAAGAAAGTACCGCAACCTGATCATTACTTTGTTTATCCTAATTGTGTTTTCTTTGTATAACGGTATAAGCAAATCGGACTCTATTGATTTTAATTGGAGTGATACCCAACTGACCATCACAACCCCTGCACAGGGTTATTTCGTTATCAATTATAACGAAATAACCGCATTGGAATTAGTTCCCATACCAGACTTTGGTACCTGCATATCCGGCGAAGAACAGAAAGATATCATATACGGAATCTGGTCTAATGACCTATGGGGAACCTATCATTTATGTGTTTCTGCTTCAACTAACCAATGCATTGTTATTTACACCAAAAGTGATATCTTTGTTATCAGCTTCGAATCAGATGATACCACAGCCA
>JARKQP010000508.1 GCA_029974875.1 Mobilitalea sp.
TTCCTGGCATTTCATAGCCTCTGTTCCGGCCAATTCTTTTTGCCACAGGGCAAAATCCTTGTACTGAAGCTTTATCCCGGGCAAGCTGTTCCCCTTATACAGCTCAGCCATATCCTTTATAATGATGCTGGTTGACACCCCATCTGAAATGATGTGATGCATATCCATTAACAGAAAATGCCTGTCTTTGGAAATGCTGATCAATTTAGCTCTCAGAAGCGGGGCTCTATTTAGTTCAAATGCGCAAACGAATTTATTAATCCTAGACTCCACTTCCGATTCTTGAACGGTGATATTTTTAATTTCAAAATCAACCTTATCATGTATCTTTTGTTTTATCTCTCCATGTATGATATGAAAAGATGTTCTGAAGGATTCATGCCTATTTATCAGCTGGTCAAACACATGCTTTAAATGCTCAAAATCCACTTCTCCCGCAATATGTATTACTCCGGGCATATTATAGCCAACGGAACCATTATTTGCCGCATTCAGTATATACATCCGTTTTTGGGCTGCCGAAACGGGATAGTATTCACTTATTCCCGCAGGAGTTATAGGGGTAAAAAGCTTTGTATCGCTTCTTACTATATACCCTGCAAGCTCTTCCAGTTTTGGATTTTTAAATATAATGCTTACCGGCAATTCCACTCCATATTCTCTATACACTTTAGACGATAAATCAACAGCTTTTAGAGAATCTCCGCCAAGCTCAAAAAAGTTATCCCGGGCACCGACTTTTCCGGTGCAAAGCACTTCTTCCCAGAGCCTTGCCAGCTTTGTTTCAGCATCATTTGACGGCGGTACATAGCTAACTCCACCTTTTGCAGATCTATCAGGCTCCGGTAATGCTTTCCTGTCAACCTTGCCATTGTGGGTCAGCGGCAGCCTGTCCAGTCTGATGAAGCATGCCGGTATCATGTATTCGGGAAGCTCCTTTGCCAAAAATACGTATAATTCTCTATGAGGGATTGTTTCATATGAAGTATAATACGCACAGAGATATTTAGTATGATTTTTACCCTCTCTTGCTACCACTATCGCCTCTATCACTTTGTCATGTGATGAAAGCTTCTTCTGTATTTCACCAGGCTCTATCCTGAAGCCTCTTATCTTAATCTGCTCATCCATCCGTCCTAGGAACTCAATGCTTCCATCCGGCAGCCGTCTGGCGTAGTCGCCCGTCCTATATATCCTCTCACCTTCCACAAATGGATTCTGCATAAACTTTTCCTTTGTCAGCTCATTTTCAAAAATATACCCTTTAGAAACACCTGCTCCCGAGATACATAATTCACCCGTCACCCCGATGGGCTGAAGCTCATTCCATCGCCCCAGGACATACAGTTTGCTGTTATATATAGGTTTACCTATGGGTATTACGCCCGATCCGCATATATCCTCCTTCTTCAGTATGTAATGGGAGGCTATATCGGTACATTCGGTAGGACCATATAAATTTCCCAGCAGGCATTTGCAGTAACTGCTGTCAAACCATGGCTTTATCCTTGAAACGACCATGGACTCCCCGCCAAGCAGCAGATGCCTTAAACTGGAAAGCTCCCTGTAATTGCTGCTTTCCCCTGCCATTTCTATCACAGGATAAATTGCACTGGGTACACAGTTTATGATTGTCACATCATTTTTTGATATAACCCTCAGGATTCCCTTTGCATCAAAATGGCCTGACGGAGCCAATATCAGCTGCCCGCCTGCTATCAGGGGAGTAACTATGTTCTTTACCGAAGCATCAAAACAAAAAGGGATCATGAGCAAAACCTTTGAAGCTTCAGTTATATGATATTCCTCCTTATACCAGCAGCATAAGTTCACCAGCGATCTATTGCATATGGCCACACCCTTCGGTTTACCAGTGGAGCCTGAAGTATACATAACATACGCCATGCTATCGGAATCATTTATTCTTTCAGGGTTTTCAATTACTCCTTCCTTTTCATTCACCGTTTCTAAGTATATTATTCCTCCGTCATAATCCGGCTTTATACAATAGGCTTCCGTTGAGAGCAATAATACAGCCCTGCTGTTTTCCAGCATATAGCTTATTCTTTCCCTTGAATATTCAGGGCTGATAGGCAGATATGCACCACCCGCCTTAAGAATTGCTATTATCCCCATAATCATCTCCAGAGAACGTTCCGCCATTATACCTACAACGGTGTCCTGCCTGACTCCCATACTCCTCAGCCTGCAGGCCAGCTCATTTGATTTTTCATTAAGCTCCCTGTAGGTCAGCTGTTTGTCTCCATACACCACAGCTATATTATCCGGTGTTCTCCCTGCCTGTTCCTCAAAAAGCTCCTGGATGGTCCTGTCCTTCGGATAATCCCTTGCAGTCTTATTAAATCCACATACCAGCTTATTTTTTTCTTCTTTCGACAGAAGCTCAAGCTGATAAAGCTTTTTTGACGGATATGCCACCGCATCTGTTAAAAGGCTGAGCATATGATT
>JARKQP010000582.1 GCA_029974875.1 Mobilitalea sp.
TGCTTTGTATGCTATGAGCTGAGGCTTAAGGAGGCGGCCGGCTTGGCGGCTTCTATGGATTTTGATTATTATACGACCACCCTGTCCATCAGTCCCCATAAAAATGCGGAAAAGCTGAATGAGATCGGGGAGAGGCTGGCAAAGGAATATAAGGTTTCTTACCTGCCTTCCGATTTTAAGAAGAAGAATGGTTATAAGCGTTCCATAGAATTATCTAGGGAATACAACCTGTACCGCCAGGATTACTGCGGGTGTGTATATTCGCTGAGGGAGAAACAAAGCCGGGATGCAACGGATAGAAACTAAACTTGGTTTGGGGCGGAAGGGCTTGAAGAAATGTAAAGGCCGAAGAATAGCTACTTAGTAGAGCTTCTTCGGCTTTTTCTGTGCCATATTTCTGCAAAAGGTTGCAAAAAATAATAATTTATGATATTGTAATAGCTAATGATAATTATTATCATTAAAAGCATATAATATATTATAGGGATGAAACTCATATTTCTGTAATAAGGATGCACGGTGCAGAAACAGCACCTTTTATCAGAAGTAAAACAACTTCTAATAATTTATTATAGGAAGCAAGCATAGTTTCTTATAAGAAATAGCAGGAACAAAAATGAGTTCCTGTTATTAGGATGCACGGCGCAAAAGCAGCGCCTTTTGTCAGAAGTAAAGTGTAATTTCTAATAGATTTACGAGAGATGATCGGCAGCAGGTGTGCACAGGGAGGATATTATGACATTAGTTGAGGGTAAGCTTGGAAAGATATATACAGTAAGTTCCCTGAGTCTTGACCAGGTGGTTATGCGCAGGCTGGAGGCCTTAGGATTAACGCGGGGCACGGATATTAAGATATTGAACCGCAACCGCGAGGGCTCAGTGGTTGTGATGGTCAGGGGCAGCCGGCTGGCATTAGGCAGGAAGATTGCAGAGACGATACGGATCGAGGGGGAAAATCCTCCTACTAAGGAGGATTAGGAATGAAAAAGGAAATTTACGTAGGCTTTGTCGGCAATCCAAACTGCGGAAAAACAACATTATTCAATGCCTATACAGGCGCAAATCTTAAGGTCGCCAACTGGCCCGGTGTTACGGTGGAGAAAAAGGAGGGAGCCTTTAAATACCACGACTATGTATTCAAGCTGGTGGACCTGCCGGGAATTTATAGCCTGACCTCCTATACCATGGAAGAAAGATTGACCAGGGAATTCATCCTGGAATCTAATGTGGACGTAATCATAAATATTGTTGATGCCTCCAGCCTGGAGAGAAACCTATACCTTACCCTGCAGCTGATCGAGCTGGGAAAACCGGTAGTACTGGCTCTTAACATGATGGATATCGTGGAAGAAAGAGGGATGGAAATAGACTTACATAGGCTGCCGGAAATGCTTGGGATTCCCGTAATACCGGTGTCAGCACGTAAAAAGACAGGCCTTGACATCCTGATGCATACAGTGGCACACCATGTGGATAGGCAGCTTGACCGCAATCTGGAGCATCATCATACCAAACAGAAGGATAAGCTTGAAAAGAGAAAAGGAAAATCCGGCCAGGGTAACGGATATAAGCATCAGCATGAACACCATAGTGAGCTGACGGTCGTATACAGTGATGACATTGAGGATAAGATTGATGAAATAAGTGAAAAGCTGTTTCAGAAGTATGGCAGACTCCACAATCTCAGATGGCATGCAATAAAGCTGTTGGAGATGGATGAAGCGATTCTTAAAAAATATCCGTTGGAAAATCCGCCTGATACTCCAGCAAAAAATCCGCCTGATTATCAGGCAGGAAGTCCATCCAAGAGTCAGATAGGAAACCCATCCGACCGTCAGATAGGAAGCCTATCCGATCCTCGCATGGGTTGGAAGAAGCTGATCCGCCATAGCTATGAGGAAGAGATAATTAACCAAAAGTATGATTTTATTGAAGAAATTGTTGAAGAAGTGGTGGTGGGTAAGGACAGCAAGGCCGATGCTACCGATAGGATTGACAGGATTCTTACCAACCGTTATCTTGGACTTCCGATCTTTCTTGGGATTATGGCGCTGGTATTCTTTTTCACTTTCCAGGTCGGAGATTTTATCAAAGGAGGATTTGAAGTGTTCCTGGAGGGCTTTTCAGCTGTCGTACTCCAGCTGCTGACCGGGATTCATGCCGGGGACTTTATAACCTCCTTAATTGTTGACGGAATTGTTGCAGGTGTGGGAGGGATTTTAACCTTCCTGCCCAATATATTTATCCTGTTCCTTGCGCTGGCATTCCTGGAGGACAGCGGATACATGGCGCGTGTAGCTTATGTCATGGATGGAATTATGGGTAAGCTTGGGCTGTCAGGACGGGCGTTCATCCCCATGCTCCTTGGCTTTGGCTGTACCGTACCGGCAATTATGGCCTCCAGATCCCTGGAAAACATGAGGGACCGGCGAAAGACCATACTTGTTACACCCTTTATGTCCTGCAGCGCAAGATTACCTATTTATGTCCTGTTTTCGCAGATGTTTTTTGGTGATATGGCAATGCTGGCCGCTTATTCCATGTATTTGATCGGAATCGTTGTGGCTATCACAGTCGCTTTTGCCATGCGTGGCAAAGAAGACCAGGATATAGGGAATACACTTTTGATAGAGCTTCCGGAATATAAGTCACCAAATGGAAGAACCATAATGATTTACGTCTGGGAAAAGGTAAAGGAATATTTGACAAAAGCGGGAACAACCATATTCGCGGCCTCCGTAATTATCTGGTTTGTCCTGAACTTTGGACCCTCAGGCATGGTCAGCGATATGTCACAAAGCTTTGGTGCGATAGCCGGCCGGCAGCTGGTTCCGGTACTGGCCCCCGCCGGACTGGGCATGTGGCAGGTAGTTGTTGCTTTAATATCCGGAATTGCTGCGAAGGAAGTGGTGGTATCCAGCTTTAGTGTATTGTTCCAAATCGGAAATGTAACCTCGCCGGATGGAATGTCAAGCTTAACAGGGGCATTGGCTGAGTATGGCTTCGGAGCCTTAAATGCATATTCCCTGATGGTGTTCAGCCTGCTATACATCCCTTGTGCGGCAACAATTGGTGTAATCCAAAGAGAGATGCGGTCCATAAAGTGGACGGTATTTACGATCCTCTTCCAGCTGGGAATGGCCTATTTGATTGCAACTTTGGTTTTCCAGATAGGAAGCCGGTTCCTTCCTTAGTTGGATTATTGATGGATTCTTTGGCATATAGACAATAGATAAGGTGCCTAGACAATGATCGAAAGGAGAGATGGCTATGCCTGGTATTATTTTAGGAGTAATAATACTTACTTACACGGGATATGTTATTTATAAAAAAACCAAAAACCTGAAGGAGGGCAAAGGCTGCTGCGGAGGCTGTTCCTCCTGCGCCTCCAAAGGAAAATGCGGTACAAAGTAACCGGAAATGAAGAAAAGACTTAAGAGTAATTATCAGCCTGCTTAGGGTGTGTCTGAAAACTCCCTCATAGGATGTGGGAGCTGGATGAAAATTAATATCAGGAGCTCCTGTAGAATGGAACCAAATCCCTTTTGGCTTTTTAAAAGTCATTTGCTGAATTAGAAATGCTGAATTGGCACAAAAGGTAATGGAAACCATCCTATGGGAGTTCATTTTTAATGTGTAAATTGATAAAAGCAGGAAAGAACGGGCTTTTCTTAATATTTTTCTTAATAAAAAAAAGGAAATGGGCAATCCTTGTAGAATATTAGTAGTAGAGGTCCACATTCATTTTCGTTTTGTGCTGCTGTATGTGGCAGCGGAATGGAGAGTAGTATGGAACAGAGTATGAACATCAGGGAAATGCTGGAGAAAAGAGAACATGAGATTCTTAGCCCCTTTGCTGCTTTTTCTGATGAATCCCTGGGAAGGGACAGGGAGGAAGCGCCCTGTGATATCAGGCCGGTTTACCAGAGGGATAGGGACAGGATCCTGCATTCAAAGGCATTTCGCAGGCTAAAGCATAAGACACAGGTGTTTTTGGCACCGGAAGGAGACCATTACCGTACAAGGCTTACCCATACCCTTGAGGTAGCGCAGATTGCCAGAACCATTGCAAAGGCACTCCTGTTAAATGAAGACCTGACGGAAGCCATCGCTTTGGGGCATGATCTAGGGCATACGCCCTTCGGACATGCGGGCGAACGAGCCCTTAACCGCATCTGTTCCCTGGGCTTTGAGCATCATTTGCAAAGCATCCGTGTGGTGGAATTTCTCGAAAATCATGGAAAGGGACTGAATTTGTCAAGGGAGGTCCGGGATGGGATTGAAAACCATCAGACACAAGGGAAGCCCTCGACTTTGGAAGGAAAGATTGTCCGGCTCAGTGATAAAATTGCCTACATCAACCATGATATTGACGATGCAATCCGCGGGCAGATCATCCGGGAAGAGGATATCCCGAGGGAATATACAGACATTCTTGGGCATAATCTGGGAGAACGTCTGGACATCCTTATTCATGACATTGTTTCTAACAGCCAAGATAAAAATGATATTATCATGTCCCCGGAAATTGAAGTAGCGATGCTCCAGTTACGGAAATACATGTTCCAAAGTGTATATATGAATAAAAAAGCAAAGGGACAGGAGGAACAGGCGGAACGGCTTCTGGAGGAGTTATTTCTATATTATAAGAAGCACGGACAGTACCTGCCTGAGGAATTTGGCCTAAGGGTGGATCAGGTCGGTGAACCGCCGGAAAGAATTATATGTGACTATATTGCAGGTATGACGGACCGTTATGCTATTGCAAAGTTTAAACAAATTATGATTCCTTCTTCCTGGAGCGTCTATTGAGTACTCTTTTATGCAGGGGAGTTTTCGGGAGTGCTCTAAATATAAGTGTTACGTTATAATGGTATTTGGTGTCAATGGAAGGAGCGCAGCATGTTTTACCCGGATGAACTGGTTGAGGAAGTAAGAAGCAGAAATGATATCGTGAGTGTAATAGGCTCCTACATACGATTACAGAAAAAAGGCAGTAACCACATGGGTTTGTGTCCCTTTCACAATGAAAAGACACCTTCTTTTTCCGTCAGCGGTTCCAAGCAGATGTACCATTGCTTCGGATGTGGCGTAGGCGGTAATGTATTTACCTTTATTATGGAATATGAGAGCTTCACCTTTTTGGAGGCCTTAAAATTCCTGGCAGAACGTGCGGGAATAAAGCTTCCGGAGCAGGAGCTTTCCGAAGAGGCCAAAAGGCAGTCTGATCTGCGGGGAAGGCTGTTAGAGATAAATAAGCAGGCGGCAAAATATTTCTATTATCAGTTAGTGTCTGCGAGAGGTAAGGCAGCCCATGAATATTTACTTCGGCGGGGGCTGTCTGAGGATACGGTAAAGCAGTTTGGGCTGGGCTTTTCAAATCCCTATAGTGACGATTTATATAAATACCTAAAGGGGCTGGGACATGAGGATGACCTTTTAAAGCAATCCGGGCTTGTAACCATTGATGAGCAAAGGGGCGGCATGGATAAGTTTTGGAACCGTGTCATGTTCCCGATTATGGATGTAAACCACCGTGTCATTGGCTTTGGGGGCCGCGTGATGGGGGATGCCCAACCGAAATACTTAAATTCCCCGGAAACCCTGTTATTTGATAAGAGCAGGAATCTGTACGCCCTTAATTTTGCGAGGGCATCCAGGAAGCAGTATTTATTAATATGTGAAGGCTATATGGACGTAATTGCCCTGCACCAGGCCGGATTCACCAATGCGGTTGCGGCTCTGGGAACAGCCTTTACGGTTTTCCACGCAAATCTAATTAAACGCTATACCCATGAGGTTGTACTTACCTTTGATAGTGACGGTGCCGGAACACAGGCGGCGCTGAGGGCAATACCAATATTGAAGGAAGCAGGGTTAACCGTTAAGGTAATCAATATGAAGCCCTATAAGGATCCGGATGAATTTATCAAGGCCTTAGGAGCGGAGGAATATCAGAAGCGGATTGATGGGGCAAAGAACAGCTTTTTCTTTGAGATCGATATCCTGCAGACGGAATATGAGATGTCGGATCCTGAGCAGAAGACAAAGTTCTTCCATGAAACCGCCAGGAAGCTTATTACCTTTGGGGAGGAGCTGGAGCGCAATTTTTATATTGATGCAGTTGCGGGAACCTATCAGATTGATGTGGAGCAGCTGCGGAGGCTTGTAAATAAGCTGGGCAACCAGGCCATGCTCGGACTGGGTGAGCCAAAAGAGGTAAAGAGTGAGAGCACCAGGGGAAAGAAAGCTCCGGAGGACGGAATCGTAAAATCCCAAAAGCTTATGCTCACCTGGCTGATCGAAGACCCTGGTGTCTTTAGCAAGATCAAAGGCTTTATTGGACCGGAGGATTTTACGGAGGGCATTTACCATGAGGTGGCAGCCCTGGTATTTGACCAATATGAGAAGGAACACACAGTAATCCCGGCAAAAATTATAAACTGCTTTCAAAACAAGGAAGAACAGTCTGAGGTGGCGGCTCTTTTCTCTGCCAGGATCCGTGGGGAGATGGACGGGGCAGCAAGGAACAAGGCATTGTCCGATATCGTGATGAGGCTGAAGGAATACAGCCTGGACAAGC
>JARKQP010000591.1 GCA_029974875.1 Mobilitalea sp.
CCCTACGGATACCGCAGAACCTCCGGGATATTATGCTACCGTTGGATATGCGGCGCCGGAGCTTTATTTTAAGGCTAAGGCCGACGAACGGTGTGACGTCTTTGGAATCGGCATGCTATTGTATTATATGGCTACCGGGTGTTATATCAGGAGCGACAGCTCCACCGTTCCTAATATTGACCTGGTCGGCAGCTGCTCCAGACAATTAAAGCATATCATCAACAGGTGTCTCAAATCTGATCCGGCCGGACGCTACGCCTCCGTAGACAAGCTGGCCGTACAATTATCAGCACTGCGAAAGAAAAGCCAATTCGAACAGGAAAGCTGCCGGGCATTAAAAATTGCTGTGGCAGGGACGCAGCCAAGAATCGGGGTTACCCACTTTTCCTTGCGCCTCTGTAATTATTATATCGGCAAGAATATATCCAGCCTTTACCAGGAAATGAACCAGAGCGGGTGCGTAATAGCCTTGAAAAACCGTTACGGGAAGGTAGCCGTGGAAGCGGGGATAAGGATAATCAATAAAATCCCCATGTACGCCTACCGGAAGGAAGCCCTTACGGAGCTGCCACATTATCCGGTTATTGTGCAGGATTTTGGCAGCCTCACAAAGGAAAACCTGGAGGAATACCTGTCAGCGGACAAAAGGCTTTTAATCCTAGGTACAAAGGACTGGGAGCTGGACCATTCGGAAAATGTATTAAAGCTGGTAACAGAATATAAAGAGATTTTTTACCTTTTTAACTTTACGGATGGAAAGCGGTTCAGGCAGGCGATGCAAAGCATGGACTGTAGGGACAGCTACCGCATCCCCTATGAACCGGATCCCTTTGCACCGGTTAAGGCAGAGCAGGAGCTTGAGCTTTTCCGGGAAATACTTCCGGTGGGCCGGAGGCTGCCCTGGTACACCAGGATATATGATCTCATAAAGAGTGGACGGAGGTGATCTGCTGAGGAAACCCATGCTGTTACAAAAGCTGAAAGGGGACAATAACGTCAAAGGAAGGGTCACTGTTGGCTTGGTCGGTACCCATCGCGGAGCCGGGGTGACCCATACAGGGCTGATGCTTTCCTTTTATCTCGGTGAGGAGGCGGGATTTAAAACAGCATTCTTAGAATGCAATCAGCATCATGACCTGGAGTTGATAGAAAGGGCTTATGAATGGCAGGAGAAGGGACAGGGAACCTTTTCCTTCCGCAATATTACCTGCCACAAGGCAGTAATCCCGCCCCAGATACCCCATATCTACGGAGAATCGTATGAAAGCCTGGTGTTTGATTTCGGCACGGATTTTACGGCAAACAGGGAAGAGTTTCTGCGCTGCGGAATAAAAATCGTGGTCGGCGGAGCTTCGGAATGGGATACTCCAAAGCTAGTGCAGTTTGCCAAAGAAACGGCGCAGCTTAGGGGCAATGAAGCCTGGCTCTATTTTATTTCCCGTAGTAATGATAAAACGGCGGCTAGGGTCGGACACATCCTCCAAAGGAGGGTCTGGGCCGTACCAACGGCAATCGACCCGGTTCTCCCATCAAACTCTTCAAACAGGTTCTTTCGAAACATACTCAAGCTATAGGGGATATGCCTGGCATATGGCATCGTCTGGGATCAAGGATAAGTATAACATATCACAAATGGCCTTCTTATCCGGGGTTAGTGTGAAATGAAAATCATTCCACATCCGACATCGAGCGGCCTTGCGGCCAAATGTCCGTTAGTATGAAAACAGTATCTTCACAAAAAATGGAGCACTTGTCTATGCCAGATCCGTATATCCCTAAATTGTGATTTTCCGAAGGATCAGCTTTAATGTCCGGCCATTAAAATACTGGTACAGGATAATGCAATAGCTTTTCTATAATTTTGCGGACAGGACTTAAAAAGCCCCTCTATACTTTTGGGCCTGTAGACGAATCATGATAGGATTACATAAAGCTATTGCATCTGTATCATAACAGGCAATTATTATGATGGCAGGTACTATTTGGATTCCATGGGGAAAGAATCATTGAAGAATCATGAAATATTGATCAGAAGAACAAGTTCCTTTAATTAATGTTTTACAATAAGGGATGATATTGGGTAATTAAAAAGAGGTTGTCAGCCGCAGCAAGGAGGTTTTCACCAATGGTGAGGTGAACCCTTGGTCTTGGACGGCTTGGCAACCTTTTTGTCATAGTTTTTAGATTTTTGAGAGCGGTGCTGTGAGCAGGCGATGGCTATCCTGCCGCAAAAAGCGATGCCTGAACTGTGCTTCAGTACACAGATGACCCGGATAGCCATTTTGTCCGCACGTGGACATATGGATGAGGTGGAGGCGGAGCTCGCCCGGAACCAAACGGTTATTATGGAACAAGGCTACCTCTTCCTGCTGTCGAATTTTGTTATGCAGGGCTATCATCCATACAGTCATTTCGCTTTTCTCTCACCGTCTGACCCAATCCTATAAGCGTCCAAGCACAAAATCATTCCAGGAGCGAAATCATTCCAAGCGAAAAATCATTCCGGACGGGCACCGATTGTCAAATATATTTTCTCCCTGTGTATGAACGGAAAAGGCTCCACGCGGATTGCGGTGCAGTTATTTAAGGCTTCCAGTCATTTCATTGTAAATTTCAGCTTAAAAAGTCGAATTTCATAATGACTGGATGTTAAAATGATGCTATAATGGGGAAGAGTAATGATACCTGACAAAACGGAGGATAATTATGGATAGAAGAATGAGACTGGCTGTTATCGGTATTGCATCTGCACTTACGCTAATCGCCATCATTATCATAGCAGTGATAGTTAAAAAGCTGACACCCAGTGATGAGGTGATGCCCCTTTCAGAGTATTACCAGGCAAAGGATAAAGAGGTTGTATTAATCCTCCAGGATCAAATTTATTCGAAAAAAGGCCTGCTGATCAATGGCAGGATATACGTAGATTATGACACAGTGGTACAGGAGTTTAACCATCGGTTTTATTGGGATTATAATGAGAATATCCTTACCTATACAACACCTGATGAAATCATCAGGGCGGATGCGTCAAGAAGTACCTACACCGTAACAAAGAGCACCATTGGGACGGAGCGGGAATATGACTATCCGATTGCGGAGGTTTTTGTGGACAAGGTATATGTGTCCCTGGATTTTGTACAGCAATATTCTGACCTCACCTTCCAATATTATAAAGACCCTAACAGGGTAGTGATTAATTACCGCTGGGGGGATTATCTGTATACGGAGGTGTCCAAGGCAACACAGCTGCGCTATGAGCCAAATATCAAAAGCCCTATTTTATTGGAGCTGCCGGCAGGTACCAGCCTGGTATACGTGGACACGGAGGAAGCGCCGGAGAAGGGCTTTGTTAAGGTCATGACAGTGGATGGTATTAAGGGCTATGTGAAAAAGAAGGCAACGAAGGAGGCCGACTATAAGACCCTGGAAAGCTCTTACCGGGAGCCGGAATATGCGGCCCAGTCCAGGTCGAAAAAAATAAATCTCGTATTTCATCAGGTATTTAACCAGGATGCGAATGGTAAGCTGGAGGAGCTGATTGGCAGTACGAAGGGCGTGAATGTTGTATCCCCCACCTGGTTTAGCATTGAGGACGTATCGGGAACAATCTCTTCCCTGGCTTCCGAGCGGTATGTCAGCCGTGCAAATACCCTGGGGCTGGAAGTGTGGGCGCTGGTCAGTGACTTTAATGAGGAGGTCAATATGAAGCAGCTCCTTACCTATACCTCCCGCAGGGATACGCTTTCCAATGCGCTGATTGAAAAAGCCCTGGCCTATAAATTAAACGGAATCAACATAGACTTTGAAAAGATCCCTTCGGATGCGGGTGTGGACTATATCCAGTTCCTGCGTGAGCTGTCCGTAAAATGCAGGAATAACGGTATTGTATTGTCCGTGGATAATTATGTCCCCTCTCCTTATACGCAGTATTATGACAGGGAAGAGCAGGGGAAGATAGTGGATTATCTTATTACCATGGCCTATGATGAGCACCACGGTAATTCGGAGCAGGCAGGGCCTGTATCGTCCATCGGCTTTGTAAAGGATGCGGTAGAAAACATCCTAAAGGAGGTTCCGAAGGAAAAGGTCATTATCGCAATTCCCTTCTATACAAGGCTGTGGAAGGAAGGTGCGGATGGCAGCCTGTCTTCCGAAACCTACGCAATGTCACCGGCAGCAGCCCTGATAGAAAATAGCGGGGTAAAAGCAAAATGGGATGATGTGAGCGGCTGTTATTACGTTGAATATACGAAGGAGGATGGAACCTATAAGATGTGGCAGGAGGAGGACAAATCCATCGAGGAAAAGATGAAGGTCATCTACGATGCCAATGTGGCCGGTGTTGCGCAGTGGAAATTAGGGCTGGAGACCTCCAGTGTGTGGAATGTCATCCTGAGGTACCTGAACCAATAAGGGTGAAAGAAAAACAAATAATAAACGAAGGAAGGCCCGGGTTCATGCCGGCACTTTCATGGCATTTTGTGGGCTAAACGGCATGGACATAAGGGTGAAAGAAAAACAAATAATAAACGAAGGAAGGCCCGGGTCCATGCCGGCACCTTCATGGCATTTTGTGGGTTAAATGGCATGGACATAAATATGGGTGGACAGGCAACCTTTACAATAGAATCAGCATTACAACAGCATGCGCTGACTGGCAGTAGAATAGGACATACTATTCCTTCATAGAATATAAGGAATTTGGAAGTCAGGTGCATGGACCATGAAAAAATATTTCAGCATCATTTTCCTGTTTCTTATCCTTTGTGCCAGTATCCTAACCTCAGAGCGTGCCATCAGGACCATGAGGCATTTCTCCTTCTGGGAAGAAGAACCTGAAGATAAGAACGTTACCATTGTAATTGACCCCGGACACGGCGGGAGGGATCCCGGAAAAGTCGGGGTCAATAATTGCTTGGAGAAGGATATTAACCTAAGTATTTCCCGTATACTGAAGGAAATGCTGGAGCAGGAAGGAATCACCGTCATTATGACCAGGGAAGAGGATGTGGGATTATATTCAGAGGGTGATTCCAATAAGAAAAGAGCCGATTTGAATAACCGTGTTTCGATCATTAATTCCAGCGGTGCCAGCTTAGCAGTCAGCATTCACCAGAACAGCTTCAGTGAAGGCTATGTTAAGGGAGCCCAGGTATTTTATTATGCGAAATCGGAGCAGGGGCGGAAGCTGGCAGAGCACATGCAGGGTAAGATTAAAGAAACCATCGGAGACGGCAACCACCGTAAAGCAAAGGCTAATGATAATTATTATATGATAACAAAAACTATCTGTCCCCTGGTTATTGTAGAATGCGGCTACCTGTCAAATCCGGAGGAAGCAGAGCTTCTTTTAAAGGAGGAATACCAGAATAAAATGGCTGAGGGAATCTGCCAGTCCTTGCTGGAGTACATAGAAGCAAACCATCTGGGAGAAGAAGCTAAACAGTGATCCTAAAGTAACCGATAGGATGTAAGGAAGCGGATGTCCCACAGGCTATAACGGGACAGGAAATACTTGGTTGTAAAAGCTAAATTTGCTTTTATGGTATGATGGTGTTATAATGATAGTCGCTCGTAATTGAAAAAGCGCAAGGCAAAGTATGAGCTGCTTTGCTGCAGGGAGTACGGTTATGGATACAAAAATAATAAAATTAGAGATAGAGAACCTGACAGAGGGCTGCTTTCATGAGGCAGCACAAGTTTTAAGAAATGGCGGCTTAGTAGCATTTCCAACGGAGACGGTGTATGGTCTGGGCGCCAATGCGCTGGATGAAACAGCAGCAGCCCAAATATATCAGGCAAAGGGAAGGCCTTCGGATAATCCGCTCATCATCCATATAGCGAAGACGCAGGATATGGAAAGCCTGGCAAAGGAGATACCCCGGGAGGCCTATGAGCTGGCTGAGGTGTTTTGGCCGGGACCGCTGACCATGATCCTGAAGAAAAAGGAGCTGGTTCCCTACCAGACTACAGGGGGACTTGATACGGTGGCAATCCGTTTGCCGGCTAACAAGATAGCAAGGGGACTGATTGAAGCATCAGGGGTATTTGTTGCAGCTCCCAGTGCCAACCTAAGCGGAAAACCGAGCCCAACTTTAGCCCAGCATGTAATTGATGATATGGTTGGTAAGGTGGATATGATTATTGACGGAGGCCATGCGACCCTTGGGCTGGAATCCACGATTGTGGACCTGTCCGGCGGGACGCCCATGATATTAAGACCCGGCTGTATTACAGAAGCAATGCTTAAGAATGTAATAGGCCAAATTGAGTATGACCCCGCAGTGTTGCAGCCTGCACCGGGCTTAGAGCTGGTTCCGAAAGCCCCGGGCATGAAATACCGCCATTATGCGCCTGAGGGTAAGCTGACAATTTACGAGGGCGATATCCATAAGGTGGTTGATGCTATTAACCGGAAAGCAAAAGAGAAGCTGGATAACAAAAACCGTGTGGGAGTTATTGCAACGGAGGAAACGGAGGCTTTATACCACTATGGAACAGTGAAAACAATTGGCTCAAGGAAGGATGAAGCTTCCATTGCAGCCGGGTTATATGCCGTTCTCAGGGAATTTGATGAGCTGCATACTGAATATATTTATACAGAAAGCTTTGCTGATAACAGTTTAGGACAGGCAATTATGAACCGGTTGTTAAAGGCGGCCGGATACCGTGTTGTAAAGCTATAATACTGGTATATATGGTGGGGGATTCTTGTAATTTGAGGTAAGGGTGAAAGAAAAACAAATAATAAACGAAGGGAGGCCCGGGTTCATGCCAGCACTTTTATGGCAATTTGTGTAGTAAAGGGCATGGACATAGCTATGAAAAAATATCAGAAGCTTATATTCGTTTGTACCGGAAACACCTGCAGAAGCCCAATGGCGGAGGCAATATACAAAAACCTGGAAAAGGTCAGCGATATGAAGGTATGCTCCAGGGGTCTGGTAGTGCTTTTTGCAGAACCGTTGAACCCTAAAGCAGAAATTGTTTTAAAAAAACATGACCTGGAGCTGGATAACCATATGGCGAAAGGGTTAAGGGCATCTGACTTGGGAGAAGATATTCTTATCCTTACTATGACTGCAAACCAAAAAAAGAAAGTACAGGAGCTTTATCCGGAAGTTAAGGATGTATATACCATAAAGGAATTTGCGGGAGAAATCGGTGATGTCGTAGATCCTTACGGCGGTACACTGATGGATTATGAGGAATGTTATATTGATTTGGGGCGTCTTGTGAAGAAGACGGTTTACAAATTAAATGAAGATATGTAACATGGGCATGGACATAAGAATTGGAGGTAGGGATATATGATAGCACTTGGTAATGACCATACCGGATATGCCTTGAAAAAGGCAATTATGGAGTATCTGGATTCCAGAGGCATCCCGTATAAGGATTTTGGCTGCGGGGATGTAACGTCAAGCAATTATCCAGACTACGCAAAGGCCGTGGGAAGGGCAATCCAGAATAAGGAATGCGAGAAAGGAATCCTGATCTGCGGTACCGGAATCGGTATTTCAATTGCGGCAAATAAGATGAAGGGAATCCGTGCCGCACTCTGCCATGATTGCTTCAGTGCAGAAGCAACCAGGCTGCATAATAATGCCAATGTCCTGGCGATGGGTGCCAGGGTAATTGGGGCGGGTCATGCCCTGAAGATTGTGGAAACCTTCCTGGACACGGACTTTTCTAATGATGAGAGACATATAAAAAGAATCCAGATGCTGGAGGAAAACTAAAGCATTTCAGCCTGGTTAACGGGCTCCTGCAGCAGATGGAAACGGCCGCCGGATATGATTTCTAATAAAGAATGCAGGGTGCGCAGGGCATAGACAGCCTCCTGCTGTGTAATCAGCTGCTGCTCCAATGCGTCTGCAAGCTCATCTAAATCCATAATACGCATACTACCGTCGTTATACAGGATGACATCCACTAAAAGGTCTTCCATAATGACGGTATTATTTTCTTCTGAGATCTTTGCCTGTATAATATCGCAGTACCAGTATACAAGCTGGTCATTTTTATCAAAGATTTTGCTCACCTTGATGCCCTTGTCTAAATAGAAGGCGGAGATACCCCTGGCAATATCCTTGCGCGGATGCAGGGTAACCCATTTCGTAATGACCAGATCCTTTTCCATGGCTAATATGACATCGTCCTTTAACTCAATTAATTCATCGGGAATAAAGCGCCGCCGGTATAGGGTGGTTGTATTCATTGGATTTAGCTCCTTTAAATGTATTGTTTTTAACTATACCATGGCAAGGGCACCATGGTATGGCACTTCGTGCCAGGATGCGCACTCCTGTTAGTCAGCGCGGAATAATGGTTGCCGACATTATACCATGAATATGGGCCATGGTACAATACAATTTGTATGAAAATGAATAAAATATCAATCTTTGGAAAAAATATTAGGTGAATTTACAGACATTTACCTTTTGGAGGTTGGTATAGTGGATAATAGTAAATGGTATAAAAGAATGCATTGGTTTCGAAATATATTTTCAACCGGAAGGATGAAGCTCACCCTGTATGTAGCTTTGGTGCTATGGGCAGCAGTCCTGACACAGATAGGGGTGAACCGGATGTTCCATGAAGAAATCCAGATTACGGAAGCCTTTATTAAATCTGCTACGGATCATATGGAAAGTACACTGGAAATGATCGGAGAGTACAAAAAGGGTGAAATGACGGAGGAAGAGAAAAAGGCCGTTATTGGCACGGTAGCGGATGCAATCGGACTGAAGGTGGATAATGATTATACCAGCTGGTCGGATGAGGAACGGAGTGAATTTCTGGTTTATAAGCAGGCGAAGCAGGCATCTACCCAGATTAAGCTTGTCAGCATAAAGGACGGGGATACGAATAAGAATTATATCACCATCCGGCTGAGCTTATCAAACAGCATCCAAAATATCGACCAATATAAGAAAATAGTTGAAGAAGTATTAGGTACCTTGAACGTTAAAGATGAACAGGTAATATTAAAATATGAGGGCAGCCGGGAAGGTGAATTATCCCCGGAAGAAAAGAAGAAATTGGCGGCGGATCTGATTGCCGAATTACAGGGAGATGCTGCGATTGAATATGACGAAGGAGACTTATATACCGTTTATGGATATACAGGGATGATAAAAGAATATATCTCATCAATGGGAAATAAGATTAACATACAGGTTGTCATTACTTACAATGCAGTAAATGATAGAACCAAAATTGTACTGGCTACTCCGGTATTGAATGAGGGCTGGTAAGGCGGTATTCCCAGTGTGCCTCCAGGTACACTGGGTTCTTTAGGCATAGTGCGCCCTCCGGGTACACGGGATCCTTTAGGCATAATGTACCCTCCGGGTACACGGGATCTTTTAGGCATAATGTACCCTCCGGGTACACGGGATCCTTTAGCATAATGTACCCTCCGGGCATAATGCATCCGGAGGGTATGCTTTCCTTGATGATATGCATATAGCTTAAGCTTGCCGGACATGTCTTAGTACCAGCGTTTCCGGCTCCTATAGCGTCTTCTGCGGTTGAACATTTCACTCAACAGAACCAGAGTTACAAGGTCGCGTAAATTATCCCGTCTTCTTCTTGGAGGATAAAAATATAAGCTGTTGGCCTCTACCTTAGGTTCTTCCTGTTCCATATCCTTAACCTTATCATAGATGCGGTCAACAATCTTTTCCAGGGTCACCCTATCAGGATATTCATCATATATGCAGCTACCGTCATAGTCCATGGAGTCGCATTCCTTGGAGATTTCTTTCAGGATTACCTTTGCTGTATTTGGATAGAGCTCCTTCATATAGTCAAGGTCTTTATCCAGATCTGCGCTGTTATCATATCCGTAGAGCGGATATAAAGGAACGCCCATTGGAACGCCATAGGGATTATTTGGTAAGTACGAGTTTGAGAATATCTGATAAGTAGCAAAGTCCTGATAAGTTCTCACATCAGGAGGAGGGGCGATTGTATTGTCCTGCCACCCTGGCATACCGGGAGCCACATAAGAAGACGTTTCCGGGTAGGGAATATTGTTTGGCGGCATTCCGGGTGCAAGGGTATATGGAGGAGTATAGATTACATATCCGTTATCGCTGGAGGGAGTTGGCATGTCGGGAGCTGTTCCGTATAGATAGGGCATTCTGTTCATTTCCTGGCCAGGCGCAGCGGATGTGCCGGGAGCAGCAGGAGGGTTTGCCGGAGTTGTAATAGCGCCAGTACCCATACCTGGAGCGGGGCGTGAAGGAGTAGCGCCAGTGCCGATGCCCGGAGTAGGAGGAGTTGTGGGAGTTACCCCCGTGCCGATACCATTGCCATTGCCTGTGCCGGAGCGGTAAGGATTAGCGCCCATACCTGTGCCGGGGCGTGAAGGAGTAACACCAGTACCGATGCCCGGAGTAGGAGGAGTTGTGGGAGTAACACCAGTACCGATGCCAGTGCCGGGGCGGGAAGGGGCAGTACCCATGTCAAAGCCAGGGGTGGCCGGAATATTTGGAGTTGTACCATTGCCCATGCGGGAACCAGTAGAGTTAGTAGTATCCATACCAGCACCGGAACGGAACGGGACTGTACCCATATCGGAGCTGGGGGTGGAAGGAGTGGTCGGAATCATGCCGGTACCCATACCATTACCGGGAAGGGAAGGCATAGTACCCAGGTCGGAACCCGGAGTAGAGGGAGTGGCTGGAGCTGTGCTGTTACCCGTACCAGTACCCATACTGTTACCGGGGCGGGAAGGAGTAGTACCCATGTCGGAGCCCGGAGTGGAGGGAGTGGCCGGAATTGTGCCGCTGCCGATTCTGGTACCCATGCCATTAGAACGGGCAGGTGTAGTACCTGTGCCTGGAGTGCCTGCGCCTGTGCCCGGGGTTCCTGTGCCAGGTGTTGCAGGAGTTCTTTCAGGTGTCATACCTGTACTTGGGGTAGTTCTGTTTGCAGGGGGTGTCTGTCCATTTCTTCTTGGCAGACCAGGGGTTGCATTGGTCGTACCAGGGGTTGTACTTCCAGGTGTTCCACTTGAGGTATTATTTGGAGGGCCCATCATCTGTGAGTTTACATTATTATCTGGCACCTGATACGGTCTTCGGTTGCCATAATATCTGCCACTTGTATATGACATATTAGCGCTCCTAAGCTTTTTTATACCAATATATGCAGGAAGGATAGAATGTGAAAAAGGAATCACGCAATTCCTTGAAGAATTATTGATATTGAGATAAAATGTATAATAATTAGGTTGTACTATAGAACAAAAGACATTAAAATATACTGTAGGAACATAGTACGTATTCCTATAGTCGGTGTATCCCCTAAGGGTACACTTTGCACGGCGCAAAGGCAGCGCTTTTTATCGGAAGTTAAAAGACAACTTCCGATAACTTATGTTGAAACAGACCTTGGTGTACTGCCCTTATAATTAGGAAAACATCAGTAATGGATTCATATAACATTATGTTGAAGGATAGAATGGACAAAAAAATGGATAATGCAATTTATAAATTGTTTGAAGAGGTATTAAATAAAGAATTAATTGGTATCATTATAAGTAATTCCACGGACAGGGAGAGAATTTCAAAAATAAAAGTACGCCCGTTATTACTTAAGGGAGCCTTATGCTTTCAAGCCTCCGAATATATCGGAGTTAAAATATACCACTCAAATTACCGGAAGGAAGAGCTGCTGCTTAAATTAGAGGATTGGTTTGAGGGGCTTTTCCACCAGGCAGAAATAAGTACAAAAGAGGGGAAAACAACTCTTTTGATCAGCAAAAAGGGCAAGGTTACTATCCGTAATAAAAAGGAGAGCTCCCCCCAAAGTGAGAAAAATCCTTTCCCAAATGAGAAAAATCTTTCCCCAAGTGAGGAAAATCCTCCCCTAAGTGAGGGAAATCCTCCCCTAAGTGAGGATTGGTTATTACATAACAAGAAGAAAAATTATATTTTGCAGGAAGATACCCCATTGCCGTTTTTGGTCGACCTTGGAGTTATGACGAAGGAGGGTCAGATTGTTAAGGCAAAAACAGATAAATTCAGGCAGATCAACCGCTTTTTAGAATATATAGAGGATATTCTCCCCTATCTTGAAAAAGGAAGGGAATTGACAATATTGGATTTTGGCTGCGGAAAATCCTATCTGACCTTTGCTATGTACTATTACCTAAA
>JARKQP010000615.1 GCA_029974875.1 Mobilitalea sp.
GGATGCTATATTATAATCCTATCTAAACCTCTTGACAATCGATATTTCTACGAATACTGTTTTTTGATATGGCATGATGTGCTTCGCCTCACCTATGGTAGTAAGCATGTCCGGCTTTAATTCACAAACAAAGGCTCCGGCCACCGGATGGCCATACACTGTTCCCATTGCGCTGCGCAGGTTTTACTTAATCACTTTAACCATGCACCGCTTTCCTTCTGACTCCCAAATTCCATAGCTCTTCGGAATGTATGGGATCTTAAAGGGAATTCTGGGATCCTGGGGAGCACTTAGCATACGGTTATAAAGATTGGATACAACCGCTACCCTGATGCGATTCCCACCTTCCTGAAGCTCCTTTGTAATATCCACTTCCTTTAATACCTGGTCAGCAAATGCAGCCTTTTTATCATTGATATATACCTGGAACGTATCGGATACCTCACCTAAACAGAGTAGATACCTGCGGTCCGTTTGCTTTTGCTCCACCTCTATGGTTCCATAGTAAGTGCCCTTCCCTGCAAATGTCTCTAAAGCAGGATCAATATCCTTCCATGGAAGTAAGCCCTGAAGAGGTATCGTCTTTTTCTCATCTGCAAACCCACTCCTTAAAAAGGATTTCTCATCTGCCGTATCCGGTATAAACTCCTCCAGCACCAATTGATCAAAGCAGACCTTGATGTGTCCTTCGACCTCTTTCCTTGCACTGTGCGGATTCCCTTCTTTTGTCCCATGGGCCATTGCCAGAATTACCATTTCATCCTCTTCTATGGATAGCTGGCCTTCACAGCGGCCGTTGTTATTTTCTGTAAAATCAATGGGGAACAGTTCCCCGCTCCAGGGATTACACTGGTATACCTGTCCGGTTCCCTTTAGGCTGACCGATACCAGCTTCCTGCTCTTATCACCGGGACGCTGATAGGTTCCCTTTGTGGTGCCCTTTTTGAAAAGAGCGCTGCATAGAAGCTCATCCGGATTAGGATCCTCCGGGCTATATTGAACCTTATTATAACCGTAGATTGCATAATAGGT
>JARKQP010000665.1 GCA_029974875.1 Mobilitalea sp.
CCTTGTACCGTCTTCGTATTCTATTTCAGCTTGGAATATAAATTTCATTCTTCCATAGGAACGGGGATAATAGACATATCTGCCTTCCTGACCGGCCTCCACATGATACATGCCATCCCCCAGCATAACTCCGAATACATGATGATAGTCATTTTGGGGCATCTCCGTTTTCTGGAGTATGTCCGTTTTTTGAAGCATGTTCACTTTCTGGAGTATGTCGGCTTTTTGAAGCATCTCCGTTATATCATAGGTACAATAAAAGCAGGTCTTCTTATAATCCGTCCATCCCGGTTCCAGTACGTGGCCGCTGACCTTTTTCCCATCAATATACAACTCATGGTGTCCCAGGCCGGATATATAGGCAAAAGCCTGCTTTATCGCTTTTGTGTGGGAAAAGCTGCGCCGGTAGATTGGATTTGATATGACATCTCCTAGGACGCCAAGCCATTTTCCCCGCCATTGCCCATCCTGTAGGAGCCCCATCTGCCAGGTTCCTGTCCGGCTGTATTCACTTGGATCTTTTTCTCCTGCCTTCCATACCCGGACTTTCCAGAAATATCTGGTATTTGAACGCAACTCATCTCCCTGGTAAAATGCCTTCATTTCATGTCCTATGACTTTTCCGCTGTCCCAAACCAAAGCTGCTCCCTCCGTAGGATCTCCAGAATCTGCCACCAGGATCTGATAGGCCTCCTGCTCCCAGGATTTTTCATCTGTTGAAACATTCCAGCTTAATACCGGATTTAATACATCTATCCCAATAGGATCTGTAAAGTATTCTGTTTTCATATGAATAAATTTAAGTCTGTCCATAGCATCTCCTCCTCAAATTTGCTCCTATTATAGCTTGTAAGCAATGAAATAACAACAAATCCGCATGTGGATTTCACGCATATCATATGGACAAAACCTAGGACTTGATATCTCATTGCAAAATAAAAATGGCATATCAGGAAGCTTTAATTCTTAGCCTTCCTGACATACCATTTTTTAAAAGTGCTTTACAAAAGAGGCCGCCATATCCAAGGAACCGGAAAGGTTGGCCGCCGCGGCATACTGTTCCAGCTTGTTAAGAGCCAGCTTAAATATTCCATAACCCCCATAGAACCTTGTCTCTATATACTATACTAATCTACCAGATCCTCTATATTCAATTGTATCCCATTATATTTTGCGTAGCCATAGCTTTTCGGCTTTCCATCCTCTGCGGTGTCCAGCAATAGCTCAGGCAATAATCCTCCGTCAAATGATGCGGCTGAAAACGTCATTCGAAGCTTCATCTCTCCTGTTTGCTCACCGCTCATAGCCACATCGGCTTCATATACACTTTCCCCAGAAGCAGTCTGCCACGAGGCCTCATACCCATTATAAAAGGACAGGCCATCATCACTCATTTCCACATATTCTGACCGGACAGAACCGTTGGTTTTCTTAAGCATAATATATCCTGAATGCTTTCCCGCAATTTTTCCTTCAATGTTCTGGCCGGGACTCAGATGCAGCTTTTCCTGGTTTGTTTCACCATAAGGAATGCTGTCAGGGGACCGATACGCGGGAACCGGAGCCTGTGGCTTGTAGTCAAACAATTCTACTATCCGGATACGCTTTTCTGCTGTCCCCCGCAGTCCTTCCGGCCACATTGCTTTTTTGCCGGAGGGATGCCAGGACATGGGGGAATAGTATACCCACTGCTCATCGGCATCACTGAGCTGCACCCCTAAATACCCCTGTTCCTTCATGGATTTATTAATATCAATCAGAACCGGCCCGACATTACCCTTTCGGTAATTACGCACAGCAGTAACTCCATAAAAATAAGCAACCCTTATCATCCCCTGTGCTGCAAGATGGCTGTGGGGACGGGGCATCAGACCAAGAATAGCAAAATTTGTCCTGGGGGAGAACCGTGTACTCATGACAATTCCCAATTTTTCATCCGGTGACAATATTGTTGTTTCATCATAACCGGGTGTTTTAGTAATTTGAATGGTTTCTTCTGAAGTCAGGCTCTGGATAACTGAATCAGTCAAGGTTGAATCCTTTGCTCCAACCGAAGAAATAGCGGTACCACCATGTATGAACTGCTTTACCTCGCCGCCCCGGCTTGTCTGTGGAATCAGAAACCCTTCCCTATCCGGATCCTTCTTAAACCGCTCCATTGAATGAATCATCTGCGTGTTCTCTATGATATACCGATGTTCCTCCCGCACGAGATTACCGTATAATACCGCCGCACCCCCGTTCATGTGAAGAAGCGTCCAGCATATATGCTCATTGTCCGGTGCAATGATTATTTCCGACCAGTGTTTAAACACCCGCCCATCCTCTTTGATGTTCCAAGGATATTCCACCGGTACCAGCTCACTTTTCTTACAATGGTCGATGTCCGGCGGGCATTCCAATACATAATCGCCGAGCAATACCTTCGTATTATCCTTATATGGCATAAACCGGATACCATTCGCCCTTGGAGGTATCTGAATAATACCTTTAAAGATATCCCTGAAATCTGTACCGTCATCATTCATCACGGCGATATGGATATAATCCTTATCCTTAGGATCATCCTCCCGATGATAATCTACCAGCACCTTTCCTGAAAAGGTATAGGTGGCGGATGCCTGCTTGACAAAATCAGGCAATACCAAGGTTCTGACTTCAATCCTTCCTAAATCACTATCATACATCTGCATATAGATCTCCTCCTTATTTAGCAATTAATTAGGTAATTGTTAAATCACCACGCCCGTTGGTTTTAATAGGGTTTAGTGACAGCAATAGAATATCCTTATCATCTAAGCTCCTATAAATGATATGTGCCGGCTGACAATATCTCATGTCTTCCATCCAGCAAAATCACTTCCGCCTTCACATTGGCAGGAATCGTAATCTCATAATAAACCTTTCCAGCTTCATATTTCCATCCGCTTACAATCTCACCTACCGGAGACCTGTAAACCGCCTTTGCATGGTTCAGTGCCTTTTGTGGATGTGGAGCGATGGTTACTTTACCGTTCTCCAGCTTAATACCACATACGCCTGCAAACAACCAGCCGCAAATCGCCCCATAAGAATAGTGATTCAGGGACGCTTTTACTTCACCCTTTTCATTGATGCCATCCCATGTTTCCCAGATCGTTGTTGCACCTTTCTTCACCTCATAGAGCCAGCTGGGCATAGTATCCTGCAGCAGCAATTTATATGCCGTTTCCAGATAACCGTACCTGGCCAGCACATCACACAGGGACGGTGTGGACAGGAAGCCAGTATTCAGATGGTAACCGTTATCTATAACCTTTTGGTTTAAATCAGCAGCCGCAGCCCTTGCCTCTTCTTCACTGAGCAGCCCGAATGAAATGGCACGGACATATTCCGCCTGGCGGTCAGATTTTATTTTCCCGTCCTCTGTCGCAACCACATGGAAGGCCTCCGCAGCATTCTCGGCCACTTCCCTGTAGTGCTCCGCATCCTTATCCCTGCCAAGGATCTCTGCAATTTCTGCAAGCATCCTGCCAGAATGGGCAAGATATGCTGTCGACACCTTATACTGCGGACTCCTCATTGCATCCATCCCAGATACGTCCGGTTCACACCATTCACCGTAGTCGACACCGGTCTCTATTGTATACATTGCATAGGGATTTTCTTTTTCAATAACACTTACAGTATTCTTATTTTTTGCGCGGCTTTCCAAAAAACTATACCAGCCTTGCATCATCCCGTAATTTTCTTCCAGGATGCGTATGTCATCATAGCGTTTGTATAGTACATAGGGCACAATAATGCTGGCGTCCCCCCAACCTACAGAGCCAGCCAACATCTCTGATATGTAGGAGGGTATCTTATTTTTGGGGGAAATATTGGCAAGCCTGCCGTCGCTATATTGATTTAGGCGGCATTCGGCTAACCACTTACGGACCACAGGATAGCAACCTGCCAGAAAAATCCCTGTGTCAATAAAGACGCCCATATCCCCTGTCCATGCAGCCCGTTCCCTGGTGGGACAATCCGTAGGCACATCACAGAAATTGGACTTCATGCTCCAGATACTATTGCGTACCAGCCGGTTAACGTCCTCATTAGAGCACTCAAACCGGCCTGTTTGCTCCATGTCCGAATATACCGCAATGGCAGTAAATTTTGCCCCTGATAAATCAATGTCAGCTTCTACCCTTGCATAACGGAAGCCCCAAATTGTAAACTTGGATTTATAATGGTTCACTCCTTCTTTGCAGATGAAGACAACCCTTTGCTCCGTTCCACCCTTTTTATGCCGTTCCCGGTCTTGGAAGTTTTCCGCCGTGAAATTACCGTTCTCATCCAAGGATTCCCCATGGGTCATTACGATCCGGTCCCCGGCATGGGCATGCACAACAAATTCCACATAGCCGGCCAGGTTCTGGCTGTAATCAATAACGGTTTCTCCATTTGGCGTAGTTATCACTTTACCTTCAAAGCGTTCCCTCTCCACGACAGGAACAGAATTAGAGCACACCAAATTCTCAGTTCCGAATTCTTCCAGCTTTACCCCGTGCCATCCTTCCATTTCCTCCATGCCAGCATCGTAAACCTCACCCTGCTGCATGTCATTTTCCCGTATTGGGCCTTCCTGCGTAGCCTGCCAATTCCCGTCGGAAATACATACCGGCGTGCCATCCACCTCCAGCTGGAAAAACAATGAAATATCTTCCCCATATAAATTCCGGTCACCGTCTACTCCAGAGCAGCTGCGGTACCATCCATCCCCTAAAATAACCTGGACCTCATTGGTACCCTCCTTTACCATGCCAGTTACATCATAGGTCTGATACGCCAATTGCTTATCATAGGTATAGGATCCAGGTGCAAGGACAAAATTCCCCACTCGCTGTCCATTTAAGTATGCCTCGTATAAGCCATGACAGGTGATATACAGCCTCGCCTGCTTCCCAACCGGTGCCTCAAAGGATGTCCTTAAATAGCTTGCCGGCTGATACTCTTCGGGATTACAGGACAGCTCCGGATTAATCCAATCCGCAACAAATTGCGCCTGATCCAGGATTCCCATCTCAAATGTAGCTGTTTCACTCCAGTCACCCGGGTTATCATTCTCATCCCAGAGGCGGACTCTCCAAGATACCTGCTGCTTTGATCCCAAATCTACTCCAAAGGCTGCATTCATCTTGCTTGTAGGTACTTTGCCGCTGTTCCATATAATTTTATTATTGGACACCGCTTCAATTTCATAAGCTGTCTGGGTTATTCCCCCCTGGCAAATCCAGGATACACATGGTTTTGTGCAGCCGATTCCTATTGGGTTTACCAGCTGCTCTGTTTTAAGATTAATTGCTTTCATAAAGTGTTCTCCTTCTCTATAAAATTCCAAAGTCCTATCGTATTGCTTCTTTTAATACCTAAATAAAACCAGCAGAAAATGCAGAAGCTGTTTGGCTTCTGCATTTTCTTGGGATATCTCCGTGGAATTACTCTTTGACCGCTCCAACCGCAATACCCCTTACAAACCATTTCTGGAAAATTGGATAAAGGCACAGGATAGGAGCAATACCTACCACAGCAATAGCCATACGCACCGTGACCGAGGGGATACTGGAGGCATCCACCGTCGTCCCCATATTATTTTGCTGCAGGAACTTTATGTTCTCATTCATGCTGTTCAAAATCGTCTGGATACTCTGGAGGCGGCTGTTGGCAGATAAATAGTAAACACCATTCATCCAGTCATTCCAGTATCTTAATGCGCTGGTCAGGCTCACCGTGGCCAGCATAGGCATTGACAGTGGAACGATAACCCTCCTGAATATGGTTACTTCCGTAGCACCATCAATATGCGCTGCCTCAATCAGAGCCTGCGGAATTGTAAACTCAAAATAATTGCGCAGCATCATGATGCTATATCCGTTCAGCAAGAGATTTGGAATTAAAAGTCCAAAAATTGTATTCTTAATATGGAATAATTGTGTGTATATAATATAGGTAGCCGTCAGGCCTCCGTTAAACAGCAGGGAGAAGGTAACAAAGAATAATATGATCCTCCGTCCCGGTAAATCCCTCTTACTGAGTGTATATCCAATCATGGCCGACATGACGATGCCCGCCAGTGTCCCCACAACAGTGATAAAAATAGTAACCAGGTAACTGCGTCCGATTACCCCCCACTGGGTTAAAATATATGCGTAAGCCTCCAATGACCAAGCCTCCGGCAGAAAGGAATATCCGTTATGCAAGGCTGCCTTCTCCTCTGTAAAGGAGGCAATGATCAGCAATATAAATGGAGCCAAAGCTAAAATTGATAGAACGGCCATCAGCACATGTCCACATGCCGCCCAACGTTTGTCGCTTGCTGTCCTCATGTTTTACCTCCTTATCTTAAAATAATGCATCCTCTTTACTTACCCTCCGCACAAGCACATTGGCACCTACCAGAAGAATAAATCCGACCACTGACTGGTATACTCCTGTTGCGGAAGACATGGTCACATCACCCAGCTTCATTAAGGCCCGGAAGGAATAGGTATCGATGGTAGTTGTAATGCTATACAGGCTGCCATTTCCCATTGGAAGCTGGTAGAACAAACCAAAGTCTGAATAGAACATCCTTCCTATGGATAAAATCAGCATCATAATAATAGCAGGCTTTAACATGGGAATTGTAATACTCCATACCTTTTGCCACTTTGAGGCTCCATCCAGCGTTGCTGCCTCATAATACTCGTCATTTATAGTAATGAGACGGGCTGTATACATCAGCAGGCTATACCCAATACCCTTCCATATATGTACGAACAGCAGGATAAAGGGCCAGTACTTGGGTTCGGAATACCAGGATACCGCCTCCGCCCCGAACAGCTTAAGCACGGTATTGTTAATAAAACCATTTTCAGAGCTAAGGAAGGCAAAGCCCAGATAGCTTACCACTACCATGGAAATAAAATATGGTATCAGGGTCGCTGACTGGTAGAACCGGGACGCCAGCTTGCTGCGTATTTCATTGAACAGGATTGCAAAGGAAAGACCCACAACTGTATCAACCAGGATGAACAACAGATTGTATAATATGGTATTACGTGTCATGATCCAGGCATCCTTGGTTGCAAATAAAAACTTAAAGTTATCCAAGCCGACGAAAGCCCCGTTAAACACTCCCTTACTGTAATCCAGCTCGCGGAACGCCAACTGCATGCCAAATAGCGGCAGATAGTTGTTAATGAATATGTAAATCAGGGCTGGAAGCGCCATGATGTATAATGGAAGATATTTTTTCCATATAATTTTCTTGCCCTTATGTCCTTTTAGCGGAAGCCTTCCGACATCCTTTTCTACCTCGTTCTGCAAAGTGGTATACCTCCTCAAACAGTTAAAATCCTATCAGTCTACTTATTTCTGGGTGGCTACCCATTCATCCAGCTGCTTCTGCACCTCATCAAGGATTGCCTGCATTCCTGCATCCCGCAGTTTTTGCTGGTATTTTGGCAATTCCTTTTCCGGATCAACTGCACCATTACCGATGGCTTTTTGATACTCGTCATTAACCGTATCGCAGGCGGCTACATCCGTACGCACGTTTTGCGGGTCAAAGGTGAAGCCATAGGCCGGTGAAAATTTAACATTTTTATTCCACTCATCTACTAGCTTAATAAATTCATCATGGCTTACCCCGGAAGAAGCAACCGCATCAGAACGGACATACATTTTGTTATAATCCCCGAGGGTATACCAGTTGTTTTGCCAGCCTGCCGTATTTACCAGCTCTGCAGAGCCATCCTCTAAAACCTTATAGTGATTATCCTTGATTCCATAGCGGAATAAATCTCCAATCTCTTCATTCTTAAATGCCAGATTCAAAAATTGGATAGCCTTATCAGGACGTTCACAGGAAATGGGAATCGTCCACATCTGCATCTGGCTGTCACCGGTGGTACAGATAATGTTGTCATCCAGCATTACAGAGCGGTACTGTAAACCGCCCATTACTCCGCCCATAGCAGCTCCCAGAGAAGGTGCTGCTGTCGCAAATACCTTGCCCGCACCTAACATCTGGCTGCCTGATTCCTGGGCTGTAGTAACGTCACGTGAAATATATCCCTTCTCATACCATTCACGGACCTTCTTCATAGCGTTTTTATAAGCCTCACGTTCCGCATCAGCTACTACCTTTAAGGAACCATCACTTCCCACCTCAAGCGCTCCGACGGTAGTTCCCAATGTATCATTTTTACCTATCAAGACTGCTGCAATCGTTCCACCGCTTTGTTCCGGCGCAACCACTATGACATCCGGCTCGTTTTTGTGGATGATTTCGAATGCGGCTTCCAGATCCTCCAGGGTCTTAATACTGTCACTATCTATATTATATTTCTCACATAAAGCTATAGACAGGTTGAAGCCATATCCGTTCGCATAGAAATCCTTGTTCTGTACAATACCATACTGATTCCCCTTAAAGCTGCCTGTTTTCAATGAATCGCCAAGCACTTCCTTAATATCCGGACCCCACTGGTCAAGAACCTCATCAATGGGCTGGATCATGTTGCTGGTTACGAAATTAGGTAAATACCTGTTGCCAGGCATCAGCATCATCAGATCCACCTTTTCCTGGCTGGAGGCTTTCAGTGCATAGACATTTGCCATGCTAAATAAGCCGACTGCTTCAAATTGTACCTTTGCATTGATTTCCCGCAAGGTAATTTCATTAATAGCATCCTGGATCATGGGCAGATCAGGCTGTGCCTCACTTAATACCGGATAGCATACTACAAGTGTATAAGGCTCCTCATTAAAATCAATGGCGTTATCTGGAGCTGTGTCCCCCTGGGTTTCTCCCTCCTGGCCGGCATCCGGCGCAGCTTCTGTTACTCCCGAAGGGGCATTTCCCTTGTCATCCTGTGTCGTAGCAGACTTACTGTTACCGCAGGCTGTCAGGGATAAAACCATAACCACTGTCAGAACTAAACTTAAAAAACGTTTCATAACTTTCCTCCTAATCGCTTTTATAATTTAATT
>JARKQP010000677.1 GCA_029974875.1 Mobilitalea sp.
CATTGGAATACGTACGGAGCCCTGTTCCGGCCTGCATTTATGAAAACGTCAGAAATCACCCATCATTTCCCCATGATCCTCAGAATATTCGATAATTGTTTTCTCAAGCTCGCCCCTCTCTTTGATGATCTCAAGGAAACGGCCAATCTGGGTATCTATATTATGAATCATCGCTGCATAATTCTGCATAACTCCATTCATATTTTTTGGCAAGGGTTTTACCGGCGTTCCAGCTGGCTCCGGGTAAACCCTATCCTGGTACCCCTTCTTCATCTCTTCCGTAACATCCCAAGGATTGTGGGGACCTGGGAAGTTCACCTGCAGGAACCAGGGCTGATCCTTTTGAAAATCCTCCAGCATCCGAATACCGTTCTCAGCCACCCAGTTGTCTCCATAATATTCCTCTGGCAGCTTGGTAGGGTGATCCTTATTTCCCCTTCCGATAATGTCTTCACAATGAACCTCTGCTAATCCTGCCTTCTGCAGTGCTTCTAAATAGGGTCCCGGCTGATGTTCAAAAAAGTAGCTGGTGACGCCATCCCCTTTTCCTTCACTGTCAATTACATGGGTAAAGCCCAGCCGCTTCAGAGTATCCTCCCACTGCTTCTGGTTAGACCAGACATGATCCGCCTTATTTAAATCCAGCTTTCCTACACTTCCTACCTGATACCCTCCATCACGTAATATTTGATAAAAGGTAGGGAGGGTAGGATCATAGTTAATATTATTGTCTAAGACCCTGCAGCTTCTGTACCGCATGCCGCTGGCTAAGGATGCCCTCGCAGGCGCACAGGTAGGGCATGGTGAATAAGCTGTTAAAAACGCCGTTCCGTTCTCCATGATTTTTTTCAAGTTCGGAGTTTCTAATTTTAGGTCTGATTGCCCTAGCTGATCCAGTATCTCCTGTGGGTATTCCAGCCAGTCACCTCTATGCTGGTCCGGTAAAACCAATAAAATATTTGGTCTTTTCATATACAGCTCCTTTCGATAACAAAATTATGTAGTTAAATCTTTTATTTTATGGTACTTGCCAAATGCCGTAGCCGGTCAATCGCATAGGG
>JARKQP010000691.1 GCA_029974875.1 Mobilitalea sp.
GCCAGTATGGCGGCGGTGTCGGCTTTTATGCAGGTGACGGCTGCTGGGATAATTACGTGGGACTTTATTATGTAAACGGATACCTGGAAGCAAGGGTTCCTTCCTTGGGGCCCGTAGGCGGAAATGATGTGGGTGGGGGAACTCCTCCGTGGATTACGCTTTATAAATCCTCAACGGCATATAATCTGCCTTTGACTCTAAAGATAACCAGAACGAACAATTCATACAGTTTCTATTGTAATGATGTTCTGCTTACCACTCAGACCTATGCCGGTATGACCACCGATGCAAGAGTGTATCTTCAAAGCCTTGCACTGGGCTTTGACGGACCGAGCGTATATAAGACGGCAGACTTCGGATATATAAATGTAGATGGAGATGCTCCTACAGGAACTATAAGCGGCAGAGTGACAAATCAGTCGTCAGCCGGTATCGCAGGGGCAAGTGTGCATATTGCAGGACAGGAACATTACTTTGTAACTGCTGATGCCAATGGCAATTATACCATCAACAATGCACCCAGGGGGAGCTTTGAGATAATAGCCGCTGTTGAGGGATATCTTTTTAACTCCAAAAATATTACTGTGGTACAGGGTACCGCTAACGCACTTAACTTTGTATTGCAGCAGGAAACCCAGTCAAATATTATGAGAAGTGAATATAACAGGCCTGATTTTGAAAGGTCCGATATGTGGTATAACCTGAACGGAACATGGAGCTTTGACTTCGATAAGGATAATGTAGGAGAAACTCAGGGATGGTATGCCAATCATACCTATACAAAGGCTATAAAAGTGCCTTTTTCCTGGTCGTCTCTGGAAGCCTTCGGAGAATCCTCCCTTATAGACGGCAGAACGCTTCATATTGCAAATCCTTATTTTGTAAACTATAAAATTACCGGTGAGCATGGCTGGTATAAGAAAACCTTTACTGTTCCGTCAAATTTTCCAAGCGGTAAAAATGTAGTTTTAAAAATTGGAGCTTCTACGGCTGTGACAAAGATATGGCTGGATGGGAACTATGTCGGCATTGGAGTTGAGCAGTATGGGCAGATGGATTTCAATCTCGGACAGCTTGCTCCGGGTTCAACTCATACTCTTACCATAAAGGTGCAATTTCCTTACAATAAGAACTCCATAAATATTGGGAAGCAGATATGGTGGTTCAGCCAATCTCCGGGTATATGGCAGACCGTATGGATAGAACCCAGTGATAACGATTACTTGAAAACGGTTCATGCCACACCGCAGCTTACATTTTCGGGAGCGAC
>JARKQP010000706.1 GCA_029974875.1 Mobilitalea sp.
TAAGTTGAATAATGAAAAATAGTAAAATATTAACCCTATTTTGATGTATTCCCGGACACCATATCGAAAATCACTGACACGTTTACACTAGAAATTGCTTTTCACATCTCTTTCCGGTCACTTTGTGAAATCTAAAAACCTCTCAAAGTGCCTAAAATCATGGATCCTTAGATATCTTTCCGATGTAGTAGAATCACCGACTCCACATGCGTTGAGTGGCAGAATTGATCTACCGCCTTAACCCTTACCATTTCATAATCCCTTTCACAAAGAACCTTAAGATCCCTTGCCAAAGTTGCCGGGTCACAGGACACATACACCACCCTGTCCGGTTTCATGGCTAGAATAGTATCCAGCAGATTCTGGTCACAGCCCTTCCTTGGAGGATCCACAACGATAACATCCGCCTTAATATTCTCTTCCTTATATTTTTTTGGAAGAATCTCCTCGGCAGCTCCCACAAAGAATTCAGCATTTTTGATACCGTTTAACTGTGCATTCTTCCTCGCATCCTCAATGGCTTCTGGAATAATCTCTACGCCATATACCTGCTTTGCCTTCTGTGCAAGAAACAGGGATATGGTTCCGATTCCGCAATAGAGATCCCAAACCACCTCATCACCGCTTAAACCGGCATACTCCAGAGCAAGATCGTATAACTTCTTAGTCTGAACCGGGTTCACCTGATAAAAGGACAATGGTGAAATATGATATTTAATGTCCCCAATGAGGTCTGTAATATATGGTTCACCCCAGAGCGGAATTATTTTATTTCCAAGTATAACATTCGTTTTCTCTTTATTAACATTCAGGCAAATGCTCTTCATTCCAGGTATCTTACGCAATCCATCGACCAGTTCAGCTTGATACGGGATTTTTGTCCCATTTATTACAAGGCAAACCATAATCTCACCGCCGCTAAAGCCCATACGGATTAAGATATGCCGTAATAACCCTCTATGTCCTTCTTCCTCATATGGCTCTATCTGCTTTTTCTCAATAAACGAACGCAGAAAGGCAAGGATATCTTCATTCACCCTTGCTCCGATATAGCAGTGCCTCGTATCAATAATAGAATGTGTGCGTCCGGCATAAAAACCGATTGCTATACTGCCATCCTTATTCCTCCACACCGGATATTGGGATTTATTGCGGTAGTAATAGGGCTCCTCCATGCCGCAGATGGGCTCCATGGGGATCTCCGTAAAACCGCCAATCCTGGACAGGCAGTTACGC
>JARKQP010000711.1 GCA_029974875.1 Mobilitalea sp.
GTCCTGCTGCTTTATTACTCCAATACTGCCGTTGACATTATCAAGTACAGCTTGTTTATTATAGGCTCTGGAGTACTTTCCCCCGTCCATAAAGAAGCTGTAGTCTGAAGAATACGCTCCGAATCCGATATTGTAGGTTAAAACAGAGTATTCGGTATCAAGTGCTATATCCTGTTTATTAACCTCTCCCCTGGTCTCAATAGCCAATTGCTGATCATCTTCAATTCTTTGATAGGTTAGGAATACATATGCAACATAACCTATAATGATAATTAGAATAAAAGCAACTACGATGCCTGCTATTTTGATTATCTTCCCCATTCTCATATAGAATCCTCCCGGTTCGAAATGTTTTTTGACCTTACTTATATTTATTATAATCATTAAAGCCAAATTCGCAAATAAAATTCCGATGTCAACTCATAGCTGGGTAAATCCAGTTTTCTTGGATGCTCATTTTATCTTCTTAATTAGAGCTGTATTTCCTCCCATTCCGTATAAGCCTCTTCCAGCTTTGATTTCACAAGGCTCTGCCTGTCATGTAGTTCATGCAGCTTCACTCCATCCGTATTATATTGCTCCATCAATTCCCCCAGTGCTTTCTCTTCCGCCTCCAGCTCCCCGATTACCTCTTCCAGCTTATGGACAAAATACCGGTCATGGGAAATAATCAGCGCTGCTCCCTTATACTCCTTAAGAAATCCTTCCAGCCATTCAATCGTCACCAGGTCGAGATGGTTTGTCGGTTCATCCAGCAGTAAAATGTCCGGTTCCTCCAAAAGTATTTTCCCTAGGATCACACGGGTTTTTTCCCCTCCACTAAGCTGGTCGAAGGGCAGCTCCTTCATAGCTTCATCAATTTGTAAGCCCTCCGTAATCTTATCAATTCGCGTCTCTATGTCATACCCATCCATATGCTCATATTTTTCGAGAAGCCTGGCATACTGGTTCATTACCCTCTGCAGCTGCCCTCCCTCCAATTCTCCCATTTTCCTCTCAAGCTCCTCCAGCTCCCCGCGGAGGCGGTGAACGGGTTCGAAGGCCATCCCCAGCACCTCCAGCGTAGTAGTGGAGCTCCCATAGACCGGAATCTGATTAATATACCCGAGCTTATTCTCCTTGCGGAGACTGACCTCTCCGCTTTGATATTCCTCCATCCCCATCAGGATTTTCATTAATGTGGATTTTCCGCAGCCATTTTTCCCAATCAGGCCGATCCTCTCT
>JARKQP010000713.1 GCA_029974875.1 Mobilitalea sp.
TAGCATGCTCTCCCTGTCATCCGAGCGGAACTCATATAGCATTTCCGCCTGCTGGGCTATTGTATTTACAGAGGTCCCTCCCTGAATGGTGCCAATATTATAGGTAGTATTGCTTAGATCCTGTGGAATCTGGTATTCATATAAACGTGTGATCATTCTTGCCATTGCTTCTATCGCGTTCTTTTTCCCAAAATCAAAGTAGGAATGTCCACCCTCTGTTTTTATTTCTATACGGTATCTTATGGATCCAACTGCACAATTGCATATTTCATCGATATATCCGTCAAAGGAAACCACCTGTACCAGCTGATCCTTGTAACGCTCCACCAATGCCCGCGCCCCCTTTAGGTTTCCCAATCCCTCTTCACAGGAATTCGCGGCAAGCACAATTCCATGCTTCATCTGTGGCTTATATTTGGCCAGATAGCTCGCCATCATTAAAAGCATTGCAACATTAGCGGTGTCATCCCCTACCCCGGGCGAAAATAATTTTCCGTCCCTTTCTTCAATCCCCATAGGCTCCAGATCTGGAAAAACCGTATCCGTGTGCGCCATAAAAAGAGCTAACGGGCGCCCCTGCTCCACTTGGTATGGATAGATAACATTACATGCCTCATCAATAAATATTCCCTCCGCTCCCCGTTCCTCCAGCCATTTCTTACAAAACTCAGCTCTTCTTTCTTCCTTATGGCTCGGTGCGGGAATATTGCATAGTTCCTTGATTAATTGGACCACATCCCCAATATTTTCTTCAACATAGCTTCCAATATCCTTATTCACCCTTGTTGCCCTCCATTCTACTATTAATAATTCCTATCTATGCTTCATTATATCATATAAAACCACATGATATGGCATTTCGTGCCAGAATGCTTACTCCGCTTTACTTCGGCGCCATGATATAATGTCTACGACATTATATCATGTAAAAACCACATGATATGGCACTTCGTGCCAGGATGCGTACCTCACCAAAAAATAGTAAAACAGCTGCCACACTAATTTCTTAATGTGACAGCTATCTCCTCGTTGAGGCTACAGGCCCGTTGGTCATCTCCTTCACTCCTGCCTTCGCCCCATAACTAACCTTTTACTGCCCCAATCGTGATAGCTTTTACAAAATTCTTCTGGATAAATGGATAGAGTATGGCGATTGGCAGCACACCGATCACAGCGATAGCCATTCTGGCTGTTCCGGACGGTATGCTTGATAAATCTGCAGTTTGGCCGGCTGCCATGTTCGATGACAGGAATTGTATTTCCTGAATCATT
>JARKQP010000736.1 GCA_029974875.1 Mobilitalea sp.
TTACGGTATTGCCCGCTGGATGTGCTGCCGGGGATGTATATGCCTTTGATACGGGACCAGGTAATATGATCATGGACGGGTTAGTATCCCGGTTTACGAATCATAGCAAAGAGCTGGATTATGGCGGTGCCATTGCGGCAAAGGGACGGGTGGACCATGGCTTACTGGCCTGGCTGTGCGACAATGACTATTTCGATAAGAAGCCGCCGAAGTCAACGGGCAGGGAATTATTTGGTGATGCCTTTATTGACCGGCTGTATGGGAAGATAATGGCAGAGTTTATTTCTTTTGAGGATGCAGTCGCAACGGCAACAGATTTTACGGCATGGAGTATTGAAGCCTCCTACCGCAGATTTATCTTGCCGGAGCATCCCGCAAAGGAACTGATCCTTGGAGGCGGAGGAAGCTATAATGCCACTCTGGTCTCAATGATCCGCCAAAGGCTGGAACCCCTGGGCGTCCAGGTATTACGGCAGGAGGATATGGGCTTTAACAGTGATGCCAAGGAGGCAGTGGCCTTTGCCATGCTGGCAGACTGTACCATGGCGGGCAGATGTAATAATATTCCCTATGTTACCGGGGCAGACAGGCCGGTCATTATGGGTAAAATATCCTTATGCCAAAGGGAAGGAGAAGGAGCCGGAGGAGCAACAAGCACAGAGCGTGCTTAGGGTGTGTCTGAAAACTCATTGTACCGTTCTGAACGCCCCGGTTTGCGGTATGCCGCGTCGCGATTTGAGGAACGTAGACACCACTACGCCCCTCAAATCGCTCCTTGCCTACCACAAACCGGAGCATCCAACCCGGCACAAGCAGTTTTCAGACACACCCTAGCTCAACATGAATTGGTAAACTAATTCATGTATTGGATAGGCATGCCGCCTGCTATAGCGGCAAATGGAGGTTATTATGATAGAAACATATCAGGAAAAGGACGCGAAAGATATTATCAGCTTATGGAATGAAGCTGCAACTATAATAGGATACAAAGAACTGGACGGGACATCATTCTCAGAGATTTTTGCCCGGAATCCTTACTTTAATCCGGAACAGGCCTTTCTTATGCGGGAGGAGGGGGAGCTTATCGGATTTGCCTGCGGCTGCATGGGAGATTCCCTTCCCCTGGGCCATACCAGCGGGTACATTACCTGCGTGATTATAAAAGAGCCATATGAAAGCACGGAGAATTACCAATTGTTATTAAGTGCAATGGAAGAGACTTTCATGAAGGCAGGAAAGACACAATCGGAGGTATTATTTTTTAATCCGATGATGCTCCCCTGGTATATTAAGAATACGCAGCAGCATGAGCATAACAATGCGCCTGGGGTTTTTAAAGACAGCCGGCTGTACAGGGAATTATTGGGCTTTGGCTATGTGGAGCGTGCCACGGAGAATGCAATGTATCTTAACCTGGGGGGATTTCATATTCCGGAAGCCATCCGGGGGAAGGAGGAAAAGGCGGCCCGTTCCAATTATGAGGTTACCCTCTTTGATGAAAAACGCCACAGTAACGTAGCCGGGATGTTGTCCCAGCTGGAGAATCCCCTATGGGAGACGGAAATCCTTAATTCTACCAGGGAGCATATCCCGGTAGTAATTGCGGCGAAGGACGGAGAAGTGGTCGGTTTTGCAGGCCCTGTCATA
>JARKQP010000768.1 GCA_029974875.1 Mobilitalea sp.
TGTTCCAACAAAGACATTATAATCCATCCCATACCCGCCTTTATCTGCAATCTATCGTAAATAGTAACCCAATACAACGTTTACTCAATGACTGTGCCAAATGTGTCTTATTCCTAATTAGACTAACAGCACTGCCTAAAGGTGAATGACACAACACACCGGTTATTTCGTGAACGTTGTACCAGTATATGTAACAGACATCCTTTTCCCAACTATACTGGAACAGCTCCTTGCAGGATGTATTTCGGATATTTTAATAAAATACTTAACCTTTTCATGCTGATTTGGAACCGGACCATGCAGACATGCCCCTAAATCCATAAAAATGTCCCTCCTGCATTGAAATATTCATAAACTGCTTCTTACTGTCTGCCTTTGCGAATAAACATGAAATAACAAAAAATAAACACTGCATCTATACTGGAGGCTGTTATGAAAAAACGCATTACCGTCCTGACCTCTATCCTCTGTAGCCTTGTCCTGATTGTCTCTTTGGCCGGCTGCAGCCAAGTAGCGGCACCATCAAAGACCCAAACTCTTTTTGATAATTATCTGAACGAGATTTTCGTCCAGGAGGTTAAGTCCGATTCCCTTTCCTTAAACTATTCCCTGGCAGCGCCTGAAAAGTATGGAATTACCGATACGGATACCACTCTCGGGGAATATAGTGTCAGCCATATGAACCAGGACCTGTCCACTTCAGAAAATTATCTCAGCCGCCTGCTCTCCTTTGATTATAGCAGCCTATCCCTGGATCAAAAGCTGACCTACGATATCCTAAAGGATTATCTGCTCCAGAACCTTAGCCTTGGCAACTATACCTACTACAATGAATGCCTTGGCCCCACCACGGGAATACAGGCCCAATTGCCGATCCTCCTTGCGGAATACTCCTTTTATGGCAAGAAGGATATCGAAGAATACCTGGAGCTCCTCCCCTGCGTTTTTGACTACTTCAAGGGCATTGCCCAATTTGAACGGGAAAAATCAAAGCATGGCTTATTTATGAGGGATGAAGTAGCCGACCAGATCATCGCCCAGTGCAATGCATTTATAGCAGAACCCGGAAGCAATTTCTTGATCACCTATTTCAACGAGAAAATAGACGGATACAAGGGTCTGACCAGCTCTGAAATCAGCCGGTACAAGGCACTGAACAAGGAGGCCGTCATCGTATATGTAATCCCTGCCTATGAATTACTTGTCCGCACCCTGGAGGAATTAAAGGGAACCGGTACAAATAATGCAGGTCTTTACTATTATCCTGAAGGCCAGGCGTATTATGAAGGCCTGGCAAAATACAAGACCGGCTCCAGCAGGACCATGCCACAGATGGCCGAGCTACTGGAAGCAGCCATTGATGAGGGCATTATCCGCCTTACCACCCTCACCATTAAAGATCCTTCTATCATCGATAAGTACTATGCCTTTAACTCCTTCCCCATTACAGACCCCCAGCGAATCATAGACGATTTAAAAAAGGATATTAAAAAGGATTTTCCTGAGGCGGTCCCTGTCCAATGTAATATCAAATACGTACCGGCATCCCTGGCAGACTATCTCAGCCCGGCGATGTATTTAACCCCGCCCATGGATAACTATAAGAAAAATGAGATCTACATTAATGGAAATGACAAAAAAACCTTATCCATGATCTATACAACCGTCGCCCATGAAGGCTATCCGGGCCATCTCTACCAATGCGTCTATTTTAGGAGCCAGAATCCTTCCCCTATCCGTAACGTCATGAATTTTACCGGTTATGACGAGGGCTGGGCTACTTATGTTGAAATGTATTCCTACCACATCTCAGGCATTGATGAAAATCTTGCCTCTTTTCTTGAAGCCAACAATGTCATTATCCTATGCATGTATGCAAGAGCCGATATCGGAATACACTATGAGGGCTGGAAGGAAAAAGATGTAGTGGCCTATATAACAAATTTTATCAGTGATGAAGAAAAAGCAAAGAAAATTTATGCGACCCTGCTGGAGGAACCGGCAATCTATCTGCCCTATGCAGTCGGTTACCTGGAAATCATGGAATTAAGAAAGCAGGCCCAGGGACAATTGCAGGACCGTTTCGTCGCGAAGGATTTCCATAGGTTTTTACTGGACATCGGCCCGGCACCCTATGGCATAATACAGAACCAGCTTGATGAATGGCTGGCAAAAAACCAGAAATAAACAGAGGATCACCCTGCTAATTTTTTAACAATTATTTTGATTATTTTGGTTCTTTTAATTGACATTTACAAGCCATCGTTTTATACTTAATATGGCAGTAATTTAATTGCTATTTATTTAATGGTCGGAAACTTAATTTTTTTAAGTTTTTATACGCCAATTATTATTAAAAATAGGAGGAATCTAATTATGTCAACAAAAGCGTACTTTAAGCGTGAAGAAATCGGAGCTAACAAACCCGGATTTTCCAGGACCCGTTCCATTATTGAAGCAGCTTTTTATGGTAACAATGTAATTAAGGTTAATACCTTAAGAGAAGCATATGAGCTGGCTAAAAACTCACCGGGTACCGTAGTAACAGATATGCCAGTATATCGTGGCGAAGATTTCGGTCTTGAAAGAGATGCAAAAGTATTATTATTTAATGACGGTTTTGTAACCGGCCGTGCCGCTTCTGCAAGAAAAATCACAGGTGAGCCGGGTGTGGATACAGCAAACCTGGATGCTAAGGTTATGGATGCTATCTATGATACCAGATACTCCATCTTATACCATGCAGAGGTATATATCGGACTTGATCCTGAATTCATGGTTAAAGCACATTTGTTGATTCCAGAAGGCGAAGAGAACATTCTCTACTCCTGGATGCTCAACTTCCAGTACATGACCGATGATTACACAAAGATGTATAAAGCATCCAAGCCAGTCGGTGATGAATGTGATATCTATATCGTATCCAATCCCCAGTGGAAGCACCCTGATCATCCAATGGGCTTAACCTATTTTAATACAACTACTAACTGTGCTGCCCTTCTGGGAATGAGATATTTTGGTGAGCACAAGAAGGGTACTCTTACCATTGCCTGGGCTATCGCTAACCGTAACGGCTATGCTTCCTGCCATGGCGGCGAGAAGAGATACAACCTTCCTAGTGGTAAATCCTACGTTGCAGCCGTATTCGGCCTTTCCGGATCCGGTAAGTCAACTATTACACATGCTAAGCATGACGGCAAATACGATATCACTGTTCTTCATGATGATGCTTTCATCATCAATACTGAGACAGGTTCTTCCATCGCTATGGAGCCTACCTATTTTGATAAAACACAGGATTATCCTACAGACTGCGAGGACAACAAGTATTTATTAACTGCCCAGAACTGCTCCGCTACAATAGACGAGGACGGCAAGGTTGTTCTTGTTACAGAGGATATCCGTAATGGTAATGGCCGTGCGATCAAGTCCAAGCTCTGGTCTCCGAACCGTGTGGACAAGATTGAGGAGCCGGTTGACTCCATCTTCTGGATCATGAAGGATCCTACCATTCCTCCGGTTGTAAAATTAAGCGGTGCTGCATTAGCTTCCGTTATGGGTGCTACCCTTGCTACCAAGAGAACAACAGCAGAGCGTCTTGCTCCTGGCGTAGATCCTAACGCATTGGTTGTTGAGCCTTATGCAAATCCTTTCCGTACCTATCCTCTGGTAAATGACTATGAGAAGTTTAAGAAGCTGGTTGCTGAGAGAAACGTTGACTGCTACATCATCAACACCGGCGACTTCATGGGCAAGAAGGTTAAACCTTCCGACACCTTAGGAATTCTTGAAGCTATCGTAGAAGGAAATGCAAGCTTTAAGAAATGGGGACCTTTCTCCGATATCGAGATCTTTGAGTGGGAAGGCTTTGTTCCTAACTTAGGAGATGCTGAATACAAAGCTCAGTTAATCGCAAGAATGAAGGACAGAATTGAATTTGTTCAATCCAGGGATACTGAGAAGGGCGGCTTTGACAAGCTTCCTGAAGAAGCTTTAGATGCTTTAAAGAAGGTTGTAGCTGAGCTTGAATAATAAAGAATTTTTAAATATTAGGTAAGAGCTACTCCTACCTGTAAAAACAGCGGTTCGCATAGAACCGCTGTTTTTATATACTTTACAAAAATCCGCAAGATGAAATGTTTGTAAAATCAAATTTACAAACTTGATTATTTATTCATGATATGATAAAATGAATTTATAAAACCAGAATGTGGGGTGCAGACCATGATAGAACGTAACAATTATCTAGAGGACTTAATCAGCTTTAAGGATAAGAATCTGATCAAAGTTGTTACAGGAATACGCAGATGTGGAAAATCTACCATGTTTGAACTGTATCAGGATTATCTTACACAAAATGGTGTAAGCAGCGAACAGATTATTGCCGTCAATCTGGAGGATGGAGATTATCGTAATATACGTAATTCTGAAAAGCTTTACGGATATGTGGTTGAAAAATTAGTTAATGATAAAACAAATTATGTATTTCTCGACGAGGTCCAGCAGGTCAGGAATTTCCAGGAGGCCGTTGACTGGCTTTATGTAAAGAAAAATGTGGATTTGTATATCACAGGTTCTAATGCTTACCTTTTGTCCGGTGAGCTTGCCACCTTATTATCAGGCAGATATATTGAAATAAAAATGCTGCCGCTTTCCTTTAAAGAATATACTTCGGCTTTCCCGGATAATAAAAATACAGCACAGCTTTATATGAATTACCTGTCAAACAGTTCCTTCCCCGGAACACTTGAACTTGTAAGAAAGCAGGATATACGTGCATACCTTGAAGGGATCTATAACACCATCCTGCTCAAGGACATTGTTACAAGAAAGAAAATTTCTGACCCCTCTATGCTTGAAAGCGTAGTGGAATTCATGTTCGACAATATTGGAAATATGTGTTCTTCCACAAAAATTGCAAATTCTTTAACGTCAGCTGGAAGAAAAACAAGCGTGCCAACAGTGGAGAGCTATCTGTCGGCGCTTACTGACAGCTATATCCTGTACAAAGTGGGAAGATATGATATCAAAGGAAAACAATATCTTGCCACAGGCTCTAAATATTATGCTGCTGACATGGGACTTCGATACTTTTTATTAGGCACAAGACAAACGGATATAGGGCACATCCTTGAGAACGTAGTATATCTTGAACTTATCAGACGGGGATATGAAGTCTATATCGGAAAAGTTGGTGATGCAGAGGTTGACTTTATTGCCATAAACAGTGAAGGAGAGGAGTATTACCAGGTTTCACAGTCGGTTTTAGATGAGCATACATTAAAAAGGGAGCTTTCCTCCCTTGAAGCAATCAAAGATCATAATCCAAAATATCTTCTGACCATGGACTATACACCATTGACTTCCCACAATGGAATCAAGCAGATGAATGTGCTGGAATGGCTGTTGAAGAAATGATACCTCTTTACCTGAAGGAGCCTTAAACCAAATATCTTCGGCTTAAGGCTCCCGCTTTCTCTTATAAAATTATTTCAAGCTTATGCAATCTCCGCTCCGGCCGGCATCGGCTTTTCCGGTACCATAAGCGCCAGATTTCCTTCTGCGTCCTCTGCACAAAGCAGCATGCCCTCGGACAGCATTCCGGCTAAGGTTGCGGGCTTTAAGTTCACCACTACCATAACCTTTTTGCCAACCATCTGCTCCGGTGTATAATGGGCTTTAATACCGGATACGATCTGCTTCACCTGGGATCCGATTTTTACCTGGGAGCAAAGCAGTTTCTTTGATTTCTTAACTTCCTCACAGGCGATAATCTCCCCGATCTGGAACTGCAGCTTTGCAAAGTCTTCATAAGTGATCTCCGGCTTTGCTTCGATATCAATACAATCCTTTGCCTCTTCCTTTACTTCCTCTGCCGCTTCGACAGCACTTCCTGCCACTTCCTTTGTCTCTTCCACCTTATCAAGCACCTCCTTAAGATCAAGTCTTGCAAATAAAATCTCCGGCTTCTCCGTCACCTTCGTGCCGTCTGCATATAGGCCGTAGCTTCCCAATTCTTCGATGCTCCTTGTTTTCGCAGAGAGCTGCTTCAGGATTTTAGCCGCTGTTTCCGGCATAAAGGATTCCAGTAAGCTGGCTCCGATACAGATACATTCCGTAAGATTATATAATACGGTTTCCAGCCTTGCCTTCTTCTCCTCTTCCTTTGCAAGTACCCAGGGCATGGTCTCATCAATATATTTATTGCAGCGCTTGAATAAGGTAAAGATCTCCGTAAGGGCATCCGCAACACGCAGCTTTTCCATCCTTACCGTTACTTTCTTAGGTGTTTCCAACGCCAGGGTCTTCAGCTCCTCATCTACTGCTTCAGCTGCTTTGCCATCCTTCACAATTCCGTCGAAATATTTATTTGACATGGAAATGGTACGGTTCACAAGGTTGCCTAAGGTGTTAGCCAGATCAGAATTAATCCTCTCTACCATCAGCTCCCAGGAAATCGTGCCGTCATTATCAAAGGGCATCTCATGCAATACAAAATAACGGACCGCATCCACTCCAAAAAGCTTTACCAGATCATCCGCATAGAGGACATTTCCCCTGGACTTGCTCATCTTATCCCCTGCTGCCCCCTGCATAAGCCAGGGATGGCCAAATACCTGCTTTGGAAGCTCCAGCTCCAGGGCCATTAAAATAATCGGCCAGTAGATCGTATGGAAACGGATAATATCCTTCCCAATCAGGTGCAGGTCTGCGGGCCAGAACTTCTGGAACTGATCCGTGCTATTTCCCTCCGCATCATAGCCGATACCCGTAATATAGTTGCTGAGTGCATCCAGCCACACATACACCACATGCTTATTATCAAAATCCACCGGAATCCCCCATTTAAAGGAGGTACGGGATACACAGAGGTCTTGAAGCCCCGGAAGGAGGAAATTATTCATCATCTCATTCTTCCTTGACTCCGGCTGGATAAATTCCGGATGGGTGTTAATGTGTTCGATCAGCCGGTCCGCATATTTACTTAAGCGTAAGAAATAAGCTTCCTCCTTTGCCGGCTGGACCTCCCTGCCACAGTCAGGACATTTGCCGTCCACCAGCTGGGAGGGTGTGAAGAAGGATTCACAGGGGGTGCAGTACATACCCTCATAATGTCCTTTGTAAATATCTCCTTTTTCATACAGCTTCTTAAAAATCTTCTGGATCTGTTTTTCATGGTATTCATCCGTTGTCCGGATGAATTTATCATAGGAGGTATTCATCAGATCCCAGATGTCCTTAATCTGTCCGGCAATATTATCTACGAACTCCTTTGGCGAGATGCCCGCTTCTGCTGCCTTTAATTCAATTTTCTGCCCATGCTCATCCGTACCTGTCTGAAAAAATACATCATAGCCTTCAAAGCGCTTAAAACGGGCAATGCTGTCCGCCAGAACAATCTCATAGGTATTACCAATATGGGGCTTGCCTGAGGTATAGGCAATGGCTGTTGTCATGTAATACGGTTTCTTACTCATTCGAATCAATCCTTTCTATCCCTTATTATGGTCAAATCATACCGTGGATAACCACCCTGGTATGGCGAAAAAAAAACTCCCTCTTTAAATCACTTTAAAGACGAGAGCAGATCCCGTGGTACCACTTTAATTCACCCTTACTTACGTAAAGGCCTCTATCGCTGCAAAAAACTACAGCTTAGCATCGTAACGGTTGCCTCCGTCGCAGCCTAAGAAATATCAAAGCAAAGAACCCTTGCTTCCCTTTTGTACGAAGTACAAATCATGTACAAAGTACAAACCGTACGGGACGGAATTTTCCTCGGTGCGCAGCTCCAAGACCATCTTCAGCAGCTTCCGCAAATTCATCCTTTTTAGATGAACCGGACCAGTATCCGTCTCCCCTTCTCAGCTTGCCGGGGTTCTCTGTTAACCGCTCCACTGCCTACTCTTCTTTTCATTGCCTTTTTATATATTTGTAACAAAGTATACCATGTGTCTTTTCCTTTGTCAAAGGGTTTAACGAGAATAAGGTTGACCGAAAAGGCACATCCCAAATGGATATACGTTTCAGTCAACCTTATTTCTATAATTCTCTACCCTCTCGCTTCCCCAACTTCATTCCTCTGGGTAATACCTTCTCTTGTACTAACCTTATTCAGATTAGCAAATATTCGTCAAATTGTCAATAGGATTCTTTGTCGATTTCTGCTTTTCACGTCATTTTGCATAAAATATTTAAAATAACTTTGGTCTTAGTATGTAATTTTTATTCCAGCCTGCAAAAATCCAAATATTTCTTCCATAATTATCAAATCAAAACCCATAATTTGATAATCAAGATGCACAGCGCAAGTAAACCGCCTTTATCAGAAGGTTGGAATGCAGCTTCTCACAACTTATATTATCGAACCAAAACACATAATTCGATAATTGGGATGCACGGCGCAGGTACAGTACCTTTTATGCGAAGTTAAAAAGCTGCTTCCCATAACTTATATTATCGAATCCAAATACATGATTCGGTAATCGGGATGCACGGCGCAAAAAAGCTGCGCCTTTTATCAGAAGTTTGAAAAGCAACTTCTGATAACTTATATTATTCTATACTTGCGTTAAATGATGCAGTAGAGTATCCTATTAAATAGAGCTATTTCCCATGAATTAGAAGTATTTGCAGCACCTGCACCTATAAATTTTGGAGTGTGTTAAATTATGGATAACCCATCCTTTGTCAGATTATGCGACGAAATTATTGGACAGCAAAAGACTCTAAACGGCATTGGCACTTACGGGGAGAAGACGATCCACTCCGTATTAAAAAGCTACTATTCGCCGGATATCCTTAACCAGGAAATACGGGTCGGTGGCTTTGTTGCCGATATATATGCCGAGAATGAGATTATTGAAATACAAACACGGAATTTTAATAAACTGAGACGGAAGCTGGAAGCCTTCCTGGCCTTTGCCCCTGTCACCATCGTTTATCCGGTTCCACATATAAAATGGCTCCGCTGGGTGAATCCCCAGACCGGGGAAATCAGCCCTCCCAGGAAGTCACCAAAGCTGGGTACTCCCTATGCCATATTCCCGGAGCTCTACCGCATTAAAGAATATTTATTGCATCCAAACCTCCGGCTCAAAATCGTGCTGATGAACCTGGAAGAGTACCGTTTCCTGGACGGCTGGAGCCACGATAAAAAGAAGGGCTCAACACGCTGCGACCGCCTTCCTACGGAGCTGGTCGATGAGGTGAGTATTAATAATTGCTCTGAGTACCGGCTATTAATACCGGACAGCCTGAGCCAGGAATTTACCTCAAGGGATTTTAAAAAGGCTTCCCGCCTATCCCTGGGACATTCCCAGACGGCACTGAATGTCCTTCATTACGTTGGAGCCGTCGAACGGATCGGCAAGAGCGGAAATTCCTATCTTTACATAAAAAATACTGACTGGAATTCTGCGCCATCGCATACCCGCACACCGTAATAGCCAGAGGAAGGCTCGTACCCTGCCTTGATATAATAGGATTGCGATTTTGAAGGCCTCATACCTACCGTCCTCAAAAGTGCACGGCCCGATGCGGCGTTGCAAAGGTACACGATTAAGCTCCCAGCTTCCAACCGCCGGCAGCCTCGCGCTGTTTCCAAAACCGCCGGTAGATTCCATCCTGCTCTATAAGCTGGTCATGTGTACCTTTTTGCGCGACCCTTCCCTCATCTATAACCAGAATCTGATCTGCCTCCCGCACCGTGGTCAACCGGTGGGCAATGGATATAAGTGTTTTTCCTTTTGTCAGTTCCTGAATAGCCGTCACAAGCTCATGCTCATTTTCAGGATCAATGCTGGAGGTTGCTTCATCCAAAATAATGATCGGCGCGTCCTTCAGCATTGCTCTGGCAATGGATATGCGCTGCTTTTCACCACCTGAGAGGGTGGAGCCGCTTTCTCCCACAACCGTTTCGTAACCATTTGGCAAAGCTGAAATAAATGTATGGCATTGTGCCCGTTTAGCCGCCTCCACCACATGCTCATGGGTGGCGTCCGGATTGCCAAAGCGGATATTGCTCTCTATAGTGTCATTGAACAGGTACACATTCTGGAAGACCATGCTGATATATTTCATCAGGCTGTCGGCCGTGTATTGCTTCACATCCTGCCCGCCAATCATAACCTGCCCTTCCTGTACATCCCAAAACCGGGCGATCAAATTGCACAGGGTGGTCTTGCCGGAACCGGATGGGCCAACAATGGCGCAGGTACTGCCCTGGGGCACTTTCGCTGATACGTGATTGATTACCGGGCGGCTGCCGTAGGCAAACGAAACGTCTTTGAGTTCAATATCGAAATTTTGTACTATCAGCTCCCGTGAGCTTGTGTCCATCTTCGGGATGGCAGTCACCGCTTCCAGCCGGTCAAGACCACTGGTGACCATTCCTGCAAGATAAACGCCGTTTCCCATCTGCTCCATCTCGGAATAAATCATAAACGCTCCTATAATAAACATCAGACAGTAGGGCAGCGTAATGCTGCCTGCCAAATACAGCATCACTGCGGCAAACATCAAAACACATCCGGTCAGCTTAAATACGGCTGAGTAAAGCTTGAGCAAATGCAATGAGGTGCGTTCCTGATTAATATCCGCCTGCCGCTTTTTGTCGAATGCTTTGTGTACGGTGTCTTCACTGCCCTCCGATTGCGAAAATGCCCGGAGTACAGAGATTCCGCGAATATATTCCAGTGCCTGTTCCGTCATGCTTTCCCCAGCTGCCAGCACCTTCGGGGCTTGCTCCGCCGCAGCCTTTTGAATAAGATGGATTACCCATATTCCCACAAAAAGTCCTGCCAGCGTGATAAGCGCAAAAATCGGGTTGAAAAACAGGAAAAAGACCATCATAACGAGGGTCATGATTACTCCTCCGGTGAGGTTGGTAATTGCCATCATAGAATACTGCTCCAAATCGGATATCGTGGAGGTAAGGACTGTCTGTATACTGCCCAGCCTCTGCTCGGAGAAATAGCCCATGGGCGCTTTGCGCATACGCTCACCCACAACCAGCCGATAGTCCCGGAACATATCAAACCCTTTTGCGCTCATGGAGATTTCCATCAGCCATTGGAAAAGAAACCTTCCAAATATGCTTGCACCAAGAATACTCAGAGCAATTATAATAGTCTGCGGGGTCATGTTGTTTAAATTATCGACAATCACATAGATTGCCATCATCATCATTGCCATGGACACGCTCATTAGTAAATTGAAGAACATACCCCATAAAATTTTGCCTCTATATTTTCCCGAAATATGCAATATACGCTTTATCATACGAAACATCTTAATCACTCCCTCCCTTCTATGCGGTCTGTTGCACCCATATGCTGTTCCCACATGCTGCGGTACAACGGGCAGCGTTCTAGAAGCTCGCTTTGCGTACCTTTTGCGATAATGCCGCCCTTGTCCACCACGAGAATCTGCCCGGCATATTGTATCGTAGAGAGCCTGTGCGCTACTACAATCAGCGTTTTTCCCTGCACCAGACGACCCACGGCTTCCTGTATCTGCGCCTCACTCTCTGGGTCGGCATAGGCGGTTGCCTCATCCAAAATAACCACGGACGATTCTTTTAGCATGGCCCGTGCGATGGTGATGCGCTGCCTTTCACCTCCTGAAAGGCGGTCCCCCGCATCCCCCGCCGGAGTATCATAGCCTTTTTCAAGCTGCATAATGAAGTCATGGCAATTTGCTGTCTTGGCTGCTGCCTCCACTTCTTCATCGGTGGCCTTCGGATTTCCCATGCGGATATTTTCACGGAGAGATTTATTGAACAGAAAGTTGTCCTGCGCCACATAGCTGATCTCGTTCATCAGCTGGTCAAAAGGAATATCTTTGATATTCTTGCCCCCATAACGCACCTCACCGGCCGTGGCATCCCAAAAGCCCGCCATCAGTTTTGCAATGGTGGATTTGCCGGAGCCGGAAGGGCCGACGATGGCCGTCATGGTTCCGGGTGCGGTTTCAAACGTCACGCCGTGCAATACTTCCTTTGATGCATCATACGAAAAAGAAACATTTTCAAAGGAATAGGCGCTTCCATCAAGGGCTACGCTCTTTTCAGGGCGCACCTGCTCCGGGATGTCTAAGAATGCGGTGATTGCGTTCAGGTTGGCGGCAATGGTAGTCAGCATTTCAGTAGCACCGGCCAATCTCATAAGCGGGCCAAGTGCTCCCACCGGAATGACAATGCAGGCGATAAAAATGGGCAGCGTAAGCTGTCCCGTCATATACAGGTATGCTCCGATAGGCAGGCTGCCGAGCATAGTTGACGGCAATACCGCCTTAACGGCTGACATCCAAAACCAGCACTGCCTCCACCAATCCAGAGTGCTGTCGTGAAAGAAATTAACGGCTTTTGAGAATTTCCCGAAGGATGTATTGGCACGGCTGAAAGCCTTTATAACCTGAATACCGCTAACATATTCCACCAGTGCCGCATTCATTTCATTACCAGCCCGCACATAGTTGTCCATTTTCTTACCATAGCCCTGAAGCATTCCGATAAAAAACGGGATACAGAGCGGGATGGTAACGAGGGAAGCCAGACCCATCCGCCAATCCAGAATAAAAATGAGCGTCATACACGCCGCCGGAGCCGCGATATTTGACGGTATTTCGGGAATAAAATGGGCGATAACATCCTCCAGCTTCGCCACATTGTCCACAATCAGATTTTTGTAAAACCCGGTCGGTGTTTCCAGCATAACGCCCATGGGCACCCGGCGCATCTTATCGGCAATGGCGCACCGGATATTCCGTAAAATTGTAAAGGCGGTTCGGTGGCTTCGTCCCGAAGCGATAATCGTCAGTACAGTCTTGACAATAATTCCAAATACGGCGATGCCCGACCACATAAGCGCACTTTTCCGGCTTGCTGTACCGGAAAACACCTCATTCGCCAGCATTGCCGCGGTTAAGTAGGGGAGCATCCCAAAAAGCTCTGCCGGAATTGCCAAAACAACAGAAAGTGTCATCTTTCCCTTAGCTTCACCGGCAAACTGAAAAAGCGTTTTAATTGGATTGTCCTGTTTTTTGCCCATAATAACATCCATGCCCTTTGCTGCACAAATTGCCATGAAAGTGCGGCATGGATCCGGTCCCCCCTTCGTTTATATATTTTATTTCCTTCAACCTATTCACCTCCTGCTGATCTGAAGAAATCCTGAAGCTGTTGTCCGGCTTGTGTGTTATACGGTCCGCTCCACGCCACACTGCCATTTTCAATAAAAACGAAATAGTCACAGCACTCCGCAATAAGCTCGGGGTCATGGGTGATGATGAAAAGGGTTTTCCCCGCCTCGCTAAGCCGCTGGAGGTTGTCCGCGACCTCCAGCATGTGATGATAATCCAGACCGCTGGTGGGCTCGTCAAATACGATGAGTTCCTTGCCGGACGCAATCGCGCTGCAAATGGCCACCCTCTGCTTTTGTCCCCCCGATAAAGAAAGCGGGTGGATCCCGCCCACTGCTGATAAATCCATACTGGCCAAAATATTGTCGGCAAGCTGTTCCCTGTCGCGCTCAAACCTGCTCTCTATACTTAACATGACTTCTTCCCGTACACTTTCTGTAAAAAGCTGATGGTTTACATCCTGCATAACCAGATAACAGAGTCTCAGACGCTGCTTTGCGTTGCAGGATTTTTCCCTATATATCAAACGTCCCTTTGCCTTTCTTTGCAGTCCGCATAAGCAACGGGCAAAGGTGGTTTTTCCGGCTCCATTCCGGCCCACAACGCCCACGATGGCTCCCTTAGGAACAGCTAGCTTTGAAATGCAAATTCCCATGTGGTCGGCATACTTAAAATCAAAGCCCTGAAGCAAGTATTTCTCTGTCCTTTTTGGCGCCCGGTCATTCAGTGCAAAGTCCACCGGTATCAGAGAACGGAGACCCCGGCGCTTCACTTCATCCGGCGGCAATCGCCAAAACGCATCGGCGGGCATATCCTGTACGATGTGCCCTCCTTCCATATACACCACCCTGTCCGCCACAGCTTTCAGGTAGCTGAGACGGTGTTCTGCGATAATAATGGTTTTCCCCTGACGCTTCCACTGGGCAACAATCCCGGCAAGGCTTTGAATGGCGTGCCAATCCAAATTGGAGGCCGGCTCATCCAGCACAAGGATATCCGGCTTTGAGGTGGATACGGAGGCGCAGGCGATTTTCTGTTTTTCTCCCCCGGAAAGGCGGAACAAGCTCCGGTCCATCAGCTTTTTTATCTGAAAGTCGCTGATTGTCTGTTTCAGGTTCTTCTCTATGACGGGGATGTCAATTCCCATGTTCTCGCACCCAAACACAACCTCGCTCGTTGAATCAATATTGAAGAACTGCGATCTCGGGTTTTGGAATACCGATCCCACAATTCTTGCCGTCTGATGAATCGGCTGCCGGAGCAAATCCCTGCCGGCAATGAGGACTTCACCAGTAAGCTGCCCGGGGTAAAAGTTTGGTATGAGGCCATTGATGAGCCGGGTAACTGATGTCTTGCCGCAACCGGATTTTCCGCAAAGCAAAACCACCTCGCCCTTTTGAATACTCAAATTAATCTCCGACAGACAATCTCCCTGTTCGCTGTCTTTATAGCGGAAAGATACATTGTGAAACTCTATCATTAACGTCCTTCTCCTAAAAAATAATAAAAGTAAGTAAACCGGCAGTCATAAACAGGAACAAAGCCACATCCCAAGAACGGAATCCGATCCGGCAGTAGTTTGTTCTTTTGCTGTCCCCGCCCAGCCCCCGGGTTACGGCAGCGGCAGACAGTTCATCGCCAATTTTAACAACAGATACAATCAGCGGAACCAGCCGGTATTCCAGCATGGCCACCGGCCCCTTCCGGATTCCTATCCTGCGCATTTTCATCGCGTCCTGAATGGAATGGTATTCATCCGTGAGCGTGGGAAAAAAGCGGAATATCACTGCGAACGGTATTATGATTTTTTGTGTAATATGGAGCCGTTCCATTCCCGCTATAAACTCGCTGACCTTTGTCGTAAGCAAAAAGGACCACGCCACAATGATTCCCGGCGTCATGCGGAGGATAACAGGAATAAATATGCGGATCAAAACGCCGGGAACGCTTGAAGCGGGAACAAACCGCAGCAGAAAATCCCCATAATATGCCGCAACATAAAGGACAGCATAGGCCACAGCAATACGCGGCTTTCTAACATTCAGCAGCATCAAAAACGAAAAGCACGCAAATATAATTTTTATGATGCCATCGATTCCTTCAAAGCTTGCGGAAAATGTAACCAAGCTGAAAACAAGCAATATGTAAATCTTTGTCCTCGGATCCAGCCTGATTATGACCTGGCCTTCTCCGACCGATAAAACGCCTGTCATTTATACAATGCCAGCACGCTTGAAGTGCTTGTTGAGAACCGCGCGTCCCAAATAAGCGCCTATTATAGCCGCCACCATTATTGATACGATTACCACGGGTACCATATATCCTTCAACAAGCTTCGAAAGTGTATTGGCGAAATCATCTCCCTGCGACGCGCGATACATCTCCGCATAAGTTTTCCCCATGATAAACATAGGCAATTGAGTGCCAATCGCCCATTCGGAAAATACCGCATAACCCAGCAGCATGGTCTTCCAGCTTTTGTATTTCCCTGCCTTCATGAGTAAGTCTGAAATAAGTCCGCAGCAAATGCCTATAATAAGCGGATAAGGCCCATAGCCTGACAAGAAATTGATCAGGCCCAGCAGGGTTGCCATAATGGTCACCAAACCGAATTTATCTACTTTGGTAAAAAACAAAATATTCGGAATGCCCGCCACCAATGCCAACAGCACCGTGAAAAAAACAGCCATCACCGGAACAAAACCCGTAAACGCCGACACATAGAACAGCGCAAAGTTCAGAACGGTAAAAATACCTACATTTACAAGATCGCGTACATCAATTTTTTTCTTTTCCATTATAATGTTACCTCCTTAAAATTTAATTTATGTTAGTTTCAACTAACCTTTTGGCAGTAATAAAGCCGGTAATCTACAGAAGGAGCCTCCCTCTGCGAATTACCGGCTCTGCGTCTTAGCGTCTGGCTCTAATTGCTCCGCTGATATAAAATTGTTACTTCGGACTGTTACAACATGTTCCTTTCCGCATTTGGGGCAGAATAACGGAAATCGTTCCAATACCGTATCCCGGTTCACTTTTGTCCGCGTTTTATTCCCACAGCAGGGGCAGTGAATCCAGCCATCCCTATCTATCCATCCGGCCAACCGCTATCACCACCTCCATTAAGTATTTTTTCCCAACCGGCATTATAGAAGCAGCTCAATCGCCAAATGTGCTTTATTGCCTCTTCTTTCGGCATGTTGTGGATGACCACTTCAAAAACACCTGAATAAAAAGCATAGGAAAGAATATGCGCCAAATCCGATGTCAAGCGGCCTGATGATATTGCGTCGTTCCCGCTTTTTTCAATATAGCGCAACGTTGTATCAGTGTCTATATCTACAAGAGTATGCATAAAGCTCTGATGCATACTTGTTTCGCCGCTTATAAGCAGAATCTTAAATTCATCAAAGTGGTCGTAAATATAGTCCAATATTGCAAAGACCCTGCCTTGGGGATCATAGTGCAATTGTTTTTTTTGTTGTTCTGATGGCAAGGCTGAAAATTCTCCCAGCGCCGCCCGCATCATTTCACAAAAGCCGTCTGCCACTGGTTGTACAACGGCATGGTACAGGCTTTCTTTATCTTGATACCGATAGAAAATAGAGCTCTTGCTGGAACCGGCTTTTTCAGCAATCGCCCGCAAAGACGCATTCTCATAACCGTTGGTTAAGAACTCCTCCTTCGCGCACTCCAGAAGCTTTTCAGTCACTCCCTCTATCATCTTTGCCAATTTGGTCACCTCCAAGCATTTAGACCATAGGTCTAAACCGATGGTCTAAATATAACATATTAACGGGCTGGCTGTCAAGGGAATTTAAAAAAGTAGATTAGCTGTAAAGATAGGTGACTTTAGTATACCTACGTCATTCCAATCTTTAAAAGGCAGACGGCGGCTTGAAGGAAAGGTCTTGATATCACCTTGTATCATTGGATATTCTCTATAACAAAAGCTTCAAAGAGTTCCCATCTGGGAATACTTTGAAGCTTTTTTGCAGGCGCCGGATCTATGGTTAGAAACCTGACGTTTAATAGATTATAGCTTAATGTTCTTGAGCAGGGCAGCAAGTCCGGTTGTGGCTTCCTCTCCTGTGGAATAGGAGGAGGGTGCTCCTTCAACTTCTTCAACCACTTCTGCCTTTTCCTCTACAGCTTTCATGCTGAGGCTGATTTTACCGTCCTTTACATCAAGGATTTTTACGGTAACGGTTTCCCCTTCCTTAATTACTTCATTCGGGGATTTGATTCTTCTACCGCAGATTTGGGAAATGTGCAGAAGCCCTGACAGGCCTTCCCCAATATTAACAAACGCACCGTAGGGCGTAATTTTTTCAACCGTGCCCGTGGTTACTATTCCTACCTGTAAGCGGGATATTTTGCTCTTGCGTTCCTTGGTTTCCCTGTCACGCTCCACTTCCTTACCGGACAGGACAAGCTTTTTATTTTCAGCATCTGCAGTTATAACGACCGCATCGATTTCTTTTCCAACCCAGGCCTCCAGATCCTCTACATAGGCCAAGGAAAGCTGGGAGGCAGGGATAAAGCCCCGGACACCGAGGAGATAGGTAACCACACCGGCGTTTACTGTTTGGGCAATTTTAATGTGGAATATCTTCCTGCTATCCATCGCTTCCTTTAATTGGTCCCAGGCTAAAATATCATCTGCACGCTTCCTTGAAAGCAGGATGTTCCCATGCCCGTCATCCTCCTGGAGAACCGTTGCCGATATCTCTTCCCCGAGGGTAACGTCAGCTTTGATGGAAAAGCCGGGATCATTGCTTAATTCCTCCAGCTTAATAATACCTTCCGTATAATATCCCAAATCCAGGATAACCTCAGATTCAGAGATTCCAATTACCGTACCGGTTAAAATGTCCCCTTCCTTTATCTTCTTGAAGGAACGTGCGATTTCGTCCTTAAATTCATCCATGGAGGGAACAACTTCCGGGACAGCCTCGGAAGGAGCTGCTTCTACAGAGGGCTCCTCTGTAGGAACCTTGTCTGTAGGTGCTGCGCCTGTAGAGGCTCCATCCTCAGAAACCTTGTCCGTAGATATTACATCTGTGGCGGCTGCGTCTGTAGAAGCCTTGTCCACAGATGCTACGTCCGTAACGGCTGCGTCTGTAGCGGCCTTGTCCACAGATATTACATCTGTAGCGGCTGCATCTGTAGAAGCCTTGTCCACAGGTGCTACATCCGTAACGGCTGTGTCTGTAGCGGCCTTGTCCACAGATGCTACGTCTGTAACTGTCGCGTCCGCGGATGTCCCATCCTGATGATCAGGAGTAGTCGTTTGCTGCATCATTTCTTCATCCTTGTTTTTCATCTCTTCACTCATTTTTTTCTCAGGCTGGAATTTATCCCTTCCTGCCCTTAACCTCCTTTTGTTTTATCGGCACTCACGGAAAGCTTAGCATTAGCTGTATTGCCTATGCCCTGATTCCGAAAATCATTCTTTTTCTTCCTGACTTTTCCCGGCTGGTTTTTCTCTTACCCTTATTCCCTTCCTTATCTTCCTCAACTGCTTCCTGCCGCTCTGGCACCACCTCTGATATCACCTTTTCCTCTGAAAAAGTAAATTCCTGTTGTCCAACTATCTGCTGCCCTAAAGTAATCTCCTCTTCCTCCACAATGGTTCCAAAGGATTCCGTTACAACAGACTGGTATGTGGTTGTAATCTGTGCCCGCCCTTCTTCCAGGTGGGCCTTGGTATAATTTTTGATTTCTTCATTTAAGCTTAACATTTTTTGATCCAAATATGCAACTATTTCAGAGCATTCCTTTAATTCCTTTTGGATGTTTTCCGGGGCATTGCCCTCAAATTTATAATAGATCTTATGCTCCAGGCTGGCCCAAAAATCCATTGCAATGGTTCTGATCTGGATCTCAACCTTTGTCTCTATTGTCCGGTCCGAAAGGTAAACCGGTATCGCAATAATCATATGGTAGCTGGTATACCCGTTTTCCTTCGGGCACATAATATAATCCTTTACTTTAAGCACCTTAACGTCATTTTGCTTTGCAATCAGATCCGCAATCCGATAAATATCGGAAGTAAAGGAGCATATAATCCTGATCCCTGCTACGTCGTTCACATATTTTACAATATTCTCAATGGTTAATTCCTTCTGGTTATGCCTCAGCTTCTTTGCAATACTCTGGGGAGTCTTGATCCGCGAGGTAATATGTTCAATCGGGTTATACTGATGGGCTGCCTTAAATTCATTATTCAATATCTCAAGCTTCGTATTAACTTCCTTCAGTGCTGCATCATAGAGAAGAAGAGCCCTGCTCCAGTCCTCTGCCTCATCATAAAACATGGGAAGATCCATTATATCACTACCTTTGTCTTTCTATAAACTATCAAAATCATATAATTTTCTGTCTTCTGGTCTTGTTCCACTTGTACATTATAACATATATTGTAGAAGAATTCTCGTGTTTTCTAATTCTTAATCAAAAATTTAGAAATTAACGCGTTAATACAGTAGTTCATAATTTATTCATAAAAACTTAATTTTTGCAAAACATTAAAACCGTCAGGATACTTTTTCTTGCAAGCTGGCGGCTGTATTATTTGCATTATTCCAAGGCGTTTTAATAGGTTTTCTTAAAAAGTTTTACCAATCAATCTTAGTGCCAAATAATATATAGCTGGCCTAATGCAAATCCGATAACAAATCCTATAATTCCCACTATAAGGGAGCCAAGGATATTTATAAAAGCATTCAGTTTTTCATTTCCCTGAAAAAGATTGAAGCTTTCATATATGAAGGTTGAAAACGTAGTATACGCTCCTAAAAAACCGTCTCCTAAAAGGATATATATATTTTTCCCGGTATCAAGGCTTGATAAAAGGCCTAAAAGAAATGCACCGGTGATATTGATTATAAAGGTTCCTATGGGAAAGGTAGTCTTGGATTTTTGGGATATAAATTTTCCGAGTTGATATCTTGAAATCCCTCCGAAGATTCCGCCTATACCAACTAGTATTAAGCTCATTTAATCACATCACTTTCATTTTTAATTAAGCTCTCCACCTCCACTGGACTCGGAGTATCCAGCTTTAATTTTTTATTTTCTTTAAGCGAGCCGATTTTACGGGCAAGCACAATACCAAAATAAGATGCCCCAAGACCCAGCATGACGGAGACAGTAATATAAGAAATTGCTGAAAAATAATCACCGTTGCGCATAAGGCTGACCGCTTCCTTACATAATGTTGAGAAGGTAGTATATGCCCCTAAAAAGCCGGTGGTTATACCAAGCCTGATATCTGCATGAATTTCCCATACTTCAAATGCGATTGTCAAGATAAATGCCATCAAAAAGGTTCCGCTGACATTGATAAACAAAGTGTTCAAGGGAATATTTTCATGATAATTTTGTATGCGTATTTGTTCAATTGAATATCGCAATATAGCTCCTGCGAAGCCACCACAGCCTAAAAAAATGTATTTGCGCAACCTATGCCCCTCCTTAATTGTTGGTTTCTGAACAGTATCAATAATAGTAATCTTTTCAAGCAGTTTATCTTTATATTGACCAAGTCTTGCCAAAAAGCGGCAATTATAATTAACTTTCTTCAATAAAAAACTGATCACCTCTGTAGTTTTACAGAAGTCATCAGCATTAGATGCATTTTAGGCCAGTGCCTGGGGAGAACCTCATTCCCGTTTGAAGCATTATATAATATTAATCTACAAAAGTCAAGGATAACTATTTTTATATTTTTTTAAAAATGTATTGACAATATATAGAATTCCTAGCTATAATATTGGCAGACTATTACAGAAAGTGAGGTAAAACATATGATTAGCAATAGCAATAGACATCTTGGAATTAATTTTGGAATTAATTTAAGAAAATATTTATCCTATGATATTACCTCATGGATTCGTGGAATTTGATTATTTATTTCATCCATTCCTTAACAACGTTGCAGTAGGGAATGAAGCATTATAATCATTTTATTTTGACGACTATGCCGCGGTATTATCATACCGCGGTTTTTTTTGCGTCAAAATGTTGTCTCCGAAGAACTGCTTTTCATATTCTTCGGGTCTTATCCTTTGGGTAAGGTCTTCTAAAGAAGACCTCGGTTTTCTAAAGAAGATCCCAGTTTTCTAAAGAAGACCCCGGTTTTCTTAGAAAGCCTCGGATAAGGCGGACAACGGATCTCATGAGGGAACGGAGGGCCATATTCATGCACATAGCAGCCAGCTCCGTAATGACATTATAATTTACCAGAGTATCAATTGACGGTACGCTGGGAACGGAGGCTTTAATGAAACTATCGAAATATATTTTAAAATATTGGTACGCATATCTCCTGGCGATCCTATGTATTATCATAGCCGTATCGCTTGATATGCTGTCACCCCAGGTTACACGGAGGGTAATTGATGATGTAATTGTAGGCGGGGAGCTGGGCCTTCTGCCAAAGCTTTTACTCATCATATTCCTGATCGGAATTGGAAGGTGTATTTTCCAATATACAAAGGAACTGATCTTTGACATTATCAGCTCAAATATCTCCTTAAAAATACGGAGGGATTTGTTTAACCATATCCAAAGTCTTTCCCTAAGCTTCTTTGACCGGAATAATACGGGTGAACTGATGTCCCGTGTCAAGGATGATATTGACAGGATCTGGGCTGCACTTAGCTATGTCAGCATGCTCATTATCGAAATCATTTTTCATACAGGGATTGTATTATACTGTATGTTCCACATCAGCCCAAGGCTGACCATTATTCCCGTTATCGTGCTGCCGATTATGGGCGCCATGGCTTTATTCATGGAGCGCAAGCTTGGCTCCGTCTATGAGGAAATAAGCGATGAAAACTCAAAGCTTAATCTTGTGGCCCAGGAGAACCTGGCGGGTGTAAGAACAGTAAAGGCCTTTGCCAGGGAGAAGCATGAAATCCATAAATTTCTCTCCCACAATAAGCGGTACTACGAATTAAATATAAAGCAATCCAAGGTCTTTATTAAATACTACCCCTACTTCCAGTTCGTAACAAAGCTGTTGCCGCTGGCGTCCATTACCTTTGGCGGCTATCTTGTTATCCAGGGGGAGATGACTCTCGGAGCCCTGGCCGCCTTTACGGAGTACTCCACTAATATTGTCTGGCCCATGGAAATGCTGGGCTGGCTAACCAACGATTTTGCTGCTGCCATCGCCTCTGCCAGCCGGATCAAGAAAATTCTTTCGGAAAAGCCTGAAATTACAGAGCCAAAGGAGCCTATCCTGCTGGAGCAGATAGAGGGCCGTGTCCAATTTGATAAGGTCTCCTTCTCCTTAGGGGAGAAACAGATCCTCTCGGATATCAGCTTTGAATTATCTGCCGGCAAAACCATCGGTATCATGGGTGCCACAGGAACCGGCAAAAGCTCTATCATAAACCTGCTGCAGCGGTTTTATGACACCACCGGGGGCTGCATCAGACTGGACGGCACAGAGATTAGGGAGCTCTCCCTCCGGCAGCTGCGCCAAAGCATATCCCTGGTTATGCAGGATGTATTCCTATTTTCCGATACCATCAGCGAAAATGTAAAGATGGGTAAAAAACATCAGGTGAACCAGGAGGATGTACTAGAGGCTGTCGCAAATGCGCAGGCCAGGGACTTCATTGAAAAAATGGATGACAGCTACGAAACCGTCATTGGTGAACGGGGTGTGGGCCTCTCCGGCGGCCAGAAGCAACGGATCAGCATTGCAAGAGCCCTCGCTAAAAAGGCTCCCATCCTGATTCTGGATGATTCCACCTCAGCCCTCGACATGGAGACAGAGCATACCATACAAAAGGTACTTGCGGAGCTGGATTCTACAAAGATCATCATAGCCCACCGGATCTCTGCCGTCAGAAATGCTGATGAAATTATTATTCTTGAGGAAGGCAGGATCGTCGAACGGGGTACCCACGAAACTCTATTGCAGACGAAAGGGTATTATTACAGAACCTATATGGCCCAATACGGCGAGCATTTGAACCAGCTTCAAGAGCCGCCGGCATTTGGGAATGCACCAAAGGAGGTGACAGCATGGCAATAAACGCTATTAAAGAAGACGAGATCCTGCATTCCGTCAATAAAAAATCAACACTGCTAAGGTTATTTGCCTATTTATTTACTTATAAGGGCTTTATCACACTGGTTATCCTGATTATGCTGACAACCGTAACCATTTCCATCGTAAATCCACTGATTATTCAGTACGCCATTGATACGCCCATTGCAAACAAGGATTTCGTCGGATTATTTAAAATCGGAGCTTTTGCCCTCGGCCTTAACCTGCTCTTTGTATTGCTGGTAAAGCTAAGGATGTACCTGATGGCCCAAATATCCAATAAGGTACTGCTGACTATCCGCCAGGAGCTTTATACCCATATACAAAAGCTCAGCTTCAGTTTTTTTGACAGCAGGCCGACGGGTAAAATACTGGCACGGATCATCGGGGATGTCAATTCCCTTAAGGATGTGCTTTCCAACAGCGTTACTACCTTGATTCCGGATTTTATAACCATCAGCGCCGTTGTTGTCATTATGCTGGTGATCAATTGGAAGCTGGCCCTTGCCTCCTTAATATCCCTCCCCTTCATGATCGCAGGCCTATGGTATATCCAGACAAGATCCCACAAGCGCTGGCAGCTCCACCGCAAGAAGGGCTCCAACTTAAATGCCTTTGTCCATGAGGATTTATCCGGCATGAGAATCATACAGAGCTTTAATGCGGAGGATGAAACCGCAGAAACCTTTGATATTTTATTAAAGGAGCACCGGGATTCCTTTGTCAGCGCTGTCCGCCTAAATGATGCCTTTGGTTCCATCATTGATCTTTCCTGGGGCATCGGAAGTATTGCTATGTATTTTGTAGCAGTCAGGGTTATCCATATTGATGCTAAAAGCGTGGGAACTCTCATTGCCTTTGCCATGTACATCTCCATGTTCTGGCATCCGATCATGAATTTGAGCAACTTTTATAACCAGTTGATTACGAATCTTGCAGGAGCGGAGCGTATCTTTGATATCCTGGATACACAGCCGGAGCTGACGGATGCTGAGGATGTCGGTGACCTGCCGGAGATTAAGGGTGATGTCCGCTTTGACCATGTTTCCTTCGCATATGATGCTGAGACCCAGGTCCTTAATGATGTAAGCTTCCACATTAAGCCCGGCGAGACTATCGCCCTGGTTGGGCCCACCGGTGCAGGGAAGACTACGGTCGTAAACCTGATCAGCCGTTTTTATGATGTCCAGCAGGGAAATATCTATATTGACGGTATTGATGTTAAGAAAGTCTCCATTGAGAGCCTGCGCATGCAGATGGGCATCATGACCCAGGATAATTTCCTGTTCTCTGGAACCGTTGCAGATAATATCCGATACGGTAAGCTGGATGCTACGGAGGAGGAGATCATTGCCGCCGCCAAGGCCGTCAACGCCCATGAGTTTATTATGAAGATGGAAAATGGCTACGCTACGGAGCTTAAGGAGCGGGGCTCCGGCCTGTCCATCGGGCAGCGCCAGCTCCTTGCCTTTGCAAGAACCATGGTTTCCATGCCAAAGATACTGATCCTGGATGAGGCAACCTCCAGCATCGATACCCATACGGAGTTTTTAGTCCAGCAGGGTATTGAGGCATTGCTAAAGGGCCGGACCTCCTTTGTCATAGCCCACCGGCTTTCCACCATACGTAAGGCGGACCGGATCTTCGTCATCGATGATGGTCAAATTAAGGAGGAGGGTACCTCCGATGAATTGCTGGAAAAGAAGGGGCTTTACTATAACCTGTATATGGCCCAGTTTAAAAACCTGTAATCTATTGTAGCTGCTAACAGCAGAAAAGTTGCTAAGAATTCCACATGAAGTGAATTTCTCAGCAACTTTATCCACAAATCAGTCTCCTGGGGATGGAATAACCTCCCTTACCGGGTAGACAGCGGAAAATAATATATCCTACTCTAAGCTCCGCTGTCCTGGCTTCCTTCATGTTCCCAACCATATCGGCAAATATTTTATTTTTTGCCGATATGGTTAAACGTGTGAGCCTTGACTTTGTTTTTCATTTCTGGGTCTTATTCTTCCCCGTTTTCCTCGTTTTCATTTTTACGTAAATTCATCCTGCTTAATTTCCTATTTATGAGCTCCGCTGTCCTGGCTTCCTTCTTTTTTACCGCATAGCCCACACTAAGCGTAACGCAGGATATCATGATTATCATGACGATAAGCTGCTTTATATTTCCCGGGACAATCCATCCGAATAGATGGGCACAGCATAAAACTGCGGCATAAATATAGATATAATGTATTATAGTCCTGATTTTCATCTTCTGTTTACTCATTTCATGCTTTGAATAAAAGATCAGGTTGCCCACGGAGCCAAGAATGGATAAAACTATTACTTCCTGCAATATTGTCAGCATCTCTTTACTCTCAGGCCAAAACAAGATAATAAAGACCGTTGCACAAATTACGCTCCCAGTCAACACATAACTAAATGTGATAATAATATTTCTCAACCATGCCATATCCGCCACCCCCTATAATCCTAATTTTTTCTTCAGCTCCGGGACATACTGCCTTGATATTACCACCTTTTCACCGTTGAACAGTAATGCCTCGAACCGCCCGTTATATGCCGGGCTTACGCTCTTAATTTTTGTTACGTTTAAAATTATGGATTTTGATGCACGGAAAAAATTCGTATTGCTGTATTCCTCTTCAATCTCATAGAGCTTGAGCTTCGTCTCGTAGACATTCTGCTTACAGTACAAAAACACCTTGTTATCCACGCCTTCAAAATAGTATACATTGGCCGGTTCAATCATTGTAATCACACCATTTTTAATACCGGTCAGCTTTTTCTGGCCCATCTTAAGCTCGGAGACCAGCTTAAGGATATGGGCATCCAGCTCCCTGCAGCGTATGGTGATCTGATCCTCTTCCCCCGGCTTACACTCTTCAATGACAATTTTCATAGTGTCCCATCCCCCATATCAACGTCCATGCCCATGATTATCTGCTCATTACATTTCTTCGTCTTTGGATAATTACGGATATTCCTATAAAAATTATACCACTGATCAGTAGGATTGCTACTTTAATTTTGTCCGTAATAACATTATCACGGAGAAGAACCGTCATACCCATGAACTCCTTGTAGCTGCTGACCAGCTGCTCTGGGCAGTTGGAAAAGGTTTTTATCAGGATGTCCCGTGTAAACAGCTCCCGTAAAAAAGAGCAGCCATAAAACAAAGGAAAGCATTTCAGCACCAGCTGCACCTTCTCCGGGAGCATACCAATAGGCAGGTAAATCCCTGCAATAAATCCTACAACCGTACCGATTACTGTGCTTAATCCTGAGAATGAGCTTAAGGAATGTACAAAGTTTGCAATTAGAAATACCATGGAGGCAGACGTGAATACATTTAAAATAATATAAAGAAAGACCTGCAGCATATGGGACAGGGAAAGTATCTCCCCTCCGGTGATGACAATATAGGCCTCCCCGGCTGCAAAGGTCAGGACGCACATCAGGATTCCCATCAGGATAGCCGCAATGACATAGCCCAGCACAAACACCATCCGGTTCACCGGAGCGACAAAAAAGCTGGATAATTTTTTATGTGCTTCATCCTCAACCATAATCCCGACCAAGGAAAGCGTTATTGTCACTGAGTTAACTACAACAATCCCTGCCAGGGTCCATAAGATAATCAGCTGCTTCGCATTTGCCATATCCTCCGTGGCATCCCTCTGCCCTCCATAGTCATTAAGTAAATCCACTACATTATCCGCATTCATCTTTCCAAGAAAAACTATCATTAACCCAACGATAATAAGCATGGATAATAAGGAAAAGAAAATGTTTGCCCGGTCTCTTGCATATACCAGCATATTTCTTTTTACCAATCTCACTAATAGCATACTTCCTCCTTCTACAGCCACTGGCTATGCTTACAGCCTTTGGCTAATGCCCGCAGCC
>JARKQP010000812.1 GCA_029974875.1 Mobilitalea sp.
CCCTATCAAGAGCCTTTTATAGGAAATCCACTCCTTTATTTGTAGCTGACCAGGCTTGCGTCAATACCTGACAATACTGTTGTATCGGTAAAGGAATCGAAGGAAACTACGCTGGTATTCAGCCCGGAGGTCTTCATGTACTCCGCCAGGGAACCGCAGGAATCCTTAAAGGTCTGATCATAAGCCACCTTATAGGAGTTCTTCTTCATAATGGATACACAGGTCTCTTTGTCAATATTGATCTTCTCACCAACAATAGCTGCCGCATACTCCAGGTTGTTGTTGATGTAATCAGTAGCCTTTATCATTGACTTTACATAATCGGTACAGGCCTCGGGATTTTCATGCAGTAAGCTCTTTGACACATAGATGAATAACACAAAGTTCAAGTAGTTGACATCTCCCGTATTCTCAGGCAGATAGGATTTGGTTCCGGTGAAAAGATAGTAACCGCCGAAGCCCTCTGCCTTGATGCCCCAAGGCTCCCAGGCAGCAAAGAGATCAATATCGCCGCTTTCCAGAGACGCCAGCATGTCGGAGGCCTGCAGATTTACCAGCTGAATCTTATTAAAATCCACACCAAGCTCATCACACATTGCCTTTACTGCCACGATAACGCCTGCACCGTCGGTATACCCCATCTTCTTGCCCTCCAGATCCTTTGCACTGGTAAGCTTCAGGTTAGGTCCGCCCACAACACACTGGGTATTACCTGCATCCACAACAGGAGCCAGCAGACATACCTCGCTGCCCTTATCCACCAGGTTGATGGCCTGATAATTGGAGATGGAATAAAACTGTGCTTCATTTGCAGCGACCATGGAGGTTGATACCGAAGGATCGGTTAAAAGCTGCAAATCCACATCCAGCCCTTCCTCCTCAAAAAACCCCTTTTCCTTGGCAATGATCTGCTGTCCGGAAATTTGGGGGTCATACTCACCCAACACAACCACCTTCGTCAATTCCTTAGCGGTATCAGTACTCTCCGCTGTTGTATCCGCTGCCGCATCTGTTGCTGTATCTGTTGCATCTGCTGCTGTTGTCGGCTCTACGGAAGCCTCCTTGGTATCCTTGCTGCAGCCGGTCATCAAGCTGATAACAAGCATTACTGCCGTGAGTAGTCCTAATAATCTCTTGACTGCCATACTCTTCATAATAAATCCTCCCTTATATTTTGATAGTGTACAAGCGAACCAACAAACCGATCCTCTTGTCATGAATAAAAAAAGCGATGGTGCCTGGCTAGCCCGGATTTTACACCGGTTTTGCTATGCACCATCGCATTAAGAACACATAAATTCTTAATGATATACCTCCGTCCAATGCCCATTGGCATCAGACCTGTACACCCAATTTTAAGTTTAAATACTTCTTAATTAATTCAATTGCTGTCTCCAGCCCTGTCCGCCCCGTATTGATGGTCAGATCATAGTTGGTCACATTCGTCCATTCGTTACCTCCGGAATAATACTTATAGTATTCTGCCCGGTACATATCCGTCTGGTAAATCAGCCTGTTCGCCTCATCCTCCGTACAGGAGAGCTTCTCCATAACCCGCTTTCTGCAAAATGCTCTCGGTGCTTCTATGTACACACTAATTACATTCTTGTAACTTGCCAGGATATTGTCAGCGCACTTTCCAATAATGATACAGGACTCATTCTCCGCCAGCTGACGGATAATATGCGCCTGGATGTTGAAAAGCTTAATGTCGGAAGCAAAGCTCTTATAAGCAGGTGAAGCTCCCTCACCAGACACCGGCATCTTCTCTAAGGCTTTGCGGATCTTCTCACTGGAAAACCGCTCATCCACCTTTTCAAATACCTCCTGTGAAAGACCGCTGTATTCGGAGGCGAGCTCCAGAATCCTTTTTTCGTAACAATTAATGCCGAGCTCCTCCGCCAGCCTCAGCCCTATTTCCTTGCCTCCGCTGCCGAATCCTCTTGCTATTGTAATAACAAAATTATTCATTTCATACACCGCCTTGTTTGTGTCAACCATGGGACACCTTTTTTATATCACAGGTAAAAACGATTGTCAACATAGCACAAACGGAGACTTTTTAAGGCTGCAACGAAAAAACTCCCTGTACAGGTCTTGAAAGGTGCTGAAGGATTAACGCGCCAAAAGCCCTATTTCTAAGGTTCTTCTTATTCTCTGAATTAAAAACACCACGGAGCAAAAGACGAAATCCTCCATTTTCCAATTAGGCACCCTGCACAATCAAATCTTTAGATTTTTATGCTTCTATTTATATATTCCCTACC
>JARKQP010000428.1 GCA_029974875.1 Mobilitalea sp.
TCCATTCAAGATGGATATGAAGCTGGAGGATTTTGTTAAGAATTATATCTGTACGGAAAATGATATCCACATGGAGGATATGCAGGACAGTGTTGCACAATATACCAGATTAAAGCGCAGGTTAGAGGACACGAAGCATGAGATTAGTTTACTGACTGATATTCAGGAGCAATATGGACGCTACCATGCTTATGTAAACCAGCTTGAGCAATACCGGTATAATCTGGATAAGCTTGATATTACAACAATTGAAGCGAGGCTTGAGAAGCTTACAATTCAGCGGGGGGCTTATCAGGAGGATATCAAGGTACTTACTCTGACCATCCAGGAGCTGGAGCAGGAGATTAAGTAGCTTCAGGAGCAAAGGGATGAAGTAGCCTTTGCAATCCAGAACAGTGGGTATGAGCATCTGGAAGCGGAGCTGCGGAATTTAAATCAGATGCTTGAATTATTATATAGGAATAAAGCAGCCTATGATAAGATGTCGGCAGGCCTTAGGGCATGGCTGGAAACAGAGTTCCTGGAACCTTCCCTGGCTAGCCTTATAAAACAGTTTGACGCATATCAAGTGTCTTATGCTGATATAGATACAGTAAAATCGGAGCTGGCCCAGATACGCGGGGAGCTGGAAGAGGGTAAGGGTGAATTAACCAGAACCTTAAGTGAACTAAATAAAAAGCTGGCCGATATTAATAAGCAGATGAATCTCCTGAATAATGGACAGAAAGCTTATCCGAATTATCTGCTGGAGGCAAAGGATTACATTACAAAGGAACTGGAGCAGATATATGAGCTGCCGATAAAAGTGGATATTCTCGCAGATGTTATAGAGGTCAGGGATGTACTCTGGCTGAATGCAGTGGAGGGCTACATGGGAAATAATAAGCTGAACCTCATTGTTCCACCGGAATATGCAAAGTCGGCTGTGGAAATCTATAAAGAACTAGATCCGAAGAAATACTACCGTGTTGCAGTGATTGATACAGAAAGCGTACTTCGGGATGTACGTCCCATTTTGCCTCATTCCTTGGCAGAAGAAATAGAAACGGGGACAGATTATACCAAGGCTTATATTGGTTATCTCATGGGAGGG
>JARKQP010000844.1 GCA_029974875.1 Mobilitalea sp.
CCAGGAATGGTGATAGTCACACATGAAATCATTGGTAATCGTAAAATGCCAGAATTTCCACTCACCCTTCTTATCCTTAATAAATTCCACGCCATATTTTCCCCAGATCCATACTGCTTGCAGCTTTTTGTCAGGAAGAACCATGCGTGTCTCAACCCCCGGGGAAATCCATACTGCCTTTGCGGTCTTGCCATCCTCGGCAACCTCAATTACCTCCGAGGTAAGAAGATGCTCGATCAGCATACCCTTGCCATCTCCCTCCATGGACAAATGCCAGTCGTAAAAGAATTTCCGGATGCCCTCCGGCTTCTTATAGACACCCATTCCGCCGCACTCAATCCATACATCTTCCCTTGACAGGTCAAAGAGATCTACTGTCTCCATATGCATATGTGCATTATGTAAAAGTGCATATTTACCCATCAGGTTTTTAATCTGATGGATATCCCAAAGTCTTTCTGTTTTTTGTTCTGTCGTCATTATTTATTCCACGATAGACCATTACTCCGGGAAGATTCTTCCCTAGGTCGAATCTTCCCTTATTCCATCTTATCCCTTCTATTTATATTTATTCTTTATAACTTTTCTTAATTTTCGGTTTTACTCCTATTACATTACAGAGCTAACTAGTATATCGTCCTGTAATTAACCAGACTGTTCAGATATAAATGAATATAGTATATTCCTATCTTTATCAGATTTGAAATTATACCAGTTAATTAAAATACGTTATACTAGGTAATTGCGAAACAATCCATATAACTTAACTGCTTTGCAATTACCGATATACGGCTAATAGCTGGCTTGCTTCCTACCCTATAAAGGTGGTATAGGGTTCCGGTACCGGAGGCACCAGTGTTTCGATGTGCTCTGAGCCAAAAGCGGTATCCGGATACCGGGAGGGTGCGTCCGCCTTCGGTATGGCCGGATCGCCCAGCACATCCCCCTTCACCTTTTCATCCTCAATCCAGGAGTGATGGTATTCACAATGAACGCTGTCCGTG
>JARKQP010000855.1 GCA_029974875.1 Mobilitalea sp.
CCCTAGGTGTGATATTTGTATCTATTGCATATAATTTGCTGGTAACGGGATTTAGTATGATATAACTTTTCTCCCTGATAAAGGCTGAATCCAACTCCTGCTTGGTAAGCCCGGAATACACTTTAACACTTGTCCATTGCCCTGAGCCTGGAGAAATATAGATATATCCGTCCTTATCGACCTCGATATCAAATGGATCAATATCTATATCAAACTGACTGACCAGAGACATGCTCTGAGCATCTATTATTGCTACCCCGCCTGACGGGTCTCCGGCAAATGCATAGGAGTTACGGCCGCCCTTTAAAAGGGTGACATACAATTTGCCATCCTTGTATGCAATACGCTCCGGTGGAAGCTTAAGACTTAGCTCTGTTTTGGTATCCGTCTCATAATTAATCGCGTATACTTTTGAATTTGCTGCGTCTGCTGCATACATGATTGGCTTTTTAGGATCCATAACAGTATCTGAAACCGCAGCATTCGCAGGTATTAAATACATAGTATTGTTGTCCGTGGTATCTTCTGCTGTTCCAGTATTATTCCCATCACTGGTTGTACTGCTTCCCAAATCCGTAACACTGGGAGCTTCAATAAAATACGAATTATTTGCTGTTTTAGATATTGCAACTATTTTTGAGTCTTTATAAAAGATATATTGACCTTCCCCTTGGATTGTATAACTCTTTATTTTCTTAAAGGTTGAATAATCATATTGATTAATTACCCTGCCTGAGGCTGACGTGAAAAAGGTATTCTTATCTGTTGCAAATGCAATCGAGGTAAATGGGGCATCAAGCTTTGTAATATATTTCATATCATAATCGGTTGCATTACTGCACCTAAAGATTATCCCAGCATTGTTAAAGAGGTATTTACCATCCGCAGATATCTTGAAGTCAGCTGACATGGGATAATCTCCATCATAATTAGTGTTATAACCTCCATTTATAAAATTACCGTTCTTCACATTAAATGCATTGGCATCTATCGGGATTACCTCTGATGTAAAGGAGTAAATTCTATCCAAGGTCGGATGTATCGCGATAATATTAGCATCATCAATCCATGTAGACTGTATCTCTTGTTTAGATTTCAGCGAATAGCTTTTTAAAGTGGTAAGCTGCCCGGAGCCAGAGGATAAATACAAATATCCATCTCTACTGACAGCAATTCCATAGGGATCCGTTGCAACATCGAATTGTCCCTTTATCTTAAAAGTATTCAAATCAATAATTGCTACTGCCCCCTCCTGTTTTTCATCAGGAATACGCGGGCTGTGGGGTTTTTTCACCAACGTAACATACAGACATTTATCATCCACCGCCATTCGTTCGGGAGAAAAATCAAAAGAAATACTTGCCTCTTCTCCTGTCAGATAATTTACCTTATATAATTTTTTATTCTCTTTATCTGTAATATACAGATAGGTATCCTTCGAGTCCATCAACGCATCCGCCACCTTATAACCGAGCTTAATTCCTTCAACATCCAAAGAAGCCTCTGCATCAGAGAATTTCCCCACCGATACGGAATCCGCAATTCTTCTGGCCGCATTTTGCCACTTGTTCATATCTTTCTTTTCACAGGCAAACGTGCAATAAAATAATCTATTATTTACCACGGTATAAAGATTTAAAGAATAAAGCTTGCCATCACTATTCTTAGAAATCACTTCATAATAACCAACAGTTGTTCTATTCGTCTCTTTTATACTGGTACTTAATAGTTTATCACTTCTCTCAAGATAATCACTTTTATTTTTATTAATAGCTATATCTTTTATTAAATCATTAATCATACCCTTATCCACTTTTACGTCATCAGAATAATAAAAAGCCAACATCGCATTCCCACTATCATTCGTGTAAACAGAATCAGGTAAATCCTCCCGGCCAAATTCAGCTTTGATCTCATTCTGATCCATCCTTGTAAATGATTCGGGCACAAGTGCTTGAACCTTATCCGAGTAAACCGTTTTCTTACTAAGCTGTGTTTCATCAAAAAGCTTTGTAAGATCTTTTAATAAACGCTTATCCGTATTAACACTAAACGGCTTTGCCTTGTTTCCTATGACTTTAACATTGGAATATGTAAAGATTTTCTTACCAAACACCTTATCAACAATACCTTGCATAGGTATGTATATTTCTCCACGAATCTTCCGGGCCGGTTCTGAAAGCTTGATATTCTTCCCATTCACACTCATATTGTTGCTTCCCAGTTTTAGTTTACAGGTCTTGCGCCCATATTTAACCGTGATTACATTGGATTTCTTATTTAGCTTCATGTCTGCTTTGAAAGTTGTTGCAGCAAATGTCATTGGTATTAGTGTTGTTTTGTCATCCACAACCGGTACACTTAGCGGATTCGAAGAGTTAACCCAAACCTGTTTATTGTTTACAAAGGCCTTGCTGGAATTGGTACAGATAACTACCGAATTGTTTAGCCGCTTCTTTAAGGTGTCTGTTGCTGCATCGACTTTTGTCGGCAACATTGTAAATAGCATTGTAATCTGGCATATCATAATGATCAGTGCCAAGATTTGTTTTTTTATTTTCATTTTATCCCCTGTGCCTTTCAATTTTTTGATGACCTATTCAAAAAATTGAATAGGCCTGAATGAAAAGGTTGAAAATGTTCTTTTTTCAACCTATCCTCCCGATGTAAAATATTTCCCCCTATGAATGAGATGAGTTTATGATGAGATATGGCGTAGTATGTGGCTATCTTAATATCACATATTAAACGGGAAAAGACAATTAAAATTGAGGGAAAATACCGTGTGAGTTAATGGGATTAGAAGACAAAAAAGGAAGATATGTAGGGATATGGTTATGGGAGAAAATTCAGGAAATCAAGACCCACCCCTTTCCTTCGCCTCTGTTGACCACACCGCTGCATCATGGTATACTGACAGCATACCCATATGGGTATGTTGGGAGGTGACAATATGCGCCAGTGCATGGATGTTGATAATTTACACAGGCGGCTTAATAAAATTATAGGACAGATCAAGGCCATTGATAAAATGGTGGAGGAGGATGTTCCCTGTGAAGAGATCCTAATCCAAATCAATGCGGCAAAAAGTGCCTTGCATAAGGTTGGGCAGGTTGTTTTAGAGGGGCATTTGAATCACTGTGTCCGCGAGGGAATCGAACATGGGGATGCTGATAAAACCATTGCCGACTTTGCCAAAGCGGTCGAACACTTTTCAAGAATGACATAACTATCGAATTTCAAAGGGCAGTTGCTTTCATTAATGCAGCTGTCTTTTTTTGTTGACAAGGTATACCCATGGGGGTATACTATGCCTATACCCCCATCGGTATAGAAGGGAGCGGATTATATTGTTGAAATTCTTTACTGACGAGGACAAACGGACGGTTTTGTTCCTCCTTATTTCTCTGCCCGCATTGGTCATCAGCTTCTTCAACATCGGGAATTTTCCTGTTGACACAGCGTGGATTGCCATCCTCCTCTGCGGTATTCCAATCGTAAAAGGTGCTGTTGCCGGACTGGTAACAGCCTTCGATATTAAAGCAGATGTCCTCGTTTCCATTGCGCTGGTGGCCGCCATTGTCATCGGCGAAATCTTTGCTGCCGGTGAGGTAGCTTTTATTATGGCCCTCGGTGCCTATCTGGAGGATCGCACAGTAGCAAAGGCACGTGCCGGAATTGAAAAACTGGTTCACCTTACCCCTACCACTGCCAGAAGGATCTATAATGGAGAAGAGACGGTTATCCCTGCGGCACAGGTTAAAACAGGTGATATTTTGCGTGTCCTTGCCGGGGAAACCATCGCTGTGGACGGCACAATTATAAAGGGACAGACCACTATCGACCAGTCTGTCATGACAGGTGAGTCCCTTCCGGTAGACAAGAGTGACGGTGATGAGGTTTTCAGCGGCACAGTCAATCAGTTCGGCACTTTTGATATGGTGGCCCAAAAGGTTGGTGAGGACAGCTCTTTGCAGCGGATGATAAGGCTTGTAGAATCTGCAGATGCGGGAAAAGCAAAAATCGTGGGCATTGCTGACCGCTGGGCTACCTGGATTGTTGTCATCGCGCTTCTTTCTGCCATCGGTACCTGGTTCGTAACAGGTGAAATTATCCGCTCGGTTACTATACTGGTTGTATTCTGCCCCTGCGCTTTGGTTCTGGCTACCCCCACCGCCATTATGGCGGGAATCGGAAATGCCACCAGATACGGAATCCTTATCCGTGAGGGCGACGCGTTGGAACGGCTCGCCAAGGTCAGGCGTATTGCTTTTGACAAAACCGGAACCCTGACCTATGGAAAACCCGTCGTAACCCAAATAATTAGCGCAGACCCCGGAGTAGACGAAGCCCTGCTGCTGGAGCTTGCAGCTGCAGCAGAGCTGCGTTCCGAGCATCCCTTAGGTAAGGCCATTGTGGATCACTATAGGCAAAGGGTTGGGTCTTTGCCAAAAGAACCGGAGGATTTCAAGCTTCTTGCCGGCCGGGGTGTATCGGTTACCATAGATCACCAGCCTATTTTGGTAGGTAATGAAGCTCTCCTCACAGGGCAGGGCATCCCAGTTATAGAAACACTTCTCCAGGCCGCTGGGCATGCCAGGGCAGACGGCAGTACGGTCATCTATCTTGCGCGGGGCGGTGATGCCGTGGGACTGGTAGTCTTATCCGATACCCTGCGCCCGGATGCGGCACAAACTATCCAGGCAGTTCAACAGACCGGTATCCGCACCGTTTTACTCACAGGTGACACCGCCCAGGCCGCGGCACATATTGCACAGATTGCAGGCATCAATGAAATACAAGCCGGTTGCCTGCCGGAAAATAAGCTGAATGTCATCCAGGCTTACCAGCAGAAAGACGAGCTGGTCTGCATGGTCGGTGACGGAATTAACGATGCCCCAGCGCTTAAAATCGCCCATGTGGGAATTGCGATGGGTGGTATTGGAAGTGATATCGCCGTTGATGCCGCCGATATGGTTCTTGTCGGGGATGACATCAAGGAAATCCCACACCTTTTACAGCTTGCACAAAAAACGATGCAGACCATCAACATCAACCTCGCAGCCTCCATGGCACTCAATTTTATTGCCATCGGGCTTGCAATCACCGGAATACTAAATCCTGTAGTAGGTGCATTAGTACATAATATAGGCTCCGTGGCTGTAATTATTAATTCCTCCCTATTACTCAGATGGAGAAAGGAAAAATGAAAGAACTGCGGACGCTCTCCTATCCGTTCTCAAGCCAGGCAAAGCTTGTATAAATGGTGATGAATACTTGTGGTAATAAATAGGCAGAAATGCCTGAGGCTTTAAAAAACAGCCTGGGAATTGAAATAAATTAGATAATGCTATTATATCAGATTTCAGTCATAGAATCCATTAATTTCCACTCGTCAAAATCACAAAATATGCTGCTTTTTATATCAAAAATGCATAATAGCCCTTCTATTGACCGCCCCGCC
>JARKQP010000865.1 GCA_029974875.1 Mobilitalea sp.
CCCAGGTGGCTCTATCTGCACCCTGCTTCCCCTCACTCCCTACATCTCTCACACCTCCAACAACAGAATATCCCCCGGCTCAACCATCAAATACCGTGGCATCCTCTCCTGGAATCCACTATTTATCTGATTCTTCCCAACCTTCCACCAGATAAGTGTCTTATCCGTATCCGCCGGATTCTCCTGATCCAAAACCACCTTCAGATAGCCGGATCCCGATTTATGTTCATTTTCTCTATTTTCCTCATCATTCCCTGTCTGTACCAGCATATTCCATTCAAAGGGTGCCTCCGTTATCCTTAGAATATCACAGGGCAGGACATTTTCCCCGTGTTCCGGCTCATGGCACGCTTTAAAATCATGTGCCCGGATTCCAATATGGGATAAAGCCTCCGGGATAGGAGCCTGAACCGTGAGGACCTGTCCCCAATCCAGCGCCTCCACCTGGTTTTCTGATACCTTCACTGCCCGGGAAAAGTTTTTACAGCCGGTCAGCCTTGCGACCTGGACCTTTTTCGGTTTTGCAAAAACCCTTTTTGTTTCACCGGCCTCAAGTATCCTTCCATTATCGAGTATAATTAAATTTTTACACAGGCGGTAGGCTTCATCCCGGCTGTGCGTAACCAGGATCGAATCACCCTGGTATTCCCTTAACAAATTCTGCAATTGAAACTGTAATTCTTCTTTTAGGTAGCTATCCAGGGCTGAAAAAGGCTCGTCCAGCAACAAAACATCCGGCTCATAGGCAAGGATCCTCGCCAATGCAGCCCTCTGCTGCTGCCCCCCGGAAAGCTGGCCGGGATAACGGTCCTCCAGTCCCTTTAGATGGAAATTTTTTATCATCTCCGCAACCTGTCTTGCTTTTTCCGCCTTGGTTCCCTTGATGCCGATTCCAATATTGCCGGAGACCGTCATATTCGGAAATAATGCGTAATTCTGAAACAGATAGCCTACACGCCTCTGCTGTGGAATGACATTAATATTATCCTCCGAATCGAATAAAACCTTGCCATTCAGCTCAATATATCCCTCGTCCGGGGTTACGATCCCTGCAATACATTTGAGGGTCATGCTTTTACCGCATCCAGAGGCTCCAAGGATCCCCAAGGAGGAATCCTTAGTTTCAAAATCAGCTGTCAAAGTGAAATTTTTTATTTTTTTTCGGATGTGAACAACTAAACTCATCTGATTCTGCCCCTTTTCCCAACATCTGTCGCATAATTCATAAATGCTATTATGATAAAAGAAATCAAGACTAAAATAATCACATAACGGTACGCAAGGCTCATGTCCCCTGCTGCGACCGCGGAATATACTGCGATGGGAAGCGTACGTGTCTTCCCCGCAATATTTCCCGCTATCATTGCAGTAGCGCCAAACTCACCCAGCCCCCTTGCAAAGGCCAGGATAGCCCCGGATAATATTCCGGGCATCGCATTCGGCATTAATACTTTACGGAATATCTTCCATTCCGACATCCCCAGAGTCCGTCCCGCATAAATTAAATTCATGTCCACCTGTTCAAAGGCGCCCCTTGCAGAACGGTACATCAAGGGAAATGATATGACAACCGCTGCTAAAACCGTAGCCCACCAGGAAAAGGCAATTTTAACAGCAAAGAAATGCAGAAAAAATTCACCAATCGGGCGCTTCACCCCAAATATATACAGAAGGAAGAAGCCTGCAACCGTAGGCGGCAATACCATTGGGAGTGTAAAGACCCCATCAATCAGAACCTTTAGTTTTTCGCTTCTCATTTCGTTTACAAATCTTGCAGCAGCTAACCCAAGAAAAAAGGTTACAACAATACTAACGGATGCTGTTCTTAATGATATTATAATAGGGGAATAATCCATAATAGTGTCCTCTTTATTTTACTACAAATCCGTATCTCTCCAATACAGCTGCCGCTTCCGCACTTTGAAGGAAACCAACATACAGCTTAGCAGCCTCCTTCTTCGTAGAAGCGCTTACAATTCCAACCGGATAAATTACTGGCTGCTTTAAGGTTCCCTCCGGTGCCTCTGCAATTACGGTTACCTGATCCGTGGTTGCCGCATCCGTAGCATATACAACGCCGGCATCCGCACTTCCTTCTGCAACCCAGTTTAAAACCTCCGTTACATTCGTACCAAGGCTTGCCTTCTTCTCTACCTCACCAAAAATGCCAAGGCTTTCAAAAACTTCCTTTGCATACTGGCCTGCAGGCACGCTCGCCGGATCACCGATTGCAATTTTCTCCGCATTCAGTATATCATCAAAGCCTGTAACCTTTCCACTGCCCCCTACCGGCGTAATCAGGACAACCTTATTCTCCAGCAATTCCACGATGGATTCTGCATCCACCAGATTTTCATCCTTCAAGGCATTCATCTGCTTCATTGCGGCGGAAAGGAACACATCAGCATCCATTCCCTCTTCAATCTGGATCTGCAGCTTACCTGAGCTGTCATAAGTACCCTCTACAGTAATCCAAGGATATTTCTCCTGAAACACCGGATTCAATTCCTCCAGGGACTTCTGCATACTAGCTGCTGCCGCTATAAGGATCGTTACCGGCTCCTGTTCCTGTCCGCTGTTACCCTCATCCGTTGTAGCATCCGTATCCTCCGGAGCATTCGTTGCCCCCGAATTAGTATCCTCGGTGCCCGCATTGCCCGCGTTATCATTCGTCTTATCATTGTTCTTCGTTCCACACCCAATGAGTGAAACCATAAGCCCAATTACCAAAAATACACTAACCATTCCTCTCATCAGCTTTTTCATCACAATCTCCTTCCTAAATCACTTTCCTACCTTGCACATTCCGAAGCAGACCCTCTCAGTATCCCAAGCCCATGGTCCAGCTCTGATAAAATAATCTCCAGGCTTTCCTTTACTGCCTTCGGGCTTCCGGGCAGGTTGATAATCAACGTATTATTGCGCAGGACCGATACCCCCCGGCTCAGCATCGCCCTCTTTGTAATCTGCATGGAATAGGCACGGATCGCCTCAGCAATCCCCGGCACATTCCTCGTTGCAACCGCAAGGGTTGCTTCCGGCGTAACATCCCGGACTGATAATCCGGTTCCGCCCGTAGTCAGGATCAAATCTACCTGTCTTCCATCGGATAACCGTATTAGCTCCTTTTCAATCAGGCGCTGCTCGTCCGGCAGAACCATAGTCTCCACTACCTCATAGCCCCGCTCCTCCATCATGGAAACGATGGCGGGACCGCTCTTATCCTCACGCTCTCCCTTAGAGCCCTTGTCACTCAAGGTGACAACTGCTACCCGGAATGGCTGTTCTTCACCAGACTCTATTATTTCTATCCTGTCGCCGACACGGATTGTTCCTCCCTTGATAACCTTGGAAAAAACCCCCTCCCTCGGCATAATGCAATCCCCCATCCTGTGGTAAATCTGGCAATGGGTGTGGCATTCCTTCCCAATCTGGGTCATTTCTATGATTGCATCATTGCACTGGAGCCTCGTCCCAACGGGCAGCTTGCGAAAATCAAAGCCCTCCACCACCAGGTTTTCCCCGAAGGCTCCAAAATCAATGTCGGCTCCCTTTTCCTTAAATTCTTCTATTCTGTCATAGGATAGTAAACTGATCTGCCGGTGCCAGGTTCCGCCATGGGCATCGCCTTCAATTCCCCATTCCTCTTTTAATTTTGCCTCTTCTATCCCGTATTTTGGGGTACCCCGGCGGTCACTGATACAAATTGCTTTCACTATGCCCATTTGCTATCCCCCTATCTTATACATTTCATTTTTTTCCAGTTCTTCTTGATTATGATCCCCAAGCCTATGCTCCAATGGCTTACTCTTGATTGCCCCGGTGATCAATTCCGTAATCTCCTGGTCCGACGCACCATGCCGGATCGCTGCCATTAAATCTACACCGTTGCCATAGCATAAGCAGGGCTTTAGAAATCCCCTGGAGGTGAGGCGGATCCGGTTGCAGGAGGAACAGAATTTGTGGCTGATCGGGCTAATAAACCCAATATTTCCTTTCCAATCATCAGCAGTGATATAGACTGCCGGCCCAAACCCTCTCCTGTTGCTTGTACTAACTGCGCCGGGATATCTCCCACGGATCATTTCATGGATTTCTTCACTGCGGATACCCATGGATTCCCGGCCATGGCCAATTGGCATCATTTCTATAAACCGTACATCAATCTGCCGCTTAACCGCCAGCTCCGCTATATCCATCAGCTCCTGGTCATTTACACCTCTTTGGGGAACGCAGTTTATTTTTGCAGGAATACCACTTTCTATTAATTTCTGTATTGCATTCCATACCTTAAGAAAATCATCCTGTCCTGTAATCTGTTCAAAGGTCTCCGGATTCAAGGTATCCAGGCTGACATTAATGCCATCAACCCGTATTTCCTTCAGCTCATCGATATACTGTCCTAAAAGAACCCCGTTGGTAGTTAATGTTACATGCTCTATTTGGGGAAGCGCCTTTATCCGGCTTATTAATTTCACTGCATCCTTACGTACCAATGGCTCTCCACCGGTAATTTTAATATTCCTGATCCCAACCTCGGAGGCACAGCTGCAGATGCGAAGAATCTCTTCATAGGTTAATATGGATTCATGCTCCAGCTTTTCTATACCATTAGGCATACAATAGGAGCATCTTAAATTACACCTGTCTGTAATTGAAATCCTCATATAATCAATCGGTCTTGAATAATGATCCCTCATCTTTTAAAACACCCGCTTTTACCACCCGTTTTTTCTACCAGGTAAATAGAACCAATCTCCATTGTCTTATCGATGGCCTTACACATATCATATATGGTCAATAAAGCAACGGACACTCCCGTCATTGCCTCCATCTCCACCCCGGTTCTTCCTAAAACCTTCACAGTACAAACCGCCTCTATCTCTAAAGCTTCTTCGTGCAGCCAAAACTCTATCCCTACCCTGGTAAGGTTTAAAATGTGACACAAGGGAATCAGCTCAGAGGTCTTCTTTGCCCCCATAATTCCAGCAATCCTGGCCACTCCAAGAACATCCCCCTTTTTTGCGCTCCCATTTTTAACTGCTTCAAAACACTCCTTGCTGACTTTAATGGTTCCCCTGGCAGCTGCCTCCCGTTCGGTCACATCCTTATCACTCACATCCACCATAACAGCATTCCCATCCCCATCAAAATGCGTAAATCCCATATTCCTTCTCCTTCTATTATTCCCTTATAGAATTCAAGCATCAAAAGTCTTCCATGTGTTAACTACATCCCTTTCCCAAACCCACAATTGGGATAAGTACATACCTTACAGGAAAGGCACAGCCCACCATGTCCTAATTTTGATATCTCTTCCCTGGTAATTATCTCGCCGGCCATAATCCGTGGCAGCATTAGATCAAAAATAGTCCTCTTAGAATACATCACGCAGCCCGGCAATCCGATCACCGGAATATTTCCTTCATGAATATTTTCTTCATGAATACTTTCCTCATGAATACTTTCCTCATGAATACTTTCCTCATGAATACTTTTCTCATAATAGGAAAGTAAAAACATGGCTCCCGGCAATACGGGCGCTCCATAGGTAACAATTCTTGCCCCTGTATTTTTTATTGCCAGAGGCGTTCTATCATCCGGATCAACGCTCATACCGCCGGTGCACAGAATTAAATCCGCACCGGCTTTTATCAAATTAAGAATCGCTTCCGTAATCTTTTCCGGATCATCCCCTAATATTACATGATCCATGATTTCCGCATCATATTCCTTTAATTTATCAACGATGACCGGAGTAAATTCATCTTTAATCCTGCCATAATAAACTTCATTTCCAGTTGTTACGATACCGGCCTTTTTATGGAGAAATGGCTTTACCTCAAGAACCTTCCCTTCTCCCGCCAGCTCCTTCGCAGCCTGCATTTTTTCCTCTTCAATCACAAGGGGTATGATTCTTGTACCTGCCAGCTTGTCCCCTTCCTTTACCGGAAAATTACCATGTCTGGTTGCTATCATCATCTCGCCAAGGGAATTAATCTTATTCAGTACCTCCAGATTCACTTTAAAAAGACCATCGCACTCCGCATACAGATCGATCTTCCCTTCCTTTACATCGGATCTTTTAATATGGTCCCCTTTACAGATAGAACATAATATCTCTGCTCCTTCATTCTCATGAAGCATGCCTTCTTCCTTTTCCCATATATATAAATGGTCTTTTCCAATGGATAGTAATACCGGGATATCTTTCTCTGTTACAACATGGCCTTTACGGAATATCGCATCCTTTGTAACACCCTTAATAATCTGTGTCATGTCATGACATAAAACATGTCCAACTGCATCTTCTGTTTTAATCAATTTCATTGACTGCTTTCCTTCTTCCTGGCTTTAATAAGCTTGCTATTTATTATAAATCACACTGTGAAAAGAGAATTTCTGCATAGTGTTGCTCCTGTACAAGAACCATATATTACTAATGAAAGAGTAACATAGAAGATAAAAGACTGCAAGATAAATACAAATATTTTTAGGTATTCTGAATTTTTTTGTAATTCTTTTCAGCCCTCTATTCCTGATAAAATTGGCTGCAAAATTCAATGAATTTCTTTTCCAGCCAGTCAAACTTCTTACGTTTAGCAAACACAATATATAAGCTGCGGGCAGTTCGTTCACCTTCGGGTTCATAGAGCAATATTTTCCCGTCCTCCACAAAATCCAGCGCCGCTTTTTTTGACATAATGGATATGCCCATTCCTTTGCTCACCGATCTTTTTATAATTTCCTGGTCATTCATTTGTGCTACAATATTTAGCTTCCGTATATCCACATTTCTTGCTTCCAGAAATCTTTCCGCTGCTTTCTTGGTACCAGACCCATTCTCCCTCATTATGATAGGCTCCATAATAAGCTCGCCCAAAGTGCATTTTCCGCCTAACAGCTCCTGATAATGCTTCTCGTTAGGAGTTACAACCACTAATTCATCCCTATAGAACGGTATATAGTGTAACCTGTCATCATTATCCTTCATACCCACAAAGCCAATACCAACTCTGTTTTTCAATATTTCATCAATGACAAACTGGCTATCCCCCTGATTAACAGAAAAATAAATATTCTCATTCTGTTTTTGGAATGCCGGTATCATTTCCGGCAATATATACTGGGAAGGGATTGTAGACCCGGCAATTTCTATCCGGAGCTCTTTCTTGCCCTTCATATCAAATGCCTGGTACATTTCCTCCTTAATCTCCAGTATCTCCTTGGCATATTCATAGAACCTCTCACCGGCATTGGTAATCTGTACTGTCTTTGTTGTACGGTTCAGGAGCTTAATATTAAATTCCTTTTCCAAGGATACGATATGGGCACTGATTGTGGGTTGTGTGAGATATAGTGTTTTTGCTGCCTTGGAAAAACCTTGTAACTCAACAACCTTAACAAATGCTTCTAGCTGCTTTAATTCCATGTTAACCTCCCACTTATAGGTTTCTTCTATAAATACATTTTATTCATATAGATGATTAATTTTACCCCGATAGTATCACATGTTAGAATTGAAATAAGCAATTTTATCAAATACGAATGTGGGGTAATGTGAAATGAATGCTACAAAACAAAACTATCTGGATAGTATCCGGCAAACCGCAGAGGATTATTTCAGCAAGGGTGAATTCTTCTGTTCTGAGGCAGTGGTAAAAACCATCAATGACGCTTTGGGAAAACCCTTCGCTGACGATGTTGTAAAGTTAGCCTCCGGGTTTCCGATTGGCTTAGGTAAGGCGCAGTGCTTGTGCGGTGCAGTTTCAGGAGGTGAAATGGCATTAGGAATGGTATACGGAAGAGTCCATGGAGAAGCAATGGATCCAAAAATGTTTGAAAAGTCCAAGGCTCTTCATGATTATGTGCAGGAGGAATATAAGTCCTTATGCTGCCGCGTCATTACCCGTAAATGGGCAGGTGACAACTTCATGTCTCCCGAAAGAAAACAACACTGTGTTGCAATTACCGGCAAGGTTGCTGAATGGGTTGCCCTCCAGTTCGTTGAGGACGGCGTAATAAACCTCCAGGAATAAGGTTGAAAGAGCACAAAATAACAAACAAAGGAAAGACCGGATCCATGCCAGCACTTTCATGGCACTTTGTGCAATATAAGGGCATGGACATAATTATGGAGGAAATCCAATGAACCCTTTCTTAAAGAAACTACCTATGCCTGCTGTAGGGCTCATGCTCAGCTTTGCCGCTTTGGGTAATTTAGTCCAGTCTTACGGTGATATCTATAAAAATATATTAGGGATTATTTCAGCAATACTTTTAGTCCTTTTAACAATTAAATTCCTGTATGATTTTCCAGGATTGAAGAAGGATTTATCAACTCCCATCGGTGCCTCCGTTTTCCCCACCTATTCCATGTGCATCATGCTTCTGGCTACCTATGTTAAGCCATATTCTAATAGCGTGGCATATGTTATATGGGCTGTAGGAATCCTGCTTCATATTATCCTAATTATATACTTTACAAACAAATTTGTCCGAAATTTTAATATCATGCAGGTATTTCCAAGCTGGTTTATTGTTTATGTAGGAATTGCAGTAGCCGCAGTTACCGGAAAGGTATTTCATCCAATTGTTGGACAATGGGCTTTTGGTTTTGGCCTCATTAGCTATTTAATCCTATTAGTAATCGTGGGTAAGCGTGTATTTACGGTTAAAGAGATTCCGGAACCGGCAATGCCGACCCTGATTATCTTTTCCGCCCCAGGTTCTTTATGTCTGGCCGGTTACATAAATTCCTTTGATGAAAAAAACATGCT
>JARKQP010000923.1 GCA_029974875.1 Mobilitalea sp.
GGCCGAATACTTTAGGGAGGAAATCAGCATGAATAATATTTTAGTTCTCGAAGATGATGCGAAGCTTAACTATATCGTATGTTCCTTTTTGAATGATAACGGATACCATGCCATAAGCTGCAAAAATTCGGAGGAGGCCTTTGATAAATTGCTTGAGGAGCCGGTAAAGCTAATTGTATCGGATATTATGATGCCGGGTGTGGACGGCTTTGAATTTGCCTCAGAGGTCCGCAGGCAGGATAAGAAGATCCCGATCCTATTTATGACGGCAAGGGATGACATTACTTCCAAGAAAAAGGGCTACCACATTGGAATTGATGATTATATGGTAAAGCCCATTGATATGGATGAGCTGCTGCTGCGGGTCTCTGCGCTGCTGCGGCGTGCAGATATTGCCAATCAGAGGAAGCTGGAGATCGGGGCACTTACCTTGAATGAAGAGGAAACAACAGCTTATATGGATGGTGTGGAGGTACCCTTAACGGTAAGGGAGTTTAATATCTTATTCAAGCTATTATCCTACCCAAGGAGAACCTTGACCCGGACCCAATTAATGGATGAATTCTGGGGCTTTGAAAGCGAAAGCACACCACGGACCGTAGATGTATTCATTACAAAGCTCCGGGACAAGCTATCCGGGTGTAAGGATATTGAAATTGTCACGGTCCGGGGACTTGGATATAAGGCGGTAATCAAGGGATGAAGATAAAGTATAGCGAGCCCAAGGATAACAGAATAAATGCCAGGCGCCCTTTTTGGAAGGAATTCTTAATCATATGGGGCGTCGGAGTAGTGTGCTGCTCCGGCTCTGTCCTGATCTACAACCGGCAGATCATGCTCCATGACAGTCCCTTGGTCATGGTATTGGCAAATGGCTCCTATGTGGTATTCAAGGGACTAATTGTGAGTCTGATTGCGAGGTGGATTGCCTACACCGCATTTACGAGACCCATCATTGGAGTAAGGCAGGCAGCCAGGAGGGTAGCCAATGGTGATTTTACGGCCAGGGTATATTCCCAGCGCAGGGACGATAAAAAGGATGAGCTGGAGGTATTGATTGACGATTTCAACAAGATGGTAGAGGAGCTGGCCACCATTGAAACCTTAAAAAGTGATTTTATTGCCAATATTTCACATGAAATCAAAACCCCTTTGGCCATTATCCAGAGCTATGCCTTCGCCCTGCAGCAGGATGGACTGCCAAAGCAGAAGAAGCAGGAATATATAGGAACGATATTGGAGGCCTCCCAGAAGCTGGCAGCCCTGGTATCGGATGTCCTGCGGCTAAACAAATTAGAAAGCCAGGAGATTATACAAAAGGAAACCTATTCTCTGGATGAGCAATTGCGCTGCTGTATTCTGGCATTGGAGGATAAGTTCAATGAGAAGAGCCTGGAGCTTGAGCTTGAGGAGGTTACCGTAACTACGGATGAAAATCTGCTGGAAATCGCCTGGAACAACCTTTTGACCAATGCCCTTAAATTTACCGAAGCCGGGGGCAGGGTAAGAGTGGAGCTAAAGAAAATCCAGGGCGGGGTTGTCGTGAGGATCAGTGATACCGGCTGCGGAATGCCAAAAGAAGCCTGCCACCGCATATTTGACCGGTTCTATCAGGGGGATACCTCCCATTCGTCAGAGGGAAACGGGCTCGGGCTGGCATTGGTAAAGCGAATTGTTGATCTGGTTGATGGGGAGATCTATGTGGAGAGTGAAGTGGGAAAAGGGACTACTTTTACGGTTTGTGTAAACCTATAGGGATTGATCCGATTGTTATCAGCTTAACTTCATAAGTTTGACTTCACAAGCTTAACATTTCACAAGTTTAATTTTATGGGTTGACTTCATAGAGCTGGCACTGATATTAAGATGAAGATTACGTTTCTAAAAACTCTCACATGTTTGTTATTATATGTGGGAGTTTTTTTACATTAGGGCGAATCTTAACATAAAGTTAACATATCTTTAACGTTATAGAATATTAAGGATTTATGATATCTTTATCAGCGACAAAATGTAAGGTAAACACTATAAGTAGAAGGGGATACTATCATGCCTGAAACAAATGGGAAGGAAAATAAGTTCATCATGAATGAATATCTGGAGGTCACGATTAAAGGGAGGCTGGCACCTCTGTGCGGCGATTGTTATCGCGCACTGGGGTGGACAATTATTGATACAAGTTCAGGGGTTGACTCTGTAACAATAAAATTACAGAGAGACCGGAAGATCAGGCACAGGGTTGCACTGTGTGATCTGCAACGTAAATGTGAAACCGCTTTTCAGGCAATTGAAAGGTTGGAAAATTCCAAGGGAACAAAAGCCTTAGCCGTTGCTTTAGGCGTTGGGCTGCTTGGAACCGCATTTATGGCCGGCTCGGTATTTGCTTATCTGGCTTTTCTGTTGCCGCTTTCCATTTTTCTTGCAATGCCGGGCTGTCTTGGGTGGGGGCTGCCGTAT
>JARKQP010000941.1 GCA_029974875.1 Mobilitalea sp.
GGCAGAAGAAGGTGCCAAAGCCTATGATGAGGACTGCAGGTCCCAGGCCCTTCAGCTCGGATTGGACTGGAAATAGCTTTTGCATAAAAGAAAGACTAGTACTGCCTTGCGTAAATTTTGTTTAATATCAGTGCCTGATATTTGCGCTGAGGCAAGGCGGAGGAATGAGGCGTAGTGGTTCCTACGCCGATTGACGACAACGCAGTATCAGCGTAAATAGCGGGTACTGAATTAAGTGAAATTTATGCAAGGTAGTACTGATGTGATGGGATCTGCCATTACACCGGGCATTAGCCGTCTGTGTGGCGGCTAATGCCTTATAAAGCAGCATTGGGCACAGCTTTTTATCAAAAATGGAAGGTAATCATAGATGAATAAAAATAAGATCTATAGTATGTGGTTTTTAATTCCATCCATTGTTATTTTTAGTATATTCTTTTTAATCCCTCTGGTCTCCTCTCTCTTTTACAGCCTGACCGTTTGGGATTTTAAAAACTTTACATTCGTTGGATTGGATAATTTTAAACAGTATTTTTCACAAAAATCCCTGTATGGCAGTATTAAAAATACATTGATCTACGCATTCCTGACCAGCGGCTCAAAGGTTGTGCTGGCGTTTATTATTGCAGTATTCTTAACCAGTAAAATAAAAACAAAGGATTTCCTGCGCTCCATTGTGTTTTTTCCCAATCTGGTGAGCTCTCTGGCCGTAGGTATTACCTTTGCGGCTTTAATGCATCCGACCAGGGGGTTATTTAATCTGGTGCTTGAGGGAATCGGGCTTGGACGCATCGACTGGCTGGGAAACCCGAACCTGGCGCTATATAGTGTTATCCTGACGGATGTATGGAAGGGCGTTGGAATTGCTACTGTTATTTATATCGCCGGTATCCAATGTATTGACAAGGGATACTATGAGGCGGCTGACATTGATGGGGCAAACGGCTGGCAGAGGCTGAAATATATTACGATACCCCTGGTAAGGCCGGCAATGAATTCTATTATTATCCTTTCCTTAATTGGAGGCCTTAGGAGCTTTGACCTGATCTGGTCTATGACAGGCGGGGGGCCTGGCTTTGCCACTGACGTTATGGCATCCGTAGTATATAAACAATATGCTGCAGGATATTATGGACTTTCAACGGCGGGAAATGTTATAATGCTGGTATTGATTGCCGCCATTGCTTATCCGCTTCAGAGATATTTACTGAGCAAGGAGGAACAATAATATGAATAAGAGGAAGAGATTACTTATTATTGGAGATATTGTGGGGATTTTGGCAGCCTTTTTCATCTTTATTGTTCCTTTTGTGTTTATGCTGCTGAATTCCTTGAAGGAGAGGCGGGAAGCGAATTTATTAAGGATCAACCTTCCAGAGGTCTTTGTTTGGGATAATTATGGCGAGGTATTCCGGCACAGTAATTACCTGCTGCTGACCGCATTTAAAAACAGTATGCTGATTACGGCAGGGTCAGTAATTGTATTGATTATCACCTGCTCCATGGCAGGCTATGTACTGCAAAGAAGAAAACAAAAGATAACTTCTATTATAAATTCTCTGATCATGATAGGGCTTATGATTCCTCCGGCCATACTTCCAACGATTTTTATCATGCAGGATCTGCATATTTATAAGACTATATTTGGCATGATTATGGTTGAGGTTGCGCTACAGACCCCGTTCACGGTCATGCTCTACCGGGGCTTTATGAATTCCGTCCCGATAGAATTGGAAGAGGCGGGCTATATTGACGGATGTACGCGTGCAAGGTTATACGGTTCTATTGTATTTCCCTTGCTTAAGCCTGTAACGGCAACGGTCATCATTTTAAATGCGGTGAATGTCTTTAATGATTTTATGAATCCGCTGTATTTCCTGCCGGGAGCTAAGAATGCGACGGTACAGCTTACGCTTTATAATTTTATGGGACAGTTCCAAAGCTCTTATAACCTGCTGTTTGCTGACGTTATTGTCATCACGGTTCCTATGCTGATCCTGTTTATCATCTTTAACAAGAAAATTGTAGAGGGTATGTCCGCGGGAGCAGTCAAGGGTTAGAATAGGTACAGGACTGCCTGATTTATGGGGAGGAACAGGGAAATGCGATTTCAGACGAAGATGATTTATATGTATGCGGTATTTATGTTTGTCATTTCCATCATCCTTGGCATGGTATATTATAATTATAATATAACGCAGAACAAAAAAACGGAAAAAGCTAATCTCAAAATCAGTGCAGACCAATTAATCGTCCAATGTGATGAAATGATTAAGCCGATGGAGCTTACCATGAACTATATCCTGTCAGATAAGGATATGCTCCAGGCAATCTATCTGCTTTCCATACAAGAGGATAAAATTTTGGACAGCTATGCCCTGATGGCCCGGTCAGAGCTTTCAGTAGGATTGAATACGGATTTTATTTCAAATAATTTTTACCGCATTATTGTATTTAACCAGCTGGGGTTTGTAACATCCAGTAAAAATGTGGTGGACAATGTGATTAAGGAAAATGTTGATTATTCCAATATGCCATGGCTTACGAAAGCAGAAGAGCAGAATGGGAAACCGATTATTGTAAATACGCATAAAGATACCTGGGGATTGAAATTGAATTCGCAGGTCTTTTCGCTGGTAAAGGCTGTCCAGGGAAAAAACATGGGTTATATTGAAGTGCAAAAAAAGGTGGATGACCTGAAAAAGATAATCGCATTACCCAAGGAGAATATGAAATACATCATATATGTCAATGGGGATGAGCAGCTGTATTCCGATATATCCGGTGATGCTCCTTCCCACTACTCCGAAATTGTGGAGCAGGAGGGCGAATTTGTGAGAAGCTACCGCTCTGCCGATAATGAGGAGATGCTGGTTGCAAAATCAAAGTCGGATAAATATAATATTTCCGTCCTGGTTATCGAGGCAGGTGAGGCCTTGCACCAGCAGAACCGTTATATTATATTGATTACGATACTGATAGCGGGGATCTTTTTGGCGGTTTCCATGTTCTTTGTCATTATGCTTTCTTATTTTCTGACGAAGCCTATCCGCCAATTAAGAACGGTGATGGAAAAGACGGAGATCGATAATCTTGACGATGAGGTTGACTTAAGCACTACCAATGATGAAATCACAGCGCTTAGTAACTCCTACCAGGATGTGTTGGAGCGCCTGCGCCAGTCCCTGCTGAAGGAAAAGCATATGTCACTTTTGCAGCTGCAGGCCCAGTTTGACCTGCTTCAGTCCCAGGTCAACCCTCATTTTCTGTATAATGTATTGAATGTGATTGCAGCCCGGGGAACCAGCAACCAGGATGAACAGATCTGTGAAATCTGCGGGAGCCTGGCAAATATGCTCCGGTATTCCACGAATACAAAAACCCAGTATGCCACAATTAAAGAGGAGCTGGAATATCTGGACCAGTATTTTTATATTCTCAAGGCCCGCTTTGAGCATAAGATATCCTTTGAGGTACAGGTGGAGGACAGTGTGCTTGATCAGGTAATCCCGAAGATTACCCTCCAGCAAATCGTTGAGAATTGCATTAACCATGGCTTTGAAAACAGTACAAAGCAAATGGAGGTTGTTATTACGGGCGGGAGGATTGAAGCCGCAAATCCAACGGAAGAAATGAATTCCGGGGCCAGGGGAACACTGCCGGCCACACAAGAAAAATGGTTTATTAGGATCCATGACAATGGACAGGGCTTTTCGGAGGAATCCCTCCGTCTGCTCAGGGAAAAATTAATTGAGACCAAGAACAGCCTGCTAAAGGAAAAACGTAATATGAAGCTGGAAATCGGGGGGATGGGATTGGTAAACACCTATGCCAGATTACTGCTGCTGTACCAGGAGGGGCTGGATTTTGAAATAAGGAACGTGGCAGAGGGAGCGGATGTGATCATAACCGTAGCTAATCCTGGTATTCATAGCACGATTCATCCTGCTATAAATACCACGGTTCATCATACTCTTGATGGTATGATTCATAGTACTCATAATAGTACTATTTTGGGTAAGGAGGAGACGGATGTTTAAGGTGATTGTTTTAGATGATGAACCCAGTGCCGTGCAGCATGTCTGTTCCATCATAAAGACAAAGTGCCCGGAATATGAGGTGGTGGCAACGGCGGAAAACGGAGTGGAGGGCATGGATAAAATCCGGCTGCTCCAGCCG
>JARKQP010000004.1 GCA_029974875.1 Mobilitalea sp.
TGTCCGGCGGGGTTTTTCATGCATTTTTCACCAAGGCAGAATTACGGTAAACATAATTTGCTTGAATATGGTTTTTCCGGGGCTCAGACGTTGAATTGCTATGCAATGCTCATGGCAGCAAAAGATATGAGGTCAGACGAGCATCGCAATAGAGCTATAAAAACCATAGAGTTTTTCATAAACAATTGCATAGATGCGTCCGGATTGCCAAACGGAATTTATGATGTTGATAAGGAGAAATTTGTTTACTGGTGGACAGGGGTTCTCTATCCATTCCAGTATGCAAATAACAGAGAGGAACTGGAAACCTATCTGGGTGAGCAAATCGTTGGTTCGCTGATGGATGTAGCAAATGAGCTTAAAAAGGTTGAGGGTAATTATTGCCGTACTATGACAGAGGCTGTGCACTACCTTATGATGTGCTATTTGCATGAGAAAAAATCCGGAAATGAGCACAAGAGCTGGTTGGATGCTGTCATTAAATTCTGTGATAAAATGGTCGAAATACAAAATGAAGACGGTTCCTGGAGCAGGGCCTATACAATGGATGGAAGGCCTATATTTAACCCTTCTGAATGGTTTGGTGCCAATGAAACAGAGCGGAATTCCGGTGCAATATTTCCGCCGGAGGTCCTCGTGACACTCTATACATGTACAAAGGAAAGAAGGTATCTAGATTCTGCATACAGCGCAGCCAGGTATATATTGAACAACTATGTAGAGGATGTAACTTATATTGGTGGTCTTAATGACACCACACACAAGAAATCAGTAAAAATCGATGCGGTTGGTGTCATGTTTGCCATGAGATCTTTGCTGATGGTATATGAGCATACTAAAGATCCGGAATTGCTTGTGGGAGCTAGAGATGCGGCCCGTATACTTGCTTCCTGGACATATTTATGGGATATTCCTTTTGACAGCACCACGCTTTTGGGAAAATATAGCTTTAAGACAACTGGATGGGCAGGATGTGATGTTATCCCTGGATGCAGTTATGTTGATGATGAATTTCAAGAATTTGTGCCGGATTTAATTCGTATAGCTGAGTACTGCAAGGATGAGAAACTGGCTATTTTGGCCAAAATTGTTACCCGGGGCATGCATCATGGTCTATCCATGCCGCAAAACATGTATGGCTATTCCATGCCGGGGATTCAATGTGAAGGTTATATGACATCCCTATGGCTGTCCGATACGAACTATAAGGAATTCTCCGGAGCTGCAGCTAAAAATAAGGGTGATGATAATGATACTTGTAATGGCCTTATAAACGCCCAGGCACTTTATAATATGGAGTATATGCTTGAGAAGTTTGGAACACTGGACTTTGATGATATCATCCGCCGGATAATGAAATGATTACTAAGCATTTATTCTATAAGCACACCTTCATAAAGGGTTAAAGAGGTGT
>JARKQP010000051.1 GCA_029974875.1 Mobilitalea sp.
AAAGTGGCTTATGTTTGAGTGGGGTAGGGGTGTGGGTTGGTTGTTAGGTGAATCTGAGTGTATATATAGCCTCCTGGGCTTGCCTTTAACCTCCCAGGATTGCCAAGTGCAGGCAACCATGGGAGGCCTGGTCTGCACCCAGATGGCTATATCTACACTCAGATTCACCGCGTTAGTTGGTATAAGACAAGAAGCTTTTTGTTGGGCGGATCATATAATTATGAGGGGGGTGCGCAAAGAAAACTCCATATCATAGATTGTAGAATTATATTTTGGCATTTGTAATATATGGTATATTTTTTCTGTTTTGCGCCACCCTCATAAGATTTAGGTATTTACCATATAATTAGGTGACGGCAACAGTAAGCCCTTAGTTCGCTGTAGGACAGGGGTTAAATTGTAAATAGCTATATTAGAAGTTGGTTAAAAGATACCAATCGGCTTGCCTTAAGGAAGGTTATGGTGGTAATATGGGATTAAGGGCTGGGATGTTTGGGAAATTGTCTATTCCATAATGACACCATCAGGTATATACTAATAGTAAGTGGATTACCCAACACTTAATCTATGATTTGAAGTGTGGGGTTCTTGCAGAATATGATAAATCAGGTAGAAGGGGAAACCCTTCCTGAGGGAACAGGGAAAAGTGTTGATAGGAAAGGAGTGGTAAGATGTTCATTGACTGGTTGCTTATTTTGATAGTGGGCTTATTTATCGCCGGATTTATCTTAGTGGGAATCGAGATGGTCACTCCGGGTCTCCATGCGCCTGGTGTCTTAGGTACAGCATGCCTGGTGATTGCGGTTTTCTTAATTTCCGATACCTTTGTGGAAGGGGCCATTATTACGATTATAGTTCTGGCGGTGCTGGCAGTTATGCTGGCTGTTATCCTTGGGCTGTTATCAAGAGGAAAGCTGAAGTCCCCGATTATCTTAAAGGAAGAGCAGAATAAGGATAAGGGCTATATCAGTGCCAATGATCTGAACTACCTGTTAGGAAAACAGGGGGTTGCATTGACTGATCTAAGGCCGACGGGGGTCGGAAATTTTGACGGGATTGATTTTGATGTACTATCGGAAGGAAAATATATATCAAAAGGTACAAAATTGGTTATTTTTAAGGTACAGGGATCCAAATTAGTAGTAAAAGAAATAAATTAAGGAAATACTATAATTAAAATAACTACATAGAAAGAAGGGAAAAAATTATGCCAGAATCAATAGGTTATATCATTCTCATTGGAATTATTGGTTTAGTAATTGTATTGTTCTTCAGCTTTGTACCGGTTGGGCTGTGGATTTCTTCCTTGGCAGCCAATGTTAAGGTCAGCATATTTAATTTGGTGGGTATGAGGCTGAGGCGTGTTATCCCATCAAGGATTGTACTCCCGCTGATTAAAGCGACAAAGGCAGGACTTAACCTGAGTGTAAACCAGCTGGAAGCCCATTATCTTGCCGGCGGCAATGTAGACGGTGTTGTTAACGCCTTGATTGCGGCGGAAAGGGCGGATATCATTGAGCTTCCCTTTGAAAAGGCAGCAGCCATCGACCTTGCAGGCCGTGATGTATTTGATGCGGTAAGAATGAGCGTTAATCCCAAGGTCATAGAAACGCCCATGGTTTCAGCAGTGGCAAAGGATGGTATTGAGCTTTTAGTTAAAGCGAGGGTAACAGTGAGGGCAAACCTGGAGCGCCTTGTCGGCGGTGCCGGGGAACAGACGGTTCTTGCAAGAATCGGCGAAGGTATTGTAACTACGGTAGGCTCTGCGTCAAGCCATAAGGAGGTGCTGGAGAACCCGGATGACATCTCCAAGAGAGTATTGAGCAAGGGCCTTGATTCCGGTACCGCTTTTGAAATCCTATCCATCGATATTGCGGATGTAGATGTGGGCAGGAATATCGGTGCCCAGCTGCAGACCCTTCAGGCAGAGGCGGATAAGAATATCGCCCAGGCAAAGGCTGAGGAGCGCAGGGCAATGGCGGTAGCGAAGGAGCAGGAAATGAGGGCACATGTCGTAGAAGCGGAAGCAGAGGTGCCGAAGGCCATGGCTCAGGCGCTCAGGGACGGGCACCTTGGAGTGATGGATTATTATGACATGCAAAACGTCAAGGCAGATACCAGAATGAGGGAAAGGCTTTCCGAGGGGCGGACAAATTCAATCACTGATGATAAGAAGGATAGAAGCTGAAAGAAATTTAAATAATGAACGGAGGGAGGGCCGGGTTCATGCCATCACATTCCCAGTAGGGTGTGCTGCATATGGGGCATGAACGCAATGATGGAGAATAGAAGCAGGGATACAATCGCTGCCAGGGCAGCCGTATTAAAGGACAGGAATACCATGGCCGACAGAGGTAATGCCTGGAGAAGCGGCAATACGATAGCTTCAAAGGCAGCCGTATTAAAGAACCGCGGTTCTGAGCCTCCCAAAGCGCCGCCCGGGAATCCTTATAGGCAGCCGCAGGAGCAAAGGAACCAGCCCCATGCCAAGGATCCGAGGAAGGCGAATGCCTCACCCGCCGGTGCCGGCAGCAGTGCTACAGGCAGTGCAGGAGGCAGAAGGGAAGGAGCCTATCCGGGGGAATTAAACCTGAGGGTAACCCCGCCTATAGAGAACAGGACAGCCTGGATGGAAACCGGTATGCAAGGCAAGGGAAACACCTCCCCGGTCTATGGGGAATACGGGATGATTTCCCAGGAGCGGTTACAGGAAGCAGTCATTTGGTCAGAGATCCTCGGCGCACCCTTAAGCAGGCGAAGAAAGAAAAGATAGATGAAAACGTCCATAGAATCATGTTATTAATCATGCTATTCTATGGACGTTAATTTATTTTGCACATTTTTATTTTTACCTTAAGATATGTATGCTAGTGGGGGTTAAAAAGAAATTAATCCATTCGGTTTTACTTTTGATTTTAACGTCGCAGTACTGGTCTCCCGGGCAGTGGACGGTTGCCCTTAATCGGTCAGAGCTTTGGATAAAAGCTCTTATAGCCTCTTTGTCCCGTTCCAGGAAGCCCTTTTCCAGCATTTCATCCACCATGGGGATTAAGCTTCTGGAGAACATCGTCCCCTGGACGCCGATTTCTTTAAAAATAGTGTTGCTGCTGCCTAAGGCTCCATGGTCTTCGCTGAAAAAATACATCTTTACGCCAAGGGTTATGGAAAGGCTTTTCAACATACCCATAGTGAGTAAGACCACCTTTTCACCGACGGATTTTTTGGGGGCACGGTTAGCCCGTATAAAGGTAAACGCGGCATTAACGGCATTGCCGGGGATGGGATTTCTCCTGTCCAGGGCAGCTTCCTTTAAGGGTGAGGTATCGAGAATAAGCATCTTGTAAATGTTGAGTAAATGGTTCCGTTCATCATGTATCAGTTTTAGCAGCTGGATACCGCAGTCCCCGGGGGTCATTCCAGTAAGGCGTGACAGGCAATTTTCTACCCATTCCTCCTTTAGCAGCACAATAAAAATACCATTTGCTTGTAGTTCGGTAATGAGAAGGTTACAGGGAGCTATCGTCTCAGGATGGCTGGAGGTTTCATCATATATGGTTTGTGTGATGACCAGTACCCCTTTTTTGCCCAGGAATAAACTTTTCATATAATTAGCCAGTGGAGCCTTATCATCAATTTTGCTATGGTATTGGAGCATGCAGGTATCATAGAATATCAGCGTGGAAGAGGATAAGATATGATGGAGGACCTCCTCCTTTGCGTCTATTAATCCTGTGATTATATCTTCAGTACCTATTGTGCTGTTATCGGGCATGATCTACACCCTCCTCCTGCACAATTTTATGATAGCTGCCGAGGAGCAATTTTGTTAAGTCCATCCGTTCCTCTTCTGTATAAAAGCCTTCCTGGACATTCTTACGGCTGAGGATATCTGCATATGCCATCATACGTTGAAGGTTGTTGTTCCTGGAAGGTTTTAATATGTGGGTGTTCAGGTATAATTGTTCCATATGGCGGATTAAACTGGTTTCATCATTTTCAGTCAGTAAACGTTCCAGCATATGCTGTTTTTTTTCTTTTATTAAGTTCAGCTCGTAAATCCGGATTAGGACTGACATGTAGGTCGTAGCATAATAATCCATCAATCGAAGGATCGTATTAAAATGGAGTTTAAATTCGTCTTTGATGCATATCTCCTCTGACCCAATGATAGCAGAATAGGTACTTTTGAAATCCGTTTCAGGCATTAGGACACATCCGGCAAAGGAATTAGCCATCATTTCATTAAAATCTTCCGAATAGCCATTTACATAGAGCTCTGCGACAGTCATTCCTTTATAATTGCCGTTCATGACATGGTATATTTCATGGGCCAGTGCAAAATTGTTATTTGCAATAGAGCGGCTTGTATTGAGGACAATATACTGGGCATCCCCGTTCGTATAAAATAGGGCGCCTATTTTATTATCCTTGAGAGGAAATTCAAAGAAACCATATTTTTTATTCTTTAAAAGCTCAATGCCGTATTTGGAAAAATTGGGAATCACAGTTCCGTATTCCTTAGAAGCAGTGGCATAAAATTGGTTTAGTACCCTTACAATTTGTTCCCTGTTATTATCATAAAAAAATATGATCTTTTGAAATTTGTCTATGTTTATAAGAATCACCCCTTTACCGAGGCTTGTATTTTATTGCCTATATTGACAAGTACATCAAAGGTTTTAAGCATATCAATAATATCATAGGCAGTATACAACTGTTCACCTTCCGGTTCGCCGGCGAAAAATGCAATGCCGTTGTCCGGCTGTCCGTCCTGGCAGATTTGTCCGCAGATGAAATAATCCTTTGTTTTTCCAAAGACCTCTGACAGTAGATCCATTTCACTTTCATTGATATCCTGGATTCCGTTTAGTATCCTGGATACCTTTGATTGGCTCCAATTGGTCCTTAGGAGGATAATATCCCTTTTTATATTGTATTGTTGAATATAGGCATTGACATTTTCAATGAATTTACCCATTTGAATTACCATTATCCTTTCTGGGGCGGATAGGTATCATATCCCCATCCTGATATTAAAATGACTAAGTTAAGTAAGTTGCGATAAATCTGTCTTTAATATTTCAAAATATGAAAATATTCTCCTAAAAATATACGGTTATATGATATAAATAGATGAGTTCTTACTTATATTATAACATAGCATGCATAATTTGCAAGAATATATTCACGTACAAAATAAAATATTAAACTTTTAGGATTGGAAAAATAAAATGAAGGAGTAAGGGCATCGTGATTTAACATCAGGATAGGAAAGATATAATAACGGGCAGGAATTGCTTGACTTGAAGCAGCCGCGGATGTAGATTATAGAAAAGTATGCCGGAAGTAATAACTATAATGTGGATGATAAATAATTAATAGGGAGGGAAAAACAGGATGAAACATCTGGGAACAAGGACAATTGAAACAGATAGGCTTATACTTAGGAGGTTTACCCTGGAGGATGCGGACGATATGTACAGGAATTGGGCAAATGATGAAGAGGTAACCCGGTACTTGACTTGGCCTCCGCATACAAGTGTGGAAGCAACAGGGGAGCTGCTCCAGGGCTGGATAGAAGCTTATCAGGATATCCGCAATTACAATTGGTGCATTGAGTGGAAGGAGAACCACGAAGCAATTGGCAGCATCAGCGTGGTACATCTGAATGATGTAATTGCTTCGGTGGAAATTGGCTATTGTATCGGGCACAGTTATTGGAGGCAGGGGATTACCTCGGAAGCCCTCAAGGCTTTGGTCAAGTTCTTCTTTGGGGAAGTGGGGGTAAACCGGGTTGAAGCAAGGCATGATGTTAACAATCCGGGCTCAGGTAAGGTCATGTTAAAATGCGGATTGAAATATGAAGGAACCCGAAGAAAGGCGGATAAAAATAATACGGGGCTTTGTGACATGGCTTTGTATGGGATGCTGGCAGAGGATTATAATAGTATTGTATAATTAATATTTTATGTGATAAATTGACCAGGCATAAGGTATAATGAATTCATAACAGCTAAGGAGAAGAATCGATGAAATCCATAATTGAAGTTAAGAACTTTACCAAGAAATATGGTGATTTTGTAGCCGTGAATGATATTTCCTTTGAGGTGGAGGAAGGAACTATTTTCGCATTTCTTGGACCTAACGGTGCCGGGAAGAGTACGACGATTAATACCTTATGTACCATATTTGAAAAGACCTCAGGCACTCTTATCATTGATGGGAAGGATGTCAGCACCAGAAAAAGTGATGTCAGGGCGGCCATCGGAGTGGTATTCCAGGATTCAACCCTGGACGCCAAGATGACAGTTGAGGAAAATCTCAAGCTGCATTGTGTATTTTATCATATACCTAAAAATGAAGTGGAGGAGCGGATTAGGTTTGTACTAAATTTAGTGGATCTGGCGGGTGAAAGAAAAAAATTGGTCAGCGCCCTGTCCGGAGGCATGAAACGCCGTGTTGAAATTGCCCGGGGATTAATCCATTATCCGAAGGTATTATTTCTGGACGAGCCTACGACGGGTCTTGATCCCCAGACGCGGTCCCATATCTGGGAATATATCAAAAAGCTTCAAAAGGAAAGGAATATAACCATTTTCCTGACGACCCATTACATGGAAGAAGCGGAGATCTGTAATAGGATTGCAATTATTGATGGCGGTGTCATCGTTGCCCATGATACACCCTATGCCTTGAAGAAAAAGTATACAAAGGATAAGGCATTTATTACGACGGAAAATGGAGAGGAGCTGGAGCAGCTGTTGCAGCGGTATCAGCTGGATTATACGAAAAAGGAAGGCTTTTATAAGGTGGATGCAGAGAACATTAACCCGCTTATGCAGGTGTTAAGTATGCAAAAGGATGTGATCACGGATATTGAGATTAAGAAGGGTACCTTTAATGACGTGTTCCTGGAGATAACCGGGAAGAAGATACGGGAGGAGGCTTAATATGCAGACAATAATAGCGTTATGGAAGAGAGGGCTGAAGGCCTTTGTCCGGAATAAGACCGGGCTGATATTCTCCCTGGTTTTTCCCTTTTTCTTTGTGTATGTATTTGGTGCAATCTTTAAAAATGAGTTCATAGATAACCCGATTGCCTATATGCTGTCCGGTGTTATTATAACTACGGTATTTGAAGGAGCCCTTAACCTGGCCTCCACGACCGTGGATGACATGGTAAGCGGCTTTATGAAGGAGGTACTTGTCTCTCCGGCAAAAAGGATAGCCGTAGCCATTGGGCAGTTACTTTCTGCGGCCACCGTTTCAACAATACAGGGTATTTTGATCCTTGTGCTCGGAATGTTCACCGGAATAAAATTTACAACCTGGATTACACCATTATGGGTATTGCTGGCGATGATTTGCGTTGGGCTGGTATTTTCCGGTGTTGGTTTATATATGGCAACAATTGTGCGGAACGGACAGACCTTTCAGATTATCAAGACGGCGATCACCATGCCTCTGACCTTTTTGTCAGGTGCATACATTCCCATCGATATGCTGCCAGATGCGCTGAAATATATTTCGTATTTGAATCCCATGACCTATGCCACAGCCTTCTTCCGTATGATTGTGCTTGAAAAAACACAGCTTTCAAACGCGGAGCTTGTAAAAGAAGGCTTAGCTATTAATATTAACGGCTTTGTCGTAGTGCCAGTGTTATCCTTTACTATTATTATGGCGATTGGGGCGGTGTTCTTAATCCTGGCAACCCGTTCCTTCATCAAGACGGATTTCTCGCGTTTGAACAGAAGTGCCAGTGATGCCAGTGCCCTGTGGGGATAGGAGATATAAGCTATGGATTATAAATGCCTGATTGTGGATGATGAAAAGGAATTAGCTGAGAGTACCTGTGAATATTTCAATCTGTTTGACCTGGAAACACATTATGTGCTGTCCTACCAGGAATGCCTTGAGTTTTTTAAAGGGAATAGGGCGGAATTGATTCTGCTAGACATCAATCTGGCAGAGCGGTCAGGCTTTGATTTATGCAAGGAGCTAAGGAAAACCATGGATATCCCCATTTTATTTATCAGTGCCAGAAGCAGTAATGACGATATTCTTTTGGCACTGAATATTGGCGGGGATGACTATATACAAAAGCCCTATACCCTAAGTGTATTATTGGCTAAGGTAAAGGTTGTGCTCAAACGGATGGACAGTATGCAAAGGTCCGGACCGGCGGAAAGGGATCGGAATGAACCTTCCTGGGTAGGAAATCAGGATATTCATATTGACGGGAAGGCAGGCAAGGTGTACAAAAGGGGACTTGAGGTGCCTATGAAGGGTATGGAATTTAAGCTTCTAAGCTATCTGCTGCAGAATAAGGGACGGATTGTTCCGAAGGAAGAATTGTTTGACCATGTCTGGGAGGATGCCTTCACCGGTGACAGCACCTTAAATGTACATATCAGGCATCTTAGGGAAAAGCTTGAGAATAACCCCAATGAGCCGGTACACATTAAGACGGTATGGGGACGGGGCTACTGCTATGAAGAAGATTAAACGGACAGGTATCCTATGTATCAGCATTATGATAGCTTTGGTTTCCCTGGGCATCTGGGGGATGGATTCATTACATAGCATTAAAAATGAGCCGGATCCGGTGCAGGCCAATGACCTAATAAAAACCCTGGAGGAAGAAGGGGAAGGCTCGCCCAAGGTGCTTGAGCTGAAGGAAAGATATGGATTGGAATACCGTTATCTTGACGGCAGGCTGTTGGTTTATCCGGATACCTCCTCAGGACAAAGGCTCCAATATCGGGCCGGTGGGGTAATTATGGCTGTTACCACCATGATAGCAGCGTGCTTCATAATTTACCATATTCATTATATGCAAAAGAATATCCTTAAGCCCTTTGAGAAGATGCAGCAGTTTGCCGCAGAGGTGGCAGCAGGTAATTTGGATACGCCCCTTACGATGGACAGGAATCATTTGTTTGGCGCCTTTACGGAAAGCTTTGATCTTATGCGCGAAGAATTGGCCGCTGCCAGGGAGAGTGAGAGGAAGGCAAACGAAAGCAAGAAGGAGCTGGTGGCTTCCTTAAGCCATGATGTGAAAACACCCCTTGCCTCAATCAAGGCCATGGCAGAAGTTTTGTGCGTGAAGACTCTGGATGCTGCGGTTGTTGCAAAGCTGGAGATGATTAACCGGAAGGCAGACCAGATTGAGGTGCTGATTAATAATTTATTTCATGCAACCCTGGAGGAGATCCAGGAGTTAAGGGTAATACCCGGGGATCTGGAAAGTATGGAGCTTGTAACACTGCTTCAGAATGCTGATTTTAACCATCAAATACAAGAATACCAGATGCAGGAATGCCTGGTTGAGGTGGATCCCTTAAGGCTGCAGCAGGTGTTTGATAACCTGGTCAGCAATTCCTACAAATATGCAAATACAGAAATTACAGTAGAAACTTATATTGAAGGACAGTATCTCTGTATCATAATCAAAGACTATGGAAGTGGGGTCAGCAGAGAGGATTTGCCCCTGTTAAAACAGAAATACTTCCGGGGAGCAAATAGTGGGGGCGAGGGCGGTGCCGGGATTGGCTTATATATATCGGATTATTTTATGGGAAAAATGAACGGGTTTTTAGAATTAGAGAATGATTCCGACGGGTTTAAAGCTGTTGTTGGATGTAAATTGTTATAGTCCGCATTCGGCAGCTTGAGCGCCATACCCAAGTCTGGGAAATTAAGAAAGAATGATACTGACAGCCAGTCTTTCGGTTAAGGAATAATTAAGAATTATACAAGAAACGGATAAAGTATAGCGGCCCGCCAGGTGATAATATGGTGTCAGAAAACAAAAACAGAAAGGGCTTTAAGGAAAGCTGGAAGAGGGAGTTTATGAGAACGATATTATCAACCAAAAAGCTATGCAAGACATTTTCCAACGGCGGTGTGCAGCAGCATGTTTTAAAAAATATGGATCTGGAGATTTATGAAGGAGATTTCACAATTATCATGGGATCCTCAGGAGCAGGTAAATCTACGTTAATGTACTGTCTTTCCGGGATGGACCGGCCAACCCTGGGGCAGATCTTTTACCGGGATATGGATATTTCCAAATATTCAGAGGACCAGCTGGCAGTTTTCCGCAGGGAGAATTGTGGCTTTGTTTTCCAGCAGATATATCTGGTCGATAAAATGAGTGTTATGGATAATGTTTTAGCCAGCGGTCTGCTGGTTAATAACAAAAAGACTAACGTAGTCCAAAAGGCAGCAGAGCTATTTGCCAGGGTGAATATCGAGGAGAGCCTGCAAAGGAAGTTTCCCTCCCAATTATCAGGGGGAGAGCAGCAGAGGGTGGCAATTGTCAGAGGCTTGATTAATAAACCGGGAATTCTGTTTGCGGATGAGCCTACCGGTGCCTTAAATTCCAGCAATTCGGAAGCGGTGCTGGATGTTTTCTCAGAGTTCCACAGGGAAGGCCAGAGCATCGTTGCGGTTACCCATGACCTAAGGACGGCACTTCGGGGTAACAGGGTCATTTATCTGAAGGATGGCCGGATCTCCGGTGAATGTATGCTTGGGAGCTACCATAAGGAGGATGAAGCCCGCAGATCGGAGCTGATGGCCTTCTTAACAGAGATGGGGTGGTAACCATGGGAAAATATACGGTATTAATGGGATATTATTTCAGGAAGAACAGGGGGCAATATATTTCTTTTTGCTTTATTGTTGCGATTTCCGCTGCCATATTCAGTATGGGACTGATCACCATATTAAACTTTGGAGAGATGTATGAAAGGAAGTTTGAACAATATCACTGTGCGGACGTTTATTATACGTTGTTTGACTTTGACTGGCCGATGGGGCTGGTGGAGCAGACAGAAAAGCTGGATGGGGTTACGAAGGTGGAGACGAGAAGTAATATCATGCTATCCGGCGCGTCTACCTATGGAAACACGGGTAATACCCTGACCCATATTTTCTTCGATATGGATGAGGCACATACGATGAATATCCTGGAACCGGTGGGAGATACCCTGGAGTTGGACAGTGTCGATAATCCCATTTATATATCTTACTGGATCAAAGCGAGTGGCTGCAGGCTGGGGGACAGGTATCAGTTTGTTTCCGGTGATATTACCTATAGCTTCACTATCGCGGGCTTTGTAGAGGATATCATGTATGGGAATAATAATTGCGGAAATATCGGCGTCTATCTTCCAGGGGATGATTTTGCCCGAATGTATAACAGGGTGGATGCAAATACCCATGCCACTACCCTATGCATTGGGTTGAAGGATAAACAGGATGGAAAGAAGATATTTACCGGGATAGTGCATGGCCTGTCCGGTAATTTATCCTATAATTATGAATATACCTTCGGTTATTTTGAATTAAGCCAAAGGAACAGGACTGTTACAGCTACGATAGTAGCCTCGGTGCTGGTAGCATTTTCACTCATCCTCGTTGTTATTACGATGATGGTAATTAATTTCAGGATCAAAAGCAGCATAGAGGAAGAGCTGCAGAATATGGGTATCTTGAAAGCGGTAGGTTATAGAAGCAGGCAGGTAGTGCTGTCAGTGGCATTTCCTTATATTTTACTGGCAGGTATCTTTATACCGGTGGGAATACTGGGGTCGTATTTGCTCCTGCCCATGGTGGAGGAGGTTTTTGAACAGCTTGCGGGATTAAGCTGGAAGCAAAGCTTTGATCCGGTGTCTGCCTCCTTTATTATGGCAGTAATAATAGGGCTGGTAGCGCTGACCACGTTATTGTCAGCGGGCAGGATCCGCAGGCTGCATGCGATAGAGGCGTTAAGAAGTGGCATCAAGCATCACAATTTTAAGAGGAATTTCTTCCCCTTAGCTGAGGCGGGGTGGGGAATCCATGCTGCAATGGCGGCGAAAAATTTCTTCGATGGCATAAAGCAGAATATTTTTCTGTTCATTATTTTAGCTGTTATGACCTTTGCGGGAATTTACTCAGGAAGCGGATTGTATAATTCGATGATCCGCACCGACAGATTCATACGGGTCATGAGCGAGGAGAATGCAACGGTAACCTTAAAGACCTTTACCCATGAACAGTCGGAGGAAATTCTGGAGGAGCTTCAAGGGGATAGCCGGGTTGAGAAAGCATTTTATTATGATACTGAGAATGTATTGATCGATGACCAGAGTACAGCGGTGTTTATTATAAAGGATTATAATAAATTGGATAACGAGCTTTGTTATGAAGGGAGAATTCCTTTGCATGACAATGAGATTACCTTGGGCTCATCCCTGGCGGAGAAGATGAAGCTAAAGACGGGTGATGTGGTCACCGTGGCTTATGGAAAGCAGAGGCTTGATTATCTGATCGTTGGCTTGCTGCAGGCACCGAATTACAATGGTGTAGCATGTGAGATGACACCGGAGGGCTTTAAGAGATTGAGGGAGGAGTTTGAACCGTCAACGGTTTATATCTATCTGGTGGATCCCTCCAAATCGTCGGCCTTTGTGGATGATATGATTAAGGCTTACGGCCATAACCTGGCTGCTTACACTGATGTCCAGGCTATGATGAAAGAGGGCTTTGGAAATTTTATTCCGCTGACTACCATGATGATCGGGACGATCAGCATCATTGTACTGATATTAGTTGCAGCTATCCTGTATATGATCATAAAGACAATGATTACCCACAGGAATCAGGAGCTGGGTATCCTAAAAGCCCTTGGATTTACAACGGGGCAATTAATGCTCCAGATATCCGGCAGCTTATTGCCGGTAATCCTGGCAGGCACCCTGGCAGGGGGAATACTGGGACAGTTTTATGTGGATAAGGTGTGGCTGGCATGCTTTTATTCCCTGGGAGTAAGAAAATTAAGCTTAGGAATTCCGGGGCTTTGGAGTGTATGCATTGTCATCTTTTTAGCAGCCTTTTCCTTGTCAGTCTCGATTCTCATGGCCAGAAGGATAAAGAAGATTGCTGCTACCCAACTAATTAAGGAATGTTAAGGCGGACTAAGGAATGCCAACTATAGTAAAACTACTTATAGTGAAACTACTTATAGTGAAACTACTCACAGTAAAACTACCTATAGTAAAACTACCTATAGTGAAACCATCCATAGTGAAACCATCCATAGTGAAACCACCCATAGCAAAACCGCTCTGATACTTTGAAATAACCCCTTTTGTTAGACAAAACCGAGTCTAAGGAAAGGGGTTATTTTTGAGAGGGTGGTTTTGCATGTATGTACTAAAATATTTTTTTAAAAGAACCAATTAATCTTCATTTGAAATTCAAACGGGCGTGCTATAATTGATTTGATAGGGGAAGTTAAGTTCAGAAGCTTCTTATGAAACGGGATGAAATTTGCTATATCAAGATGCAATTACCTAAATGTAATTAAAGCAGGAAAGGAAATGTGGACAATGCAAAATAAACAATACCATGTGCTATTTCTTGAAGACGAACCAACGATTCGGGAGGTTCTAAAAGAATATATGAGCATCTCCGGTTATCATGTAACAGAGACGGAAAATGGGGACGCTGCCATTATGTTATTAAATAAATATACCTTTGATATTGCCGTATTAGATATCATGGTGCCCGGTGCCGGTGGTCTTGAGGTATTAAGCCATATCAAGGATCATTATCCGCAAACAGCTACCATAATGCTTACTGCATTAGAGGATGAAAAAACACAGGTGGACGCCTTTAACCGCTATGCAGATGACTATGTAATTAAACCGGTTTCTCCCATTATATTATTAAAAAGAATGGAAACGATTTTACGCCGTACAAAACAAAGCGTTTCCAATTCAAAGGCCGCCTGTGGCCTTACCTTTGAGGAAGAAGCTTACCAGGCCTATTATAACGGCAGTCCCTTACCCCTTACATTAAGCGAATACCTGCTATTGCAAACCTTATATAAGGAGCCAAACCGTGTTTTTAACCGGGAGCAGTTAATACTTCGTATTTTTAATGAGGATTATATCGGGAATGACCGTATTATCGATGCACATATTAAAAACCTTAGAAAGAAATTACCGGTACCCTGCATTAAAACCGTAATAGGCATCGGTTATCAGTTTGATAAAGAAGGAGCAGCCCATGAAGCTTATTCATAAAAATTTTCTCTATACTGCAATTGTGACAGGGATCCTGACCGTTTTGGTGCTGGGGTATTTTGTATTTATGCTTCCGTCCCTTTATGTGGATTATATGTCAAATGAAAATTATAGCTCTATTGTACAACAGCATAGGGGCTACCTGGAGGATGGTTCCTACAAGAATGTTGCAATTAAAAGCCCTAGCTGTATAACAATTGATATTCCTTTTTCTGAGGATTCTTTCATTGTTACAGGTAAAGCCTTTCAAGCAACAATAACTCCGGCGACTGATGATATGAGGGGGCTTCTTTTGGAGATAAAGGGCTATGTAAAAGCGAATATCAATTCCTTTATGGATGCTGACCAGAATATGGATATGGAAGCGTTTACGGCAGAATTTGAAGAAAAAGCTTTGGAATGGAAGGATGATTTTATGAAGCAGGCAGCTTTTTTGGATGACCTGCCCTTTGCCTTGAAAGCACAATCTGATCCATCCTACTATCAAAATTATTGGGATGAATCAGCGAAAATCCATTATTTTTCCGACGGCACCCTTTTTATCGAGGCTGGTATAAAGGATGGTGAAAATCAGTATACAAATTATGTTGGGCTTACCTTTAACAGTGACCGCATAGTAATATCCTATCTTCCGACAATGACTCCGAAAATGAATGAGATTACACCAATTGTAATCCATTCCTTACCCATGCTTATTTCCGTTATTATATTATTCGCACTAATTGTCTCCTACCTTTATTCCAGAGGGATTGTTGATCCTATTATAAAATTAGTAAAGCACACAGAAGCTGTAAAGCGGAGCGGTGTTATTGCAAATGCTTCGCTTCCGTCAAAGGGGAAGGATGAAATTGCCCGTCTCATCCAGACCTTAAATGAGCTGTACGAGGAGCTGGATAATAATTATCAGGCCTTGGAAAATAAGAACAATGAATTAAAGGAGAAGAACAAAAGGCAGGAAGTGTTTTTACGTTCCTCCTCCCATCAATTAAAAACGCCAATCGCTGCCGCCCTCCTGCTGGTGGACGGCATGATAAACCAGATTGGTAAATATCAGGATGTAGGGACATATTTACCGGAAGTGAAAAAACAGCTGCTGTCAATGAGAAAAATGGTAGAGGATATTTTATATTTAAGCCGCCGTGAAGAGAATATAATCCTCGAAGCCATTAATTTGAATGCACTGGTTGCCGGACAATTACCATATTATCAAATCGCGCTGGCAGAAGGTAAGTACAATTTAGTAACAGACTTTTCTGAAAATAGCTATGTCATGACCGATTCGGGTTTATTACTTGCCATCCTTGATAACCTCATTTCAAATGCGATTGTCCATAGTAAAGAGGGTGCTGTAATTACTATTTCAACGAAACCGAACCAATTAGAAATTTATAATAGTAACGCCCATATTGACGAAGATCTGATGCCGAATATTTTTGAACCATTTGTGAGCGGAAATGGAAAAGGCCACGGGCTTGGATTATATATCGTTGCTTATTATGCAAATATTTTAGGTGCAAAGGTTAAGCTTGGCAATGTGAAAGATGGTGTAATGGCAAAAGTAGTGTTTGATCCAGATCCTAAACAGCCTGCCGCTGATAAATGAGATTGACCGGAGCATATTTTAACAGCATTTTTCCGTATCTTCATTACATTCATTCAGTATCTACACAGGATCTTCATATGGGATTCATATCCATTTGGTAAGATGACCATGTAAGAACACTCGGCAAAGAAGAGGAGATGAAAAACATGTTACTAAGAATTAATAGCTTAAATGTCCAATATGGCAAAACGACAGCCCTTAACATTACTGCTCCTATTACGATTGAGAAAGGAGACCGCATCGGTGTTATTGGTTCAAATGGAGCCGGAAAGAGCACGTTGGTAAAAAGTCTTTTGGGAATTGTAAATTATACAGGTTCTGTTGATAGCACCATTACCCCGCTGGATATGGCAGTGCATATGCAATTTAATGAATATACCGACAGCATGGCAACGAAACACGTTATGGAGGCGATCCTTCAAACCAGGATTAAGAAAAATCGGAAGCTTCAGGAGCTCATTTCATATTTTGAATTTGAGCAATGCTTAAATAAAAAGTTTAAGGTGCTTTCAGGGGGACAAAAGCAGCGTTTTACCATTATCCTCGTCATGATGCAGGAAGCTGAGCTTACCTTTTATGATGAGGTTACCTCCGGGTTAGATTTTGAGACACGGCAAAAGCTTGTAGAGAAGTTAGTTTCCTGGTATCAGGACAGGGAGGATGGGCT
>JARKQP010000070.1 GCA_029974875.1 Mobilitalea sp.
ATTGCCCGCAATATTGCTCCACCAGCCCCCCACATTTATCTTTCAATGCCGCGCAAGAATACGGTTTATACCCATATCCCCGTATCTCAATCACCTTTGCCAAACTGATCTCATGGTTATAATCAGGCTGATCAGCAAACAATTGCGCCGCTTCTTCATCTGACATTCCCATCAGCCCGGCCTTGATAGCTATAGCAACCCTCATTTCATGCCCCTCAGAGCCTTCCAGTACCACTTTATCAGCCAGCAACTTCTCCATGCATGGATCAAACTCTGCTCCATCCTGAGGCATCCTATGAGCCCTCCTAGGCATTACCAAAGCATCTTTACCCTTCTTGCCCGGCTCCGGAACCTCCAGCAATCTGACCCTGCCAGGATGCTCTATAACTCCCTCCAATGGCTCAAATGTCTCAGGGTCCAAGAAAACCGAACGTCCATCGCACTTCTGATTAACACATATGGGGATCTTAACCAGATTGCCGTATTTTCCATCCTTCCCAAATGTTTTTTGTTTGGGGAAGACTTCGCATTTAATCCCGGCCTCAGCTTTAACCTGCCTAATAAACCGATAAGCATTGTACGTCTTGGTCCTACTCAAAAATATCCATACATGATAACTGCCCGGACTCCCCGAAGCTTCCAGCAAGAACGGCACCCTGTGCCGCCTCAATACTTCCACAACTTTTTTAACATCAGCCCTGGTCTGCTCTATAACCTCATCAGTGATTGGGCGGCCTCCCTCATGGCTGTCAATATCAAGACATGCCCATATAACCGTATCATCAAGCCCTAGCTGATAAGATCCATATGTAGCACTACCCTGAACATGCTCTATCAACTTCTCATCAGACATTGACCCAATGACTTTAGACCAACTTGCCCCCCCTTCGACCTTATACTGTCTGCCATAAGCATCAGCTCTGTTCATGAACATGGTCCTAAGTGATTCAACAGTTATATCCAGCTCATTTTTATTCAATGGATTATTATAAATTCCGAATATGTGGGTATTCTCTCTATTAATATCTATAGAGACATTACCCACTTTTTCGGAATTAATTTCTTTATTATTATAATAATCCTCTACTTCTGCTATATAATCTCTAACCGATGCTTGCCTTGTATGACAATCTTCTCTCTCTTCTCCGGCAATGGGCGAGGGATCGATCATTTCATCAACCGCAATTTTATATATTCTTGTGTATATTAGCTGCCCATCACTGCCATCCTTAAAATCAATATCATCAACGATTATACGCCGATTATTCCCCCATTTGGACAGCTCCCTCAATTGCTCCACCCTGCATCCTATCATGTAAACCTTTGATGGAACTTTGCCAGATGGATCTTTCACTCTGTTGATAGCCTGCCAGGTATCAGCATGTACTCCCTGAAGTCTGATGCACCCCGAATCAAACCACATATCATATTCATTATTGCCAACTGCCATTGAATCACAGGAATTTGATGGAGTCTCAGCCATTCCAATAGCAATGCATATACGATATTTACTTTCGACTCCCATCGAAAGAGAGGATCTATAGTAATCAACCTTTATATCAGGGATGCCTCTCTCTTCAACCTTCTGCCTGATTACCGCAGCTTTGGCTTTACTTGGAGCATATACTAAGATGGGCTGCTGTTCCTTCTCAGATATGGCCTCGATAGTATCAATTATTTCCGGCAATTTCCTTGCGAAGTTCCAAGATGTCAACTTCCATCGGTCCGGGATTAATACAATGGTGTTGTTCGCCTTCTGGAAGTCTGGAAACACTACCGGCACAATATCCCGGCCTGATAGCTCTTTAAAATAGCCGGGATGAGGTTCATAGAGCGTGCCGGATACGTAAATATGATCGGCTCTTGCGCCGTAATCCTGCAGAAAGTCTTTGATGGATTCGGCC
>JARKQP010000103.1 GCA_029974875.1 Mobilitalea sp.
ACGCCTGTATTACCGGATCCAATTCTGAAAACCAACTCATAAAAGTCCCTCCTGTCTTAACTTCATTTTGTATTCATGAGCTTTTGCTGTCAATCCATTTTCTAAGCTATCTGAATAGATTACGGTTCTTACGTTCCTAAGGATTTGTCTTTATCTTATTTACGCAGCCTTCTGTGCCTTGTCAGCTTTCCGGTTACCGCCTCTTTTCCTGCTTCAATCCTATTCTCTGCAATTTTAAACTTATCCACCATTTCTTTTAATTCCAGGACTAAATTATCCACTTCCACACAGACCTGGTTGATGCTTGTCATGGCGGCAAGCACTTCCTCTGTCGTTGCCGAGGTTTCCTCCGTGCTGGCAGCATACTCCTCGGAGATTGAGGATACGTTGGAGCCGAAGTCAGCTACAACGGCACGGCTCTGTTCCATATTGCGGGAAACCGCACCAAGCTCGACTATTTCCCGGTTAATGTTTTCCAGGGCATTCACAATAACCATGTATTTATCCTTTGTATCATTTACGCTGTTGGTCTGGAGCTTAACAGCATCCTTTACGCTCTTGCTTTCACTGCTGGCTGTGTTGATGTTAAGGGTCAGCTCATTCAGCATTTCATCAATTACCATGGTGGATTTTTTAGACTGCTCGGACAGCTTGCTGATCTCCTCCGCTACTACGGCAAAGCCTTTACCCGCTTCCCCGGCGCTGGCTGCCTCGATGGATGCATTAAGCGCCAATAGCTTCGTTTTCTTGGAAATATCTGAAATCATCGCACTTGCTTCCCCAATCCTGCCTGCCTTTATACTGGTAGCATCGATAATATCAAAAATAGATTGGAAGGCCGCCTGATTCTTTATTGTAATTTCCTCCAGCTGGTTTACTGCATCCAGGCCTGAGTGGCTGGCAACCATAATCTTCTGGCTGGCTCCTGACAGCTCGTTGGCACTGTCCGTGCTATGCTGGATGGCGTCCCCAAGGCTAGAGATTTCCTCCACCAGCTGCTGGGCATCCCCTGCCTGGCTGGAAGCCCCCTCCGCTATTTCACTGACGGTCTTCGCAATCTCATGCATGGATTTGGTGACCTCATTGGAATTTATCCGGAGCGATTTAGAGGCTATGGATAGTTGCTCCGAGGTTTTAATCACCTGGGTAATGATTGCCCGGAGTGACATAACTAATTTGCCGATGGAGCTGGACAACGCCCCCAGCTCATCCTTACTGTCCATATCATAGGCCTCAACCGACAAGTCATTGTCGGCTAAGGAATCCATATTTCCAGTCAGCTTCTCAATATTGTGCCTGAGATAACGGATAACATACATCGCAACTATTGTGATGAGAATTATAACGGCTATTATCGCTGCTGATAATTTAATAATCTCACCGACTACCTCTGCCCTTAAGTCCTTGTCCGCATGGACACCGTAAGAATCCAGCGTAATTGTCATATTGTCAAGGACTCCCCTTGCTTCTTCAAAGCGCTGCTGCTTATCCCTTACCACCTCCAGGGATCCGCCGCCTGTTTCCGGGTCAAAGGCTGTAATCCACTTCTGGTAGAGCTCCGTGAACTGGGCATCAAGCTCTGAGAAGGTCATCTGGACCTCACTGTCCTTATATTCCAAGTACAGCTCCTTGTTATTTTTAAGGTTATCCATGGCAGCCGTCACCCGGTCTATGGCCTGCTTACTATTCTCCTTATAGGCGTCCAGCAGACTTTTCTTCGTATCTGCATCAGCCGAATTACCTGCCAGCAAAAGCTCTGCTTCTGCCAGGGAGGCCTGGTATAAGTCCCTGTCGGCATTCAAGATTAAGGATGTATTCTGGTAGATCAAGTCAAAATAAAGACTCTTTGCATTCACATTGGCATCATTAACCAGGATACTGAGCCTGGTTACGCCTCCCACTGACATCAATAAGGTAGGCAGCAGAACCAGCCATAATTTGAAGGATACTTTTCTGTTTTTAAAAAATCTCATCCCCAACACCCCTTCCAAATACAAGAATTTTTGTCATATATTCTGATTATATCACAGATTTTGTCACTTTCAACAATATCTATAAACTTCAATAAAATTTTACTATTTATATACTTATAACCCTTCCCGTATGCATACAGCAAAGGCTGTGACAACTTCTGCCACAGCCTGCTTTATAACGGTTCTTGGGAACCACACCAATATTCATCTGCCTGTCCTGGCTGACTATGTCCGCTTTCTCTTTCAGGCCGGATCTATCAAATCCTATCCAGATCCTGATCACATCCAGGCTTATACTCCGTTTAAGCCTTATCTACGGAACCGAACAGCTCCATCTTAGTCTTTACCGTTGCCTTGATGGCTTCCGTTCCTGGTGCTAATAATTTACGGGGATCAAAACCTTTACCGGCTCTATCCTTGCCTTCTTCAATATATTTACGGGTTGCTTCCTGGAATGCCCACTGGCACTCTGTATTAACATTAATCTTAGCAACGCCAAGAGAAATTGCCTTCTTAATCATATCATCAGGAATACCGGTACCGCCATGAAGAACCAATGGCATATCGCCTGTCTTCTGCTGGATTGCATCCAAGGTTTCAAAGCTAAGACCAGCCCAATTGTCCGGATATTTACCATGAATATTACCGATACCTGCTGCAAGCATCGTTACACCAAGATCAGCGATCATCTTGCAT
>JARKQP010000136.1 GCA_029974875.1 Mobilitalea sp.
GAAGTGGATAATTTAGTCCTGGAATTAAAAGAAATGGTAGATAAGTTTAAAATTGCAGACAATAGAACTTGGGCAAGAACAGAGGAAGTAGCCGGAAAACTGACAAAGCGCGGAAAACTGCGTAAAATAAGAACAAAATGAGACTAAGACAGGAGGGACTTTTATGAGTTGGTTTTCAGAATTGGATCCGGTAATACAGGCGTTATTGGCAACCCTGTTTACCTGGTTTGTGACCGCACTGGGTGCGGCGATGGTTTTTTTCTTCAAGACAATTAATAAGAAGGTATTAAACGGGATGCTGGGCTTTGCGGCAGGCGTTATGATTGCAGCAAGCTTCTGGTCCTTATTGTCTCCGGCAATATCAATGGCTGAAGAGGCAGGAATGATTGCATGGCTGCCGGCCGTGATAGGATTTTTAGGAGGCGGGGCCTTTCTTTGGCTGGTGGATATGCTGCTGCCCCATCTCCATATCGGTGAGGACCAGCAGCCGGAGGGTATCAAGACACAATGGAAGCGCAGTATCCTCCTGGTATTAGCTATTACACTGCATAATATACCGGAGGGTCTGGCGGTTGGTGTTGCATTTGGAGCAGTGGTTTCCGGCAGCAATCTGGCAACCCTATCAGGAGCCATAGCCCTTGCCTTAGGTATCGGACTGCAGAACTTTCCGGAGGGTGCGGCGGTGTCCATACCCCTTAGGAGAGAGGGGCTATCCAGATGGAAAAGCTTTGTCTATGGGCAGGCATCAGGTATCGTTGAGCCAATAGCGGCAGTGCTCGGTGCCCTGGCAGTTATCGTTATGAAGCCCATATTACCCTATGCCTTATCCTTTGCCGCAGGAGCTATGATCTATGTGGTGGTGGAGGAGCTGATACCGGAAGCACAGCAGGAGAAGCATCATTCCAATATAGGAACCATTGGGGCTATGCTGGGCTTTGCAGTTATGATGCTGCTGGATGTTGCCCTGGGCTGATGGAATATGGAAAAGGGAAAATAAAAGTATAAAAAAGAGTGCTGCCGTTAAACGAAACCAGTTAAAACGGCAGCACTCTTTTTGGGAAATCATTCTTCCGTAATCTTCATAAACTTCTTGAAGGACTTACTATTTGTGATTTTAGAAAGCAGTACGACAATAAGGGTTAAGATAATGATAACGGTGAAAATGGATAACATACCTTTCCCCATAATTTCAAATGCCTGAACTACGACCTGCGTATTCATATTTACCTCCAATCCTGCACATGTTTATTGTGCCTAATTACTTAACCAGCTAGATTGTTAGTATTCAACCAGTTAAATTATTGGCCTTGAACCGGTTAAAGCATTGGCATTTAACCGGCCAAATAATTGGTAGCTAACGGGTTAATTAATTGGTTAGTTTGCTTGTGATATTTATTTAAGTAATTGGCTGACGATATTGATAACTACACCGCCGGCTACAACGGAGCCGATCTGTCCTGCTACGTTAGCGCTGATGGCATGCATCAAAAGGTGGTTGGCAGGATCTTCTTTTAAGCCCATCTTCTGGACAACACGTGCAGACATAGGGAAAGCGGAGATACCTGCGGCACCAACCATAGGATTAATCTTCTTTTTCAGGAAGAGGTTCAAAAGCTTGGCAAACAATACACCGCCGATGGAGTCCATTACAAAGGCAACTAAACCTAAGGCCATAATCATTAAGGTGTAAATATTTACGAAAGCCTCTGCCTTCATACTGAAGGCGATGGTGATACCGAGCAGTAATGTGATCAGGTTGGCGAGGATGTTCTGCGCTGCGTCAGATAAGCTGCCGAGAACGCCGCATTCCCTGATTAAGTTACCAAACATTAAGAAGCCTACTAAAGCAACGGATTGCGGTGCAATTAAACCGGCAATAACGGTAACGATGACCGGGAATAAAAGCTTTGTGGCCCTGGTTACGGACTTTGGATTATATTCCATACGGATCATACGTTCTTTCTTTGTAGTGACCAGCTTGATCGCAAATGGCTGCACGATAGGAACCAATGCCATATAGGAATAGGCCGCCACTGCAATAGCACCCATATACTTAGAATTTAGTATCTGGGATACAAGGATGGAAGTAGGGCCGTCAGCAGCACCGATAATACCGATGGATGCGGCATCATTTAAGTTAAAGCCTAGGAAAGCCGCAACTACGATGGCAAAGAAGATACCAAACTGGGCAGCAGCACCGAATAAGAACATGGTCGGGTTTGCTAACAGCGGTCCGAAGTCAATCATAGCACCAATACCAATAAATAATAGGATGGGTAGAGCTTCAGAAGCTTCAATACCAGTTTCGAATAACCATTGGATGATACCATGTGTGTTTCCAACACCGTCTACTATCTGGTCAATTACACCAGAAGCAGGGATGTTCACCAGGATTGCACCAAATCCCATCGGTAGGAGCAGTGACGGCTCGAAGCCCTTTGCAATGGCCAAATAAATCAATACGGCACCAACCACATACATAATCAACTGCTGCCAAGTAATTGCCAAAATACCTGACAATAAGAAACTCATAAAATGTTGTCCTCCTTAGCATGATATAGTCATATCTTCTATTTGGGATATTATGTGAAAATGTGCCTGTATAAGGAATTGCAAATATGCACATTTGATGAGTAACACAAATACCATCTTGAGATATGAAATTTAAATGTAATCGGTTTTATTTTAGCGCATTTTTATGAGTTGTGTCAATGCTGTTTCATAACTTTCTGACAATTTTATGTATTTTGCCGAATGAAATCATGGGAGATTGTCCATAAAGTAAATATGAACAAAAAAAAATAATTCTAACCGGCATAGTAAATAAAAATCCGACATTTTAATTGTATAAATTGCAATATTATATTCAAAAAAATGTCAGATGAATTAAGGGGTTATGTGAATTGTGATGTAAATGATGTAAAGAATATATTTGCTATTGAACAAATGTGTTGAAAGTGATAATATTTGATACAAAGCGAAAATTTTTGCTCAATGCTTTGTTAAAGTGCAAGAATTTTGCTTAATACAAAGAAAGGGAGATGAAAGACATGAGTTTACTGTTTTTCCAAATTTCTTCAATTGTCATTGCACTTCTAGCATTTGGAGCTGCCTTCTGGCTCTACAAATGGGTAGAAAAACAACCCTCATCAAATAGGCGCATTGCTGAGGTAAGTAAGTTGATCCGTAATGGAGCAAACACGTTTCTGGCAAAAGAATACAGGACACTAGTTAAGTTTTGTTCTGTAGCAGCAGTATTAATATTAATTTTCCTGCCACAGCCCATATGGCATGGCAAACCGCTGGAGAACGTCATTATGGCGTTGGCGTACATATTTGGTACGGTTTGCTCCGGCATCGCAGGTAAGATAGGCATCAGCATTGCAACGATTGCCAATGTAAAAGCTGCAGAGTCAGCTACCAAGGGCATTAAGCCCTCCTTTATGTCCGGCTTTAGGGGCGGCGCAGTAATGGGTATGGCAGTTGTTGGTTCCAGCCTGCTTGGAGTTACTTTAGTTCTTTTATTAACAAACAACACAACTGCATTACTCGGATTCAGCTTTGGAGCAAGCTCCATGGCTCTTTTCGCTAAAGCAGGCGGCGGTATTTTTACAAAAACAGCCGATATCAGTGCCGATTTAGTTGGTAAGGTGGAACTGGGTATTCCGGAAGATGATCCTAGAAATCCGGCAGTTATCGCAGATAATGTTGGCGATAATGTTGGTGACGTAGCAGGTATGGGCGCGGATTTATTCGATTCCAACGTTGCTTCCATGGCTGCAGCGCTTGTAATGGCAGCTGCCCTGGATAAAGCGGCAGGCGGTACAATTAATGCCATGACCGTATTCTGTTATGCGGCAATCGGATTATTTGCATCCATTATCGGTGTGTTGACGGCAAAGATGAAGGAGGGCGGAGACCCTACCAGAGCTTTAAATAGTAATACCTATGTAACCATGGGTATTTTCGCCGTATTGACAGCAGCGGCAACCTGGGCGTTCAACATGGAATGGCGTATCTGGGCCAGCAGTGCGATTGGTTTGGCGGTAGGTGTAGTCATCGGTTTAGCTAGCGATTACTTTACAGATGATAAGAAACGTCCGGTTCATGAGGTTGCTAAGGCTTGTGAATCAGGACCTGCCTTTACGATTTTATCCGGTATATCCTATGGCTTGATGAGCACCCTGCCATCCATGATCGGTATCGGTGTTTCTGCTTTAGCAGCTTATAAGATCTGCGAACCTCTTGGTGCGGGATATCCAATGGTTGGTATCTCCATGGCGGCAGAAGGTATGTTATCCATCGTTGGTATGATTATTTCAAACGATGCTTATGGACCGATTGTAGACAACGCGCGCGGTCTTGTTGAAATGGGAGATCTGGGCGACAAAGCCCTTGAGATCACGGATTCCCTTGACAGCGCAGGTAATACGGTAA
>JARKQP010000151.1 GCA_029974875.1 Mobilitalea sp.
ATGAAAAAGAGGCTCAAATAGATGTGCTGCAATCTCAAATAAATCCGCATTTTTTATATAATACCTTAGAGACCATCAGCAGTATTGCGGAAAGCAGGGAAGTGGAGGAAATCAGCCAAATCTCACTTTCGATGGCAGAGATCTACCGATACAGCATTAGCTCGCCTAATCAGCTAGTCTGTTTAAAGGATGAGATCCGGTATGTGAAAAACTACCTGGAAATCATGAAGATCAGATGGGGAGAAAAATTACATCTTACCTTCCAGCTTGACGATTCCTTGATGGATTACAAGATTATGAAGCTGATTTTACAGCCCATTGTAGAGAATGCAATCTACCATGGGATTGAAGGGTTAAGGGGACCGGGATGCCTCACCATATCCATAGAAAGTACCGGTGAAATGATAGTAATCGGTGTGCAGGACAGTGGGGTGGGAATTCCAGCAGATATATTAGAAAGAATAAACAAGGATATTATAGAAAAGGAAAGCATAAGTCAAATAGAAAATAATAGCCATATAGGAATTTGTAATGTATATAAGAGATTGAAGCTGCGAATGGGAGACCGCTGCAGGATAGAGATTTCCAGTGAAGTAGGTGTGGGGACAAGAGTAAATATTGTGATACCTAAGATAAGTTAACTGCCCGTCCCTTTGTCCAAAACAGATGGGAGCTTTTGTACGTGGTTTATAGGAATTACTGCCGGCTGAGCCTGATCCATTGGCTCAGCCGGCAGTAATTTCCCGTGAATCCTCAATCCTCTAATGGTTCAAATATGGGGTTTTCTTCGTCCATCTCCAGGCAAATACAATAATTTGTTTTTGTATGGTGGGATTTTGGAATCCGCACCTCCACCATATGGGAGCCTTCGCAGGTCACCAGGTTTTGGAACGCCAATTCTTCATTGGTAGATAGGATAGTAGCTCTTGTAAATTGATTTTTCACATTTATCACTTCGATCACTTTTTTGGGCTTTAACATATGGATGAATAGCTTATGTGGCTTCTGTGTAAATTCAGCCCAGTCTAACTCATATGGATAATAGGTCATCCTCCTTGTGCCAAAGATAGCATCCTGATTTGCTTGCACATACTTACCGACGGTATCTAAAATGTCAACGCTGCCTCCAGGGATATTACCCAGGCTGTCAGGACCAACATTTAATAGATAATTACCGCCTCTGGAATTAACCTTTAGCAGCAGCTTAATGACTTCATCCGGGCTCTTCCAGTTGTGGTCATCTTTATTAAAGCCCCAGGTATCATTTAATGTGGCTGGCAGCTCCCAATCCCCTTCATAGGGTAATCTCGGTACGAAATTATCTCCTGTCGTCATGTATTCGCCCAGGTTATTCCCGATTCTGCCGCTTACGATGCAGCTTGGCTGGAGGGATTTTACCAGGTCAACCAGGGACTGGCTTTGCTCTAGCGTAGTTTCCATCGGGGTATCGAACCAAATTAAAGCAATCTTACCGTATCCGGTGAGTAATTCTGTTAATTGTGGTTTTACCTTATTATCTAAGTAGGCTTGAAAGTCTTTGGAGGAATTATCCCTATATTGCATAAAGCCATTGGGGTCATCCCAATCCTGTGCCTGGGAGTAGTAAAGGCCTAAGCGTA
>JARKQP010000202.1 GCA_029974875.1 Mobilitalea sp.
TATTTGCTACCGCTGTCTTAATTACAGTACCGGCATCGAAACCAACACCGATTACCTTGTCAGAGCCTAATTTACCTAAGTTCTGGTCAGCAGTAACTAAAGCCTCGGCAGAATGCTGATTGGAACCATAGATACAGATAAATGTGGAATCATTTAACATGTTCTGGGCATCGATAACTGAAAGCTCTAAAGTTACAGATGCGGGAACCGCAACCTGGATTATAACATCCGCGCCTTCTACTACATTTTCGAATTTAGCATGACCTTCAACAGATACGGTGAGACCAGCTGCTTCAACCTCTGCCTTCATCTCATCAATGAAGCCCTGGCCACGGGTGATGATGGATTCAGCAGTTGCGTCCTGGGAAAGCACACCGATTTTAGAGCCTTTTGTTAATTTACTTTCGATTAATTTGAAGGTTTCCTTAGCAGCTAATACACCAGCCTGATAGTTATCAGTCGAAGCATTTGCATAAACAGCACCTTCTGGAGCATTGGATACACCGGAGTCAAAGCCGATGATCGGAATATTGGCATTCATAGCTGCTGTGATACCATCAAGGCAAGCCTGTGTATCAAGAGCTGCAAGACCGATTGCAATTGGTTTCTGGTTAACTGCGTTATTTAACATCTGAACCTGGTCAGCGATATCTGATTCCGTTGCAGGTCCTTCCATCTTAAGCTCAACATCGAACTCCTCTGCTGCCTTTTGTGCACCCTGGTATACTGCTTGCCAGTATTGGTGCTGGAAGCCCTTGGATACCAGGTATACCAAGCCGCCCTTTTTAGCCAGAGGATCCCCCTGATCATCTGCAGCTGTGTTGTCCGGAGTGTCCGTGGATGTGTTATCCGCTGCTTTTGTAGCGGATTCACCCGAATTTGTCGGTGCAGTAGTTCCTGTCTTACAGCCGGTCAGCATGGTTGCAAGTAAGGTTGTTGCAAGAATTACACTAAGTAGCTTTCTTTTCATTTTTGAAATCCTCCCATATTCATTATAGATAGTCTTTTTATAAAAACGTGTTTCCACATTTCTACCGTAGCATGGCCGGGGCTTCCGGCCTTAAGCGGCCTTTACGGATTTTTTAACTCTTGCCTTCTTGTTAGGACGTTTGTTGTATACATCCATAAATACCGCAAGCACCAGTACTACACCTGTTATTAGCTGCTGCCAGTAATTCATCAGCCCAATGAAGGGAAGACCGGTCTTTAATACAGCCATAATATATACACCAATTATAGTGCCTGCGATTGTTGCAG
>JARKQP010000203.1 GCA_029974875.1 Mobilitalea sp.
AAAGTGCCTGGGTTAACATAGGCCACATAGCGCCTTCTGCATTTGCCAGCATGTCTGTACCGTCATCATAGGTTGCTGCCAGGTAGTCGCCATTATAATATGGAAGCAGCTGTGCCAGCTTCTCAAAGCTCCGCAGTCCTGCAGGACTCGTCGCATATTTAATACTTCCTGCTTCGAAATTCGATGCAAAGTTGGGATCCTGGGCTAAAATATTGTAATTATCGCCGAGGAAGATAAGCTGGGAGGTCCAGCTGTCACCAAAGGTTCCTATCAGTGCTGTTTTGCCTGCTGCCTTAATTGCGTCGCAGTTAGCGATAAGTTCATCCCAGCTCTTAGGAACGGAAAGCCCTAATTCCTCATAAATGGCTTTGTTATAAAGAATTGCACCAGCCTGTGAGGAGCTGAAGGGGATTCCATAGGTGACCCCATCCACAGTGACTGTTTTTTTGTAGGTGTCATCAAGTCTTGAAACAAATCCTTCCTTAGAGATATCAATAAAGTAGTCCGCAGGATGTATTGCCGCAAGCAGGGAACCTGAGTTGTATAAGCAGAGGTCGGACATATCGCCGGAAGCAAGCCTTGTTTTAACAATGGTATCTCCTTCTGCACCGCCTACACGGTTTTCCACTTCAACGGTGATACCCAGCTTTTCCTTGGCTAATGCCAGAACTGCATTCAATCCTGTATCTGCAGAATCTGCATCCTTTAACATGGTAAGTGTAACCCCATCAAAGGCTTTTGCATCAGTGTCGCCAGAGGTTGTTTCCGTGCCCTTACCCGTGCTGCCGGTCGTGTTCGTATCTGAATCATTGTTTTTCTGGCCACAGCCCATTAATGTAGATGCCCCCATTGCCACTACAAGGAATGCTGCCATTAGTTTTTTAAACTTCATTTTGTTTCCTCCCTTTCATTAAATAGGTCCGCAGGTCTTCTGCGTGACTTTATCTAATGTTAGCATGGCTGCCGGATATCTTACATGGATAATCCAATCCTGCCACATGTAATATCAAGCAATTCGTGTCTATACCGGGCTTCTGCCGGCTCCTAGCAGACACAGCACCTCCTGCTATAGGGCATACCGGATATGATAGGTGCCCGAGCCTGTATGTGCCGAAAAATCCCCTTCCGTTCCCTGGAAGGCAAGGCCTCCGTCATCAATGATTTCCCTGGCTCCATAGGGTCTTATGTCAGCCGTCGTATTAGCCGGTATGGTGACGGTGAGCGTAACTATATTATTTTCCAGGTGCCACTGGGATACAACCGTACCATAGATGGACTCATAGCTTCCTTTTGCATAGGTTAACCCGCCGCCGGCATGGGGCTTAATAATCGCGTTCTTATACCCTGGCTGGTCATCATCAATTTCCAGGCCGGCTACCACACGGTACAGCCATTCCCCTACCGCCCCGTAGGCATAATGGTTGAAGGAATTCATATCAGGGCTCCACATGGTCCCATCCGGCTTTATTCCGTCCCAATGCTCCCATACTGTAGTGGCACCCATTTTAACCTGGTACAGCCAGGAAGGGAAATCATCCTTTAACAGCAGGCCGTAAGCCTCCTCCAGGCAACCGTTCTCACTTAAGGCATGGCAGAAATAAGGCGTGCCCACAAAGCCGGTAACCAGATGGTGGTTTTCCTTTTCCAGGAGCCTTAGCAGGCCCTGCACTGTTTTTTCCCGGTAAGCCTCCGGTGCCAACCCAAAGTACAGGGAAAGGATATGTGCCGTCTGGGTCTGGGCAGTCATATTGCCCTCCTGGTCAAAAAAGGTCTTTTGATATTTTTCCACGATCCTGTCATACAATTCTTTGTAGGAGCTCTCTTCCTCTTCTTTTCCTAAAACAGAGCAGATCTTCACGAACAGACCTGTAACATAAGCAAAATAAGCAGTACAGGTCAGGTCATTCGGTGTGGCTCCAAAGTAGCTTCCCTCCTCTGCATCCAAAGCTACCCAATCCCCGAATTGCAGCTTATAATTCCAGATATAATCCTTGGAATGGAGCCTCATGAACTCGATCCACCTCTTCATACTGTCGTATTGCTTTTCCAGGACAAGCTTATCCCCAAAGGTCTGGTACAATACCCAGGGCATAATTACCGCCACATCCGCCCAAGCCGCTGCGGAATGGGTTCCCTGTGACAGCAGCCAGTCATTCTCTACGTTCCCTGTGACAATATCGGGAACCACATGGGCCACTCCACCCTCCTCTGTCTGGTCTGCCTCCACGTCCACCAGCCATTTGCTAAAGAAGGTATATGTATTCATTAAATAGCTTGCCGTACGGGCAAAGATCTGGGCATCCCCTGTCCATCCCAGGCGCTCATTCCTCTGGGGACAGTCCGTCGGGACATCAACAAAATTACTCTTTAAGCCCCATAGGATATTATGCTGTAATTGGTTCACATCAGGATCGGAGCATTCAAAATACCCTGTCCTACCCATGTCGGAATGGACTGCATAGGCTGTGAAATTCTCTATTCCCGGCGTTCCGGGGAAGGCTGCAATTTTAGCATAACGGAAGCCCTGGAAGGTAAAGCTTGGGCTGTATGAGACAGGGTTTTCATCCTTAAAGATATATTTTATGGCTTGCTTCGCGCCCCGGAGGTTATCTACATACACATTTCCTTTGGCATCCAATACCTCAAAGCAATCCAGCTCCAGTACATCTCCCGCCCTTCCCTGTGCCTTAACCTGAATCCAGCCGGCCATATTCTGTCCGAAATCAATTACCGTATCCCCTTCCGGTGTCTTAAAAATACTCTTTGCCGGAACAGCTTCTATTTCCTTTACCTTACTGCCGCTCTGGGCCGCAAGCACTCCTTTATCATAGGCCACCAGCTCTACCGCTTTCCAGCCGGATTCCTGGAGCCCTGCTTCATTCCAACCGGGAATTTCTTTATTCGCATCATAAACCTCACCATCATAGATTTCTGAAAACAGGACCGGAGCCTGGTTTCCCTTCCAACTGGAATCCGTGGCGATTACCTCAGAGGTTCCGTCCTCATAGCTTATCACCAGCTGCGCCAAAAATGCAGTCTGGTTGCCATATAGGTTCCTCATGCCGGAAAAGCCCATCTTACCCTTATACCACCCGGCTCCCAGCATGGCTCCGATCGCATTGCCGCCTTCCCTAAGCTGGGAGGTTACCTCGTAGGTCTGATACACTAAATGCTTTTTATAGGAGGTCCAGCCGGGAGCCAATTCATCCTCCCCTACTTTACTGCCATTGAGATAGACCTTGTATAGCCCCAGAGCCGTCGAGCAAAGATAGGCTGAATGAACCTTCTTTGCCAGCTTAAATTCCTTCCTTACATAAGTTCCCTGTGACAAGTCCCCTTCAGCAGATGTTTCCGCGGATATAAAATCCCCCTGCCATTCATTGGAGCACAATGCGGTGATAAAATAGCCGGTGCCGCTCCAGCCGCTGGCCTCTCCTGCCCGGTCAAAGGCCTGAACCCGTACATAATACTTCCACATAGACTTAAGCTCCAGATTTTCCACCTTAATATGGGCTGATTCCCCGCTCTCCGTGATGCCGCTGTCATACACACATCCTGCAAAAGACTTATCTTCTGAGATCTGGAGCTGGTATGCTCTTTGCAGCACCTGCTTCCTATCACTTTCCAGCACCCATCCGAACTGCGGTATATCCACAACTCCTACCGGGTTTTCCAGATAATTCATTGTTACCCTCGTAATTTTTAACATTGCCTTTCCTCCCTTTTTAAGCACTTTCAGAAACTCAACATCATAATGTGTCCACCTTAACACAGCCTGTTATCAATGCACATGGATAATCCAATAAATCTGTATGAAAAATACAAGTCAAAAAAAATAAAAAGTAAGGCTCGATACTTTTTTCCGTTCGAACCTTATTTGAATAGCTTACTAATCCTATTTATTTCTGTTTAATATTACGGTTATCTTTCCTCACTCCGGAAACATTCCGTCCATATATATACCACAGTCCTCCAGGTATCTTTCAAATCTTTCAGATATCCTTCAATCCCTTAACACTCTCGCGCTGTATGAGCTTTGTTCCAATCAATGTTTTATAGCTTGGTCCTGAGTTTCCCTCCAGCCTATCGATCAGGCGCTCCACGGCCGCCAGTCCCATATCCTCCCTGGGGATCTCCACCGTAGTTACCGGCGGATCCGTGAAGCTGCAGATAGGACGGTTATCAAAACCAATCACGGACACCTCCTCCGGCACCCGGTAACCCATGCCCTTTAGCCCCTGTACCGCATGGCAGGCTAACAAATCATTATCAGCAAAAAATGCACTTGGCAGATCCTTCGCATATTTTAAATAATCCATGACATCCCTGGTAGTCTCAGATTCCAGGTAGCCGACATCTATGATATGCTCCTCGGACAATGCCAGACCTTTTTTATTAAGTGCCTTGGCAAAAGCATCAAACCGCTCCTCGAAGCTCTGTATTTTAACCTTGCTCCTGATATAGCCCAGCTTTCTGTGCCCCATTTCATATAAATGCCCTACCGCCTGGTGCACTCCCAGGCAATTATCGATAGAAACCGTATCCACCGCCTCCGCCGGGAACAGGTTGTCCAGGAATACACAGGGCTGCTCCAGTCCGTGGAACAGCTCAAGATCTCCTGCAGACATTTCAACTGCATATACAATGAACCCCTTACATTGTGACAAAGTAAGCTGCTGCCTCATTTTCTCATCCGTCATCTGGCGCTCCAGATAAAGGATATTCATTTTATAATTATGAAGAAGCATACATTTATTAATATTTTCAATGAGATAATTGAAAAATGGATATTCATTTACAATCTCTCCTGTCCCTTTATATACAACAAATCCGACATTGCCCTTATCCGTAACATCCTTTTTCAGTAAATACTCACAGCCCATGTCACGTATCTTATCGATGATTTCCTGGCGCCGCTGAGCACTAACTCCAGGCTTATCGTTCAGCACGAGTGATACAGTAGCCGTTGAAATCCCCAGTTCCTTTGCTATGTCCTTTGATTTGTACCTCATTTTAACCTCTTTCTTAAACTGGGCGCTCTCGGAAGCTGCATTCAAGGAAGCTCCCTGGAGTGCCCAAAACTAAATTTTTAATAAGCTTAAATTAATTATAGGAAGCAACTGCGGCTTCTAACAACTTAATATTAAGTTGAATTTAGTATACTCTATTTATTATCGATACACAATAGCATTGGACAGCTGCCAAGGGACAAATCACATTTTTATTACCGCCTTAATCACCTCATCCTTATGCTTGAGACTATAATCAACTCCTTCTATCACATCCTTAAAATCAAAGGTATGGGATACTATTTTGCCAAGTGGAATTGATCCGCTGCCCACCGCATTAATAGCGGAGGGATATAAATTCCTGTAGCGGTATACCGAATAGATTGTCCCCTCCATCGCATTCAAGGTTGCAATATCCAGCTCAAGTACCGGCTCCGGGGATACCCCTACCAGGGTTACTTTTCCGGCACGCTTAATTAATCGGCAGGTTTGTAGGGTTGCTACCCTGTTGCCCGCGCATTCATAAACCTGATCCACGCCCCCTCCTGGGAGGGTCTTTATGAATTCTTCTATATTTTCTTTCTTACTGTTAAACACTCTGGTAGCGCCAAGCTCTTTTGCCTTATTGAGGCGTTTATCCAATACATCCGCCACATAGACCTCACTGACTCCCCTGGCCTTTAATGCCATCAGGGTGACTAATCCAATACAGCCGGCTCCAAGGATGACCGCCGATTCTCCAAGCTTCGCATTCGACAATTCGCAGGCATGCATTCCAACTGCCAGGGGCTCTATCAAGGCTCCCTCCAGAGTGGATACATGATCCGGCAGTTTAAAGGTCATGCTGGCCGCATGGGTACAATATTCTGAAAACACGCCATCCTTTTCCTTTGGAATGGCCATAAATTTAACCCCTTTGCAAAGATTATAATGTCCCTTTAAGCAATCCTCACAATGTCCGCAGGGAACCCCCGGTTCTAAGGCAACCCTGTCACCAGGCTGAAAGCCCGTTACCCCTTCACCAACAGCGGTAACAACCCCTCCCGGCTCATGTCCCAAAACCAAGGGGCCTTCCGGCACCCAGTTTGCCAACCGACCCTCTGAATAGAAATGTAAATCAGAACCGCAGACACCTACATATTCCAGTTTAATCTGCAGCTCCCCCTCTTTCGGCTGTGGTATCTCCCTTTCTTCCCATTCCATTTTTAACGGCCCTATCATAACTGCTACTTTCATTTTTCCTTCCATACTGAATACCTCCTTCTCTTATTCTTGAATTATGTTATCCCTTTTATTATTGATCCCATTAGTTTTAAATTTAATTTAGTAACTTAGAGCGGCATGTAGTTGATAAAATATTATAGAATCAATCAGCAAGGGTTATTTCCAAAATATCAAGGAACACTGAAATCCCCCACATATTCCATGATATCTATGAAATTACTTATATCCACTTATATCATCTTCCATTTTAACTGTCAATAAATATTTATTAAATATTCTTAAATATATTCATTAAATTTTAAATATTATATCAATTATATTTAAAACAATTAAATAGAAACGTCAGCTTTAATGCGAGACTGACCTGTAAAAGAACTCCAATATTACTGGGCTTCTTGATTTTCAATGGCAAAGACCGCCACTTCAGAAGATGGTAGGGTGTATTTCATACCTGTGGTTGGGCAGTTTCAAGCGGTTCGTTCAAGGAAAAGCTACAATTTTTATTAATATCCCTTGACGTGTCTTTGGGAATGGGATATCATTAAATAATAATTCAATGAAATTATTTTTAATAAATATAGGGCGGTGAACACAATGACGAAACGATCCGAGCAAAAAGAAAAGCGGAGACATGATATTCTAAAAGCAGGGTTGAGTCTATTTATCCGTAAAGGTTATGAGGCAACAAAAATAAATGACATTGCAGAAAAGGCAGGAATGAGTGTCGGCTTGCTGTATCATTATTTTGACTCAATTGAACTTTTACATGAAGAATTGATTAAGATTGGATTGTCTGGCCGTACGGGGCAATACTTTCCTAAATATGATGATCCTCTTGATTATTTTTTGAAATCGGCAAACCACATCTTTGATATGGTTAAATCTGACCATTATATTGCAGAATTATTTTTGTTGATAAACCAGGCACAGCAAAACCCCAATTTACCAGACCACATAAAAGGCCAGCTTGAACAAAATGATGTAATTGTAAAATCGATTGATATTATTAAAGAGGGCCAACACCAGGGTGTGATTCGCAAAGGAAATCCTATGGCTTTAGCACTGGCATTTTGGCTTTCCATACAGGCTTATGTGGAAATGATCGCCCTTAATCCCAATACGCCTTACCCGGAAAGCAAATGGTATGTCGATATATTAAAAGCCGGTAACGAAGGTGAAAATTAAAAACGCTTAATCTTTGGAGGGAAGAATATGTTGCTAGAGAAAAACAATTATAGCCGGGAAGCGCTCCTTAACAAAACTGTGCTGATAACAGGCGGCGGTGGCGGAATAGGATTTGAAGCTTCCTGCGCATTTTCCTATATGGGAGCTAAGGTCATCATAGCGGAAATAGATACTAAGAAAGGCGAACAAGCACAAAAAAGAATTAACGGCAAATACCGAAATGAAAACGTGGATTTCTTTCAAATGGACATATCCGATGAAAAGCAGGTTGACGCGCTGTACGGGCATATATTGAAAAAGTATGCGCAGCTTGATGTCATCATACATAATGCCGCCGTCGTCCCGATGGGGGCCATTGACTCAGTTCCCATATCCGATTGGGATTTGAGCTATGCAGTCAATTTAAGGGCACCTGTTCTCTTGACTCAAAAATTCCTTCCTTCCATGCGAAAAACAGGAGGAGTTATTGCTTTTGTTCCATCGGCAGCTACAGCACCATATATGTCGGCTTATGAGATTTTCAAAACCGCACAGGTAGAACTTTGCAACACCCTGTCTGAAGAAATCGCAGAAACTTCTATTGTCACATACTCTATAGCGCCGGGATTTGTAAAAACAGATACCGCTGTCAAAGCGGTGGAAGTCGTGGCATCTTCAATGGGCATTACGGCAGAAGATTTTTACAGCTCACATGAGGATTATATAGTAGACGCCGAAATTGCAGGAGTAGGCTATGCCGTTTCGGTCGTAAACGCAAGACAGTATCACGGCAAAGAAATCATGTCTTATCAAGTATTGGTGGATAACGGGTTAATAAGTGGCGGTATGGAGAGGTCAAAGGTTGCACGGACAGAAGCTGATTACGATAAGCTGTCCATATTATTCACAGAGATTGCGGAGGTCTTTTACGACCAATATCAAGGTTGGCAAAAGAAAAAGCTGTTCCAAAAACAGTTTATACTTTCCGACTTTAAAAAGCAGATGGGGCTGCCTGCTGAAAGCTTCAAAAAACAGCTAGAAGCCCTGCAAAAACAAATCCAAAACCATCAGTGGGATAGCTTTTTAAATTGCAAAGATATATTCATAAAACTGCAATATTTTTATAAGCATCAAATCAAATTACTTCAGGGCTATGAAAAAGATGCGACGCAGTTGGCAAACGATACAAAACTTCTGAATAGCTGGGTCGATATTCTGCAAGACATAATTGATATTGTATCCAGCAATTGAATACATCAATTAACAAAGAGCCCGGCGCTAAGGCACAGAGCCGATAACTTGTGAGAATACCCACAATTACCGGCTCTTTCGATTTCCTTATAGAAATTACCACTTATTCATGACTTTTTCCGCAAATCCAGTGAGGTTCCTTACATTAATTACGGTTCCATCATCTAATACCGCCTTCCCTGTAAACTTCCCAAATACCTGATGCTGATCCGATTCAAGCACCAGCAGGCTCGTACAGGCCGCCCGGTCCAGAACCGGAACAAAATCCATTTCAAATCTCCCATCGTCACTGGTGATTGTCCAGGGCTTTAGATAGTCTTCTTTCCCATCGCTTCTTGAAGGAATATTAAAGCGGATATTATGTAATTTATGTGCCTTCCCCTCATAGAAGAGCATATTCTCCGTGGCTGCAGAGGTATCACCAAATCCATAGCCCAGATTAAAACCAAAGGCTTTCCCGTCCACCTGGCCGGAGGCACTTCCCCAGTACCAGGTATTTTTATAGGTCCATACTCCCCGCCCCCAGTCAAGGACTGCAAAGGTATCCTCCGGATAAAACTCATAATCCTTTCCCAGAACATTTACCTTACCCTGTACACGCATACAGTTAATCTTTTGATTATAATAAAAATGGGCTTTTTTATTAAAAGGAGTCGCTATTACCATGGATTCCTCCGGTTCATCCGTAAGAACCAGCCTTCCGTGGATTGGTTGCTTATCCGCAAATTGCTCCATGC
>JARKQP010000222.1 GCA_029974875.1 Mobilitalea sp.
AATATCGTTATGTGCCTCATAGCTCTTCGCCATCTGATATCTGTAATATATGTTATCCGGATTCTTTTTCAACTCTTCCAGAAGAATCGTACCAGTACGCTTAAATTTCCTTTCACTCAGCTCTGCGTCGTTAAACAAATAGCCATAGTGTTCAAGCATAATATCCGTATTAAGGATTGGCCCCTTAAATACCGGCTGATTATGAACGGCACCTTCATATCTGAATTCCTTATCCTTCCTGAATATTCTCTGCTGAGGTAGCGTGTTATAAACCCCCTTTGTGGCGGAAAGGTTCTTAATCTTTACAATAAAAGTATTATATGATTTAAGCCTTTCGTCCGACACAAGCTCATAAAGCTCCTCCGGATTTAAAACCACCTCGTCTGCGTCCAGAATAAAAACCCTGTCACCCTTAGCATAGAAAATGGTTATATTCCTCATCTCTGAAAAATTGTTTTCCCACTTATGAAAATAAAGCCTTGATGTGTACCGGGACGCTATTTCCACAGTTTTATCCGTTGAGCCGGTATCAACGATAATCAATTCCACATCCGGTCTCTCAAGCAAAGGAGCCAGAGCGTCAAGGCACCGTTTCAGATTTTTTTCCTCATCCTTTACCATCATGCAAATACTCAGCTTAAAGACGTCGTTCATGTGCCACATCCCCGTTCTGTTCTATTCTCTAAAATCATCCTTCAAGCAATGCTCCCAGCCAGGAGTCCAGAAGCTCCTTCACCTCGTATTGCAGTAAATCCATAAGCATGGAGTAATCCCCATACTTCATCGCATCGGTCATCATTGTCAATTTTTCGGCTAGCTCTGACAGGTCGATGGAGTCATATTGACCTGCCACGGCGGAGACTCCCTCCACAAGGGCATCCATATCCTCAAACAGGCTGACTATCCTGTCCTCGTCATAAATTCCTTCCTTTCTATATCTGTTACTGATATCGTTGATACGTCCACTAATGTTAACAATAAGCTCCCTCACAGTGCCGGCCAGCTCTCTTATTTCCCGCTCCATATATACATTCCTCCTTCGCAACCTAAAAGAGGCTCCGGTAAGCCGGAACCTCTTTGGGATTTACAAATAATTACCTCAGCAAAGACAATACATTCTGGGGCTGTTGATTGGCTTGAGCCAGCATTGCAGTACCAGCCTGAACCAGTATGTTGTTTTTTGTAAAGTCGGACATTTCCTCGGCCATGTCGGTATCTCTGATGCGTGA
>JARKQP010000225.1 GCA_029974875.1 Mobilitalea sp.
GGTGACATAGGCCATGGGGATGTCATCAAAGCCTACAATGGAGATGTCAGCCGGTATCTTATAACCGGCCTCCTTAAGCGCACGCATACAGGAGATGGCAATAATATCGTTATCGGCAAAAAATGCGGTAGGCAGCTCCGGTTTTTTTTCAAGGTAAGCCTTCATATCTTCATAAGCTCCCTCCGTGGTCGGACGGAGGCGGACGGTATTATAAATGCTGTCATAGGTCTCAGAGGAACGGTTTACTGCCTTTGCAAAGCCTTCATGGCGTTCTTTAAAATTATTTATTTCAACCTGGGATGCCAGATGGCCAATATTTTTGTGGCCGTGCTCCATCAGATGGCTGGTGGCCAGGTAAGCCCCCTGGATATTGTCTATTACGATACAATCCAGGTTATAGTTTTCAAAATAGCTGTCGAGTATAACGACAGGCCGGTTTGCAGAGGCAAACCACCGGATATCCTCCTCGGACATCTCCGTGGCAAGCAGTATGATACCGGCGCATTCGGACAGGTTCAAGGAGCGCAGCTGCTCCTTCCGGTCCTGGTTGCCATAGAGATAGGTTACGAGAAGGCTGTAGCCCACCTTTTTGACCTGGTTGCTGATCCCCTCGATCACCTCCGAGAAGAAAGGCGTGTCACCATAGACCATGCCATGCTTTTTAAAGATAACCAGGTTGATAAACATGGAACGGATTTTGCCGCTGTTTAAGCGCTCTGATTTTTGGATGCCATGCTCTTTGGCGGCTTTAAGGATCCTTTCCCGTGTCTCTGGGCTGATACCCTCTTTATTATTCAAGGCAATTGATATGGCAGACGGGGATACGCCAAGCATTGCCGCAAGTTCCTTGGATGAAATTGCCATAATAATTCTCCAATTCCTACTTATTTTATACTAACGGACATTTGGCCGCCAGGCTACGGGTGCCGGATGTGAAATATTCTGTATTTCGCACTAACGAACATTTAGCCGCCAGGCTACGGAGTGTCGGATGTGAAATATTCTGTATTTCACACTAACGAACATTTAGCCGCCAGGCTACTCAATGTCGGATGTGAAATATTCTGTATTTCACACTAACGAACATTTAGCCGCTAGGCTACTCAATGTCGGATGTGAAATATTCTGTATTTCACACTAATCTGTATTTTAGTAGATTGCCGCTTTTTTGTCAATAATTTCTGCTAAATAATTAAAATAAATTACTAGATTTATTTACTAAATAAAAGACTAAATTATGTACTAAAACAGTAATATTCTGGGGTGGTTTTCTGCAATTTTGTTGTGTATTTGTTATAAATAGACATATATAACCTTGTGTACTGTGCAGATTATACAAAGTACTCTTGACTGTACATGACCGTGGATTTACAATTAATTATATAAATTGAGTAACAATGAAGAAAATAAAATTATTACTGCATTATAACAAATTGCGAAAGAAGTTTAAAACTAATTTAAAAGGAGTATTTGCGTATGAAAAGAGATGAGGTATTAGCGAGGCTTGGGTTCACGGTTCCTGATTTGAAAAAGAAGCGGGTTATCATACACTCGGATGTGAAAAATGAAGCGGATGATCCCTTTGCAATCATGCATCATCTATTGACACCTTCGATTGAGGTAAAGGGAATCGTTGCCGGACATTTCGAATGGATTGCAAGTATGCTGCCCAAATTTGCCGAGCAGCAGGGTCTCTCCTTGGAGCAGTTGGAAGCTTCCGGCAATAATATGTTTACGGCAAGAGGAACGAGTATGGAGTTAAGCTACCAGGAGGGGAAAGAGCTCCTTGGCCTGGCAGGGATCGATGATGTCCCTTTAATCCGGGGATCCCGGTATGAGCTCTCTAACATTAACCAACTACCGGAAAGTGAAGGTGCAGATTTCATTATACAGGAGGCTATGAAGGAGGATGACAGACCGCTTTACGTAGCGCTGATGGGCTGTATGACGGATCTGGCTATCGCATACCTGAAGGAGCCTAAGATTGCGGACCGTGTCATCGCCATATGGATCGGAGGGGGAGCTTATCCGGCAGGAGAGGATGAGTTCAACCTAAAGCAGGATATTAAGGCAGCCAGGGTAATCTTTGAAAGCCCTATGATGGTTTGGCAGGTGCCGAAGAACACCTATAAGACTATGGAAATCAGCTTTGCTGAGCTGATCCGCTATGTAAAGCCCTGCGGGGCCATTGGGGAATACTTATGCCGGCAGATGTTTGCCTTAAATGACAAAATGGGAAGCTCGCCGCAGATGGCCAGACATGCCTTCCCCCACGGGGAAACCTGGTGCATCGGAGATAATCCTACCCTGTCCGTGCTGCTCCAGAGCGGGGAGCGGGTATCCTGGCATATGGAGAAGGCACCCTTCATCGAGGATGATACGACCTACACGCCAAACCCGGAAGGCAAAGAGATCCGGGTATATGATTCCATCGACACAAGGATGAGTATCAGCGATTTATTTGCGAAGCTGGGGCTCTGTTACGGGAATTAGATTTGTTATAGGAATTAGGGCGGAGAAAAGAAAAAAGCATAACACGGAGGTATGATAATGTTAAAAAAATTGCCGGTTCCATTTCCATTTGAAAAAGGCTTAAGGGTAATTGTTGACACGGACTGTAACTGTGAATGTGATGACCAATATGCGGTGGCGCATTTTCTGATGACACCAAAGCTTGATATTAAGGGGATCATAGCGGCCCATTATGGGGAAGAGGATTCCGAGCAGGCCAGCTATGATGAAATTGTTAAGGTAACAGAGCTTATGGGCCTGAAGGGTGAGGTAAATATCCTTCACGGGGCACCGGCAGCGCTGGTAGACGAGAATACTCCCATTGAGAATGAGGGAGCCAGGTTCCTCATTGAAGAGGCCATGAAGGACGACCCAAGACCCTTATTTATATGCCACCAGGGCGCAGTTACGAATCTTGCCTGTGCCTATCTGATGGAGCCTAAGATTGCAGACCGCCTGACCGTAATTTGGATCGGCGGTGGCGCTTATCCCCATGGCGGCAGGGAGTTTAACCAGAACAACGACTTAAATGCGGCCAGGATCTTATTTAAATCAAACCTGAAATTATGGCAGGTACCCATGAATGTATATACCACCATGCGGTTCTCCTTCGCCGAGATTTTAACAAGGATCTATCCCTGCGGGGAAATCGGCAGATACCTGTATGAAAACACCATGATTAAGGGGAAAAAGATCATGAATAGTATCCGTGCCATTATATCGGAGCGGGTGGTGCAGAGCAAGGTTGAGGACGGCTCCGGTTCCCCTGGCTTTATGCAGATGGACGCTACGGATGTGGATGTATTCTGTAATGCGGAATCCTGGTCCTTAGGCGATTCTCCATGTGTCGGACTCCTCCATAATCCGAGCATTGGAAAATGGCATATGGCATCTGCACCCTGTGACCTACTCCCGGACGGAAGCTATGATCTGTCAAAGCCGGGCAGCAGACAGATCCGTATTTATGACGAAATTGACGCAAGATTTATCCTGGATGATATGTGCGCAAAATTTAAGTACTATTTTGGTGATTAATTTTAAGAAAAGGAGAGGCAGATGGAATTAAAAAAGATCGCGTTTGATAGAAGACTGGATGTCTTGGAAATGGTATACAGTAAGAAGTCGGGGCATATCGGCGGCAGCATGTCCTGTCTGGATATCCTGACCAGCCTGTATTACTCCGTTATGGAGGTAGAAAAGATCAAGGCCCATGATACGGAGAGGGACCGCTTTATTTTAAGTAAGGGACATTGCTCTGAGGCTCTGTATACAGTGCTGGCAGACTGTGGCTTTTTTGATAAGTCGGAGCTGGAAACCTATACCAGGTTCGGGACAAAGCTTGCAGAGCACCCGACAAAGGGTATCAATGGAATTGAAATAGCAACAGGTGCCCTTGGCCACGGATTATCCGCAGCGGTAGGAATGGCAATTTCCCTTAAGAACAGGAATTCCGCCGCCCATGTCTATGTGCTTATGGGCGACGGGGAACAGGCAGAGGGCTCCATATGGGAAGCCACTATGGCGGCAGCAAAGTTCGAGCTTGATAACCTGACTATGATCATTGACCGGAACAGACTTCAGATCAGCGGCGGCACGGAGGATGTCATGCCCCTGGATAACCTGGCTGGGAAGTACCAGGCCTTTGGGTGCCATGTGGTGACCTGCAACGGACATAACTACGACGAATTAATCCCGGCTCTGAGGGAGCGGAAGGGCAAGCAGCCTACGGTGGTTATTGCGGACACAATAAAAGGCTATGGCTCCTCCATTATGGAAAATAAGGCTGATTGGCATCACAATATTCCAAAGGCCGAGGAATATGAACAAATTAAGGCAGACCTGATGAAGAAAGGAATGGAGGTGTCGTAACATGGCAAAGGTATCCTGCAGAAAAGCATTTACAGCAAAATTACTTGAGCTGGCGAGGGAAAATGAGAAGATTTATGCCGTGGCGACGGACTCCCGGGGCAGTGTAACCATAGGAAAATT
>JARKQP010000255.1 GCA_029974875.1 Mobilitalea sp.
GAAGAATGAGGCGGAGAAGAAGGATCTGGCTCTGATCATTGAGGAAACCTTGAAGCAGCGTATCCAGGGAGTAAAAAATGAGGCCGGAATCTGGGTTACGCCTGCATTCCCGAAATTAATCTATGTCCTGGAAGAGGATAATGTAACAGAGGGCTCCGGGTATTATTATCTGACCGAGCTTGCAGCAAAATGCACGACAAAGAGGCTGGTACCCGATTACATCTCAGAAAAGAAGATGAAGGAGCTTAAGGAAGGAAACTGCTTCCCCGTTATGGGCTGCCGGAGTGCCCTAAGCCCCTGGAAGGATGAGCAGGGCAATTACAAATTCTATGGCCGCTTTAATCAGGGAGTGGTAACCCTCAATTTAGTGGATGTGGCTCTGTCCTCCGGCGGGGATATGACGAAATTCTGGGAAATATTTGATGACCGGTTGGAGCTTTGCTACAATGCTCTTATGATCCGCCACAAACGCCTGAAGGGAACCTTATCGGATGCAGCCCCCATCCTATGGCAGCACGGTGCCCTGGCACGGCTTAAGAAGGGAGAAACCATAGACAAGCTGCTGTATGGCGGTTACTCCACAATTTCCCTTGGATATGCAGGCCTGTATGAGTGTACAAAGTACATGACCGGAAAATCACATACGGATCCGGAGGCTACCTCCTTTGCCCTGGATGTCATGAAATATATGAACATTGCCTGCGATAAATGGAAGGCAGAAACCAAGCTGGGCTTTGGCATCTATGGAGCCCCGATTGAAAGCACTACCTATAAATTTGCAAAATGCCTGCAAAAACGCTTCGGGGTAGTAAAGGGAGTTACAGACAAGAGCTATATCACAAACAGCTATCATGTCCATGTTATGGAGGAGATCGACGCTTTCTCAAAGCTAAAATTTGAAGCTGGCTTCCAGTCCCTTTCCACAGGCGGAGCCGTAAGCTATGTCGAGGTACCGAACATGCAGAATAACATCCCTGCGGTTCTTCAGGTAATCCGCTTTATCTATGACAACATCATGTATGCGGAGCTTAACACGAAGAGCGACTGCTGCCAGGAGTGCGGCTTTGACGGTGAGATACAGATCATTACGGATGAGCACAAAAAGCTTGTATGGGAATGCCCGAAATGCGGTAACCGGGATGAGGATAAGATGAATGTGGCACGCAGGACCTGCGGCTATATCGGTACTCAGTTCTGGAACCAGGGAAGAACCCAGGAAATAAAGGAAAGGGTGCTTCACTTATAATATGAATTATGGAATGATTAAAAAGACGGATATCGCAAACGGCTTTGGAGTAAGAGTGTCCCTGTTTGTCTCAGGCTGTACCCACCATTGTGAGGGGTGCTTTAACAGTGAAACCTGGGATTTTGGATATGGCAAGCCCTTTACGGAGGAAACGCAGGAGGAGCTGATCAAGGCTCTTTCCCATGAATATATCAATGGCCTGTCGCTTTTGGGCGGAGAGCCAATGGAGCCGCAGAACCAGCGGGTGCTCCTGCCCTTTGTCAAAAGGTTAAAGAGCTTATTCCCCGGGAAGGACATCTGGTGCTATACGGGATATACCTACGAAAGTGATTTGCTCGGTGACAGCCGCGCAAACTGTGAATCCACGAAGGAGCTGTTAAGTAATATTGACGTTTTGGTGGACGGTGAGTTTGTAGAGGACTTAAAGGATATCAGCCTGCAGTTCCGTGGCTCATCAAATCAGCGGATCATTGATGTGAAGGCTTCGCTGGAGAGCGGGACGGTCCAGCTGTTGAAGCTGTAAAGCAGAGGAAGTAAATAGAATATGTGGCTGCAGTTGTTGTAAAATATGTGACAACTTCAGCCATTCTTTTTTTGTCCCAAAGAATAAGCCAGGAAGTGGGCTGTCATTAAGTCAGCCTTAAGTTAAGATACTCCTGGATTAGGAAGGATTGTATGAACTCCTGCCTTGTCTCAATCCGCTCAAAATCACAGGAAAGGATCTCCTGGATCTTCTGGATCCGGTAGATAACTGTATTTCTATGAAGAAACATGGCCTGGGCTGTTTTCGTGGAGTTCCTCTCATGAAACAGATAAATTTTCAAAAATTGGCTGTAGTCTGTCTGATTCTCATTATCATAGGCAACTAACCTTAAATAGTTGCTGGAAAGTGAGGAAGCAACCGGATACTCCTTTGCGGCAAGGTCTATCATATGGAAAGGAGATAGACAGGCATATTCAAAGACGCGGTCATTCAGGCAATTACAGGTATCGTTATTTAAATTAACGGCTTTACTGTAATAGGAAATATCCTTGATATCCCGAAGTCTGATAGCGGCCTCACATTGGCTCCGTGCAATTTTTATATCCGTTATGTTATTAAAAACGTCACTCACACCAAAAACATAGTCGTATGGTGTTAAAATAGCATCAAGGCAATGAAGCTCCTGGTCTGAGAAGGATTTAGCTGCCCTGTCCCCAGTGGAATAATCCCTTAACAAATAAAGATCGCCATTATAGATAAAAGGCCTTACATTATTAATATTGCCGGCAATGTCCCTTGCAAGGTAAGCCAGAGGGATACCCTCAAGGACACTGAACACTAGCTTGACCAGCTTGAAATAAGAACGGAGCGGTAATTCTGTAATATATTTAAGCTGATCCTCTATCCTTGACAGAGAAATGTCCTTTCGATCCAACAAATCCTGTAAAAATGATTCATACATGAAATTTCCCGTCCGGGGGAAAGGGAGAAATTGTTGGAAATAAAGGGTCAGGTTCTCCAGGAAGAGCTTCATGGTGTCAATATAACCCTGTGCAGGAGGCTCCTTGCAAAAAATTGATATGTATGCAGCTATGTTACCTTTGATTTCAATTTTAACATAGATATTAGTCAGGTTTTTGCAGCCGGCGGCACTTTGTATGACCGGTTCATTTTTTGTATAAAGCTGTTGGAAAAGCGTGGTTTTCTCCAAGGTTTTAATAACCTCAGGAGGCGAGTAGCCATGTTTAATGGTTTGGTTAAAATGAATATAATCCGTATGGATATGCTTTGTGTATGCAAGAACACCGAAGCTGGGATCAAAAATAACCATGGGATGCTCTATGAACCCTTCGCTTAAATCAACGAGATGCTGGGGCGACTTACCCTTGAGGGAGTAGATATGCATGCTGTTGGCCCATTTTTCAAGATGGTTGTAGATATCAAGTACTCTGTTGAATAGATATTCTAACTCAATTGAGGGATCAAAAAGGATGATATTAAGGTCATGTTGCCTAAGCTCCTCAGGGGATTTGTTTAAATCGTTGATGCACAGATAGGTGAGACTATAATTAATAGGAGCAGCTGCCTCATATAACCAGCTTAACCTTATTCCATAGATGTAGTCAGCCTGATACTGGGCGGAATTTCTGGTGAGGTGCTTGATTCCATGGTAAGTCCTTTTATGGTCTCCATGTAACAATACAACAGGCTTAAGATCCTTAAGCTTATACAGTAAGGTATCTAAGGTTATTTCCATAAAAACCTCCCTTCTTGTGCATGCTCTTTGTGTATTTCTTATCTTGTTGGCAATTAGCCAAAAAGGCCGAAAATAGCGGGTGCCATCTTCATAATAACAAATTCCAAAATAATTATAAACACTAAATATATTGCCGGATAAATAAAATTTTAACAATGTGCAAAGTGCACATTAAAAACTAATTTCATAATCAAGGTTTATACAAAATAACAAAAAATACAGGTCTGTTATGTGATATGATTTTTTTGTTAGATATTTAACACAAAACCATTAATTTTATATCTAATTTGACAATACAATGCAGATTGAGGAGGTAAATTATGTTGCAGGTACAAACCGATGTAGCGGTTATGGGAAGCGGCCTGGCGGGCTTGAGTGCGGCCCTGACCTTATTGGAAAAAGGTGTGAAGGTAGCAGTATTTGAGAAAAGGCCATTTCAGGGCGGTGGCGTATCCAATACGCCTATGATGACCCTGGCTGTGAAAAATGATAGGGATTACCAGGACAAGGCCTTTGACGTACATATGAATTACACAATTAATAGTGCAAATCCTTCCGTTGTCAGGGCATGGATTAATAATACCTGGAGGATTCCGGAGTTTATTAAGGGTTTCGGCATTGATTTCCAGATGGTGGTTCCGACCCCGCTTGAGAAAATGGGAATGGAAAGAAGCTATTGCGGAGGTTTTCCGAATGGCTATAATATCGGGGATTATTATTTCTTTAAAGCCAGGGGCAAGGGGCATGGTGCGGCGATTATCTGTCTGGAAGCGGCCAGGAAGATCCGTTCCCTTGGAGGGGAAATATATTTCAATACGGCGATTGAAAGCATTATAAAGGAAGAAGGCCGGGTAACAGGGGCAATTGCCCGAACCAAGGGGGGAGAGGAAGTAAAGATATCATGTAAAGCCTTGATTGTAGCATCGGGCGGATATAGTGATAATCCGGATATGATCAAAGAAGCAACGGGGCATACCTATACAAATAACAATTGTGACGGGGATGGAAACATCCTGTTCAATACACAGCCCAATGCCAAGATGATGGGGGACGGGCAGCTGGCAGTCTGGGCGATTGGCGGGGCAAAGGGGGCTATGGGCGTGAATGGCCATAATCTAGTGCCTGGGCCGGGAATCATCGGAAATAACCCATGGATTGTTTATAATCAGACACGAACGATGCAGGAACAGCCCTATTTGTGGGTAAATCAGTTGGGAGAACGCTTTATTAACGAGGGTATGTCTAATGACCATATGACGATGGGCACATCAATTGCGAACCAACCAAAGAAATGTGCCTATCTGATATTTGATGAGGATACGAAGCTGCATATGGAAAGGGAGGGGCTGGAATACATCTACCATATCTTCCCGGCTGAGCGGTTGGAGCATGTGGAGGAGCAGTTTGATGAACTGATCAGTGTCAAAGGGAACAAACATATATTCATGACAGGGACAATAGAAGAGCTTTGCGGGAAAACCGGAATTGACCAGAAGGGTTTAATGGAGACCCTGCAGAAATATAACTCATATTGTGATAATGGGTACGATGAGGAGTTCACAAAAAACCCAAAATTCCTGCGTGTTGTCAGACGCGGTAAATTCTATGCACTCCGGGTATTCAAGGGTGGATACCAGGGAATGGGCGGAATAAAAATTAATGGGAAGTGTGAGGTGCTTGATACGGATTTCAGGGTGATTAAGGGACTTTATGCTGCTGGTGACTGTGCAGCAGGGGAAGTCTGGGGCAATCCTCCGACGGGCGGAATCGGTGTAACAACCATAAGCTTTGCACAGGGCTTTATCTCTGCTGACAACTCATATGAATATGTACGGGGAGGAAATTAATGATGAAGGTTGAAATAAAAGATTTTTGTATCCGGTGCGGACTTTGTGAAGATCTGTATCCAGAGCTATTTAAGATTAATTATGTAGAGGATAAAATTGACGTCCTATTTGAGGAAATACCGCAAGAGCTTCAGGGAAAAGCTAAGGCTGCTGCAGCTGATTGCGCCGTGACTTGTATATTTATCAAATAAATTACCCATGGACTGTGAGGTGGATTGATATGGAGAAATATATCCTTCATTTAACAAGTGAGGAAAAAACAAAGTCCTATGCGGATTATTTTAATAATGAACCTGCAAAACCGGCGGAGGATAGGCTAAAGGAACTGGAGAAGCCCTTGGATCCGGCTCTGGCTCTGATGCCTGAGGATTTAAATGATTTGCTAAAGCCGGGTTACCTGGCTTCTGAGTGGGGCTGGTGTGTCCTGCCCAATGGGACAGGCTATGCATCAGGCATTGTAAAAATGCCGGGAGTTACAGATGAAATAATTGACTGGTGGTTTGCCTGGCATGCCCTGGAGCCATTACGGTATAAAATCTGGTGGCCCACAGGCCATTACGACCTGCAGATTAACGGGGAGGACAGAAAAAGAATACTGGATCCCAAGGTCGGGATGAAGGAAAAGAATTATGGGGTAACACATGAGGTCATTGAGGATATCGGGGCAGGGATACCGGATAGGATCAGGATCCGTTTCAAATCACCGGAGGACTATGGATTTGATACATCACTTTTAAAAAATTCTGATGTAAAATCAATTATAGCCGGAGTGGGCTTTGTAAAGTCAACAAAGTCCCCCTTCTTTGTACCGGAAATACCGGCCATGATGTGCCATGTAGTCAGGGAAATCCCGGGCGGGGTTGAGTTGCGTTCCCGTTTTTGGTTAGGATATGATGTGGTTGATAAAAAGCCAAAGAAAAAGCTACCTTCCTTTATCAAGGTTCCCGCAGGCAAGCCGAAAGGGCTGGCAATGCACTGTGCCCGGGAGTACCATAATCTTGCTGCTATCCTGCCTGGATTATACGAGGAACAGAAAGGCAGTTTATTGGTATGATGTGGGAATAGGGTTCAAACAATAATTAATATTAAGTAAAAAGAGTAGTGGAATGACATGGTTGCAATCATAACGAAAGTTATGGTCCAGCCAGGATTCCACTGCCTTTTTTAGTTCTCTTATTTTAACCGGCATGCAAGGCCGTAGTTTATTGCTTTTGGCATCATCTCCCCCGGGATGAAAACCAAGGCAAATATAAAACCCTGTAAGCCCCGCACCACCAAGTCCTATCCTGACTTTATATAGGTCAATATTATCCTGTCCGTTGCCCTTCCTGCTGTTATAGATTATAATTTAATCAGATATATGGAGGTTCTTATGGATAATCAGGAATACCGGCATGAGCCTATATTAACAAATGAAGACATGGATATTGCCTTTGTTGTCCGCCATGATCCCAGAAGCTACGTAACGAAGCATTGGCATGAATCCGTAGAGATTATTTACTTTCTGGAGGGGGACGCAGATTTTTTCATCGACCAGCGAATCATTTCTGCGCAGGCCGGACAGTGCATGGTGGTCAATGCAAATGTGGTGCATTCCTCCAGGAACATGAATGGAAACCGGAGTATACTGCTCCAGATCCCCTTAAAGCTTCTGGAACGTCATCTTCCCGGTTCGGAAAAGGCCTTTTTTGAGGTACCCCTGCAGACAAGTGACGAAAGGGCCGGCAAAAGCCTTATGAAATTAAAAAGAATCATTCTGGGCATGAAGGAAACCCTGGATAAAAAGGAAGAAGGATATGCATTCCGTTTCCATAGCCTTGTCTATGAGCTTTTGTACCGGCTGTACCATGATTTTAGGAGTAACCGTGCAGCTACCAGTGAGGTATTGGATACCTATAAGGACAGGAGCCGGCTGGGGGAAATCATTGATTATACTGAGAGGCATTATGCCAGGGAAATTTCTCTTGCTGAGATTGCCGGGGTCATCTACCTGCAGCCGGAATACTTCTGCCGGTACTTTAAAAAGTGCATGGGGATCACTTACCTGGAATACCTAAATGAGATCAGGTTATCCCATATTTACCGGGACTTGACGGATACGGATCTGCCGCTATACCAGGTTCTGCGGCGTCACGGCTTTAAGAATTATAAGCTGTTTAGGAAGCTGTTTTACAACCGGTTCCAATGTACGCCCGGACAAATGAGGGAGCGCATCCATTCGGATGCAGTGGGGAAACCGGTATGACCATATCATGATTTATAAAGATTAAGGAGGAGAATAGGATGAGAGTTCAAAATGGTGCATGGTTACTGAAGGAAGGGCATGAGGTATTTAGCCCGGTCAGGATTCATGAAATTGAGAGGTCAAGGGAGGAGCTTGTAATTATCGCCCCCACGAGGCAGTTTGACGGAGCCGTACTCACGATTAGGATAACGGCACCGATGCCGGAGGTGATCCGGGTTCAGACCTGCCACTATATGGGTGTGAAGGAAGACCGGATGACCAGGTTTGAGCTTAACCTTCCGGAGCCTTCCCCGCTGGAGCTAGAGGAGGATGAGAAGAGCCTGACCGTTTATAGCGGACAGCTGAGGCTGGTTATCGATAAGGAGAATTGGTCCATGCGCTATGAAAGGGACGGGGAGCTACTGACGAGAAGCGGGGCCAGGGATCTCTCCTATGTTAAAACAGATTGGAAGGGAACCTATTACAGCTACGATACGGAAAATTCCTATATGCGCCAGCAGCTGGGACTGTCGGTAGGGGAGCTGGTCTATGGCTTGGGGGAACGCTTTACACCCTTTGTTAAGAACGGCCAGTCCATCGATATCTGGAATGAGGACGGGGGAACAGGAACGGAGCAATCCTATAAGAATATTCCTTTTTATTTGTCAAACCGGGGCTATGGGGTATTTGTTAACCATACGGAAAGGGTTTCCTTTGAAATTGGTTCGGAAGCCGTGACGAAGGCGTCCTTTAGTGTAGCGGGAGAAAGCCTGGATTATTTTCTGATTAACGGACCGACCATGAAGGAGGTGGTAATGAGGTATACGGACATTACAGGAAAGCCCGCACTACCTCCGGAATGGACCTTTGGGCTTTGGCTGTCCACCTCCTTTTTGACCGACTATGATGAGAAAACAGTCCTCAGCTTTATTGATGGGATGCAGGAGAGGGGTATTCCCTTGAAGGTATTCCATTTCGACTGCTTGTGGATGAAGATGTTCCACTGGACTGATTTTTGCTGGGACAACAATGTATTTCCGGATCCTGCCGGGATGCTTAAGAAGATCCATGAGAAAGGAATCAAGGTGTGTGTATGGATCAATTCCTATGTGGGACAGCGGTCCGCCCTCTTTCAGGAGGGTATGGAAAAAGGATATTTCTTAAAGCGTAAGAATGGTGATGTATGGCAATGGGATATGTGGCAGCCAGGGCTGGCCATCGTAGATTTTACGAATCCGGAGGCCTGCCGGTGGTATGGCGATAAGCTGAAGGAGTTGATGGATATGGGAGTTGATTGCTTCAAGACAGACTTCGGCGAGAGGATTCCTACGGATGTGGTTTACCATAATGGGGCAGACCCGGAGAAAATGCACAATTTCTATTCCTATCTCTATAATAAGACCGTGTATGAGGTGATTGAAGCGAAGAAGGGCAGGGGGGAAGCGGTTCTTTTTGCACGCTCCGCCACCGCCGGAGGCCAGAAGTTCCCGGTTCATTGGGGAGGCGACTGTGCTGCCAATTATGAATCCATGGGAGAGAGCCTGAGGGGCGGATTATCCTTAACCAGCAGCGGTTTTGGTTTCTGGAGCCATGATATCGGGGGCTTTGAAGACACCTCCGCCCCGGATGTATACATGCGTTGGTCTGCCTTTGGCCTGCTCTCTACCCATAGCCGCCTCCATGGCAGCAGCTCCTACCGTGTACCCTGGAATTATGGGGAGGAGGCAGTGGATACCCTGCGGTTCTTCACAAGACTGAAGATGTCCTTAATGCCCTACATCTATGCCAATGCGGTAAAGACCTCCCTGACCGGCATTCCGATGATGCGCAGTATGGTTATGGAATTTACGGAGGACTATAACTGCCACTATCTTGACCGTCAGTACATGTTCGGCGACAGCCTGTTGGTGGCTCCGATTTTCAACGAGAAGAGCATTGGGCGTTTCTACCTCCCGGAGGGAGTTTGGACGGATTACCTGACCGGGGAGAGGCTGTCCGGTGGAAAATGGTATGAGAAGACTTATGATTATCTGCACATGCCCATATTTGCCAGGGAGAATTCCATTATTGCAAAGGGCAGCAGGGAGGATGTACCGGACTATGACTATGGGGAGCATGTGGAATTCCAGGCATATGAATTAAAGGGTCGGGCGGAATGCGTAGTTTATAAAGGGACGACGAAGGAAGCGCAGCTTACGGCAGCCGTGGAGGGTGATGCAATCAGCTTTGGGATTGAAGCAGGAAAGCCTTACACGATCCGCTTGGTAAATGCAAAGGTACACTCGGTTACAGGGGCAAAGGCAGAGGCTCAGGGGAATGATACGGTACTGACACCGGAGGAGGGAACTGCTGACAGGATTATTGTGAAATTAAGCAGATAGGCAGGAGATTTTTCATAGCTTTTCAAGCTTTTGGACGAATAAAAATAAAAACAGATGACGGACTTCATAATGAAGTTTGTCATCTGCTTTTATATACTCATTTAAACGCCTGGTCTGTAAACCTCACGCTGCCTGCCAGCGCCATAGCCTCATCATACGTAAAATATTTAGCATTTAAGAAAATGCAATAAGCAGTATGCCCGCCTTCCCTGGCAAAATAGATCTCATACATTGTACCGGTCTGCTCCACGGTAGAGATGGGATTGCCTTCCTTCTCTGCAGCATCAAGCTCAGAGGACGTATACAGGTCATGCTGGACCTTGACTAATACGGCCTGCTCTGAAAGCCCCTTAAGGATGACAGGCTTATCAAGGACTTCCGTATGATTGTTCTGGAGGGTGCCATCTACCAGCCCTCCATCCTTAAAGCTTACATAAGGGGAAGGGGAATCCGAGGGTAGGAGCAGGACACCGCCTGGGGCATACCATTCAATGGGAATATGCCATTCAATTGGAGCCTGCTTTGTCTCCGCCGGCATTTCTCCGCCCAGGAGGAATAAGTTACCGCCGGCATTTCCCAAGGTGGCATAGAAACCGCTGTTAACCATAGATGCAGGTAGTTGGTAGGTCAGATAGCTGCCCATGTCAACTTTTGTATTCAGGAAGCTCGCAAGATCCGTATCTGTGCGGTATTTGGGATCTGCCGAGTATAGGAGGAGTGATGCCATATCGGACTGCCTTGTTAAATTAATCAGGTCAATGCTTTGGTCTGCCTTCAGGTAGGATATCTGAAGCTTGTAAAGATCAGCGCCATAGGTCAGTTCAAAGGTGAGGTAGGAATTATAGGAATTGGGATCCCCGGTGCCCTCCATAGCGGCATTGCCATAGGCCTTCCAATCCTTCAGTGTCAGGCTGCCCCAGTCCCGTTGTCCCAGAAGGTCATTCATGACTAGATATTTGCCGTCCTGGGGGAAACCATCCTCGTTATCTGTCACATTGAAAGCTGATGCCAGGGCTGTACCAAAGCCGCGGTTATCCATAAAATCAATTAGCTCCTGAACCTTGGGGGCGGATTCTCCGTAGCCTTTAATATCGTCAATGCCGAGGAGCTTCAGGTTCCTGGAATCCCAGTAGACAGTGATCCGCACTGGCTCACCGGCCTCCGTATACGGGTAGCTCCATTGGATCTCGTCGGCATTCCCGATAAGGGCCAATAATAAGGTTGCATAGCGGATCATTCCGTTATCAAAATCATCCCGGTCATAGACCTCGTGATCAAAGTTCATTCTCAGGACATAAGGCCTTTCTGAGGTCTCCAGTTCAAGGGTAAAGTTTCCAAGCTGTTCCCCGATACCGAGGGTTCTCAGTAATTTTCCATTGGCGGAAGGGTTTCCGATATAGGCATTTTTTACTGCATACAGCTGGCTGGCAAGGTCTGAGGTACCGGAATCGTCCACAGCCTCTGCTTCCTTCTTTGTATCAGGCTGGGCTGATTTTGCCGCCGGGTTTGCAATGCAGGTCACTACAGTGACAAGACAGATGATGGTAATTATTATGGTAACCCATAGCTTGGTTTTTTTGTAATTTAGTATATTTTTAATCCTGCTTTTTATGCTGATTTCACCAAAGGCCAAGGGGCTGACCCTGGGAAGCCTGTGGTTTGTGGCAAAGGCCAATAAGGACATGCTGTAATTTTTCTTGACGGACACACCCATATCCTTAATTACCTTCTCATCGCAGCTCATTTCCATGTCCTTGCACATACAAAGATATGCCAGCCAGACCAGGGGGTTATACCAGTACACCGTTGCCAGCAGGAAGGAAAATGGCTTTACCAGGTAATCAAAGCGCCTGATATGGTACTTCTCATGCAGCAGGACATAGCTTAATTCCGGCTCCTCCATATGGAAGGGAATATAGATCCTGGGCTTTCGGATGCCCATGACAAAGGGGGAGGAGATGGCATCGCTCTGGTAAACATTATCCTTCAGCCGGACTGCATTATTGATACGGCGGCCCAATCTGAAATAGGAAATGGTGCTATAGGTGAAAATCAGGACCATACCGGCAATCCATAGCAAGGCTGCCGCCGACAGGAGGATCTGCATGGGGGACAGGGAGGTTGCAGGTGCGGAGATGTACTGGGCTTGCTTATTAATAGTGTTGACCGCATAGGTTATAGCTGCGCTGTTTGAGGTTATATCGCCCGCATTTGATGAAACATAGTTAAGTGTCCCGTCGGTCCCATTTTTCGCGCTGGTCAAATTGAAGATGCTTACAGCGGAAGAAAAGGAAACGGGGCAGACCAGGCGGAAGCCGGCAATGGCCCATAGGCCGTAGGAAAATACCTTTGGAGCCCTTTTGATGCAAAGCCGGATGAGCAGGACAGCGAGAATGACATAGCCCGCCGTAATACCCATATTGAGCATATGGAGAAAAATATCCTGCAGTAGTTCCATGTCACGCCTCCTTATGGGAATCGATCAGCCGTTTCAGTTCCTCAGCTTCCGTGCTCGTAATTTTCTTTCCGCTTCCTCCGAGAAAGGCGGTCAGAAATTGGGGAAGGGAGCCTGCAAAGGTACGCTCCAGGAAGTAATCCGTCTCCAGGGCCTGGACCTTCTCCTTTGGGATAAGGATGGAGACAGTCGCATTCTCATTGCGGATGAAACCTTTCTCACTTAATTTTTTGATCGTAGTATAGGTAGTCGACTTCTTCCACCCTAATTCCTCCCGGCAAAGCTCTACCAGCCTGCCGGAGCCGACGGGAGCATTGTCCCAAACAATCAGCATGAAACGGTAGTCGCTGTCACATAATTTATGGATTTCCAATGATAAACCTCCTTTTGGGGTAATAAGTATTTTGGGGTCTGGTTTTGGGTCTGATTTTAGGTCTGATTTTAGGTCTATAATTATCGACCTAAATTAAGTCTATAACAATAGACCTAATTTGTCAACTGGAGGATGGAATAATTCTCTTGGAAGTTACGGCCATTTTTACTTCGGAATATCTTCATTACACCTTCGAATATGGCAGCTAATATAGTAGCCAGTATGACAATGAATATAATGGAGATATGGCAACTAGCATAGTGGCCAAGATGGCAGCGAATATGATGGCTAATATGGCAACGAACATAATAGCTAATATGGCAACGAACATAATAGCTGATATAATGGGCATACAATGACCCATGGACGGAAACTCTTGCAAATTACCCAGGATACCGTTATGATTTGTATATATGGAAGGTAATTGGAGGACGGCTTAATTTAGCTATGGGTCTTACAATTATCCATGCAAATAAACAAAGGAGATCTTAGGACATGTCAAATAAGGAATTAATTTTGAAATTTTATGATGAGGTATTTAATAATTGGGATTTATCCAACCTGGACGAATATATGCTGGATTCCTACAAGCAGCACAATCCCACTGTTCCGGACGGTAAGGCCGGTTTTTTGAAATTCGCTGAAAAATTCCTCTCCATGAAGCCAAAGATGGAGATCCACCATATCGTCTGCGAGGGGGATCTGGTAGTCGTATTTTTCAAATGCACCATGGGTGTAAATGGAATGGAGAATAAGGTCTTTGATATGTACCGTATTGAAAATGGTAAGCTGGCAGAGCATTGGGACTGTGTACAGCATGATATTGGAAGCATGGAAGACATAAATGGAAATGGGCAGTTTTAAGGTTGCATAACAAAGCAGCAGTATGGCAGTAGCAGAGGCTTAAGAAGGCTATGGTATGGGGTGTCAGGGTATGAATCCGGATTTTAGAAAGATACAATATTTCTTAAAGGTTGCAGAGACTTTAAATTTCAGTAAGGCGGCAGAAGAGCTATATATTTCAACCCAGGCATTGAATAAAAATATCCAGATGCTTGAGGATGAATTAAAGATGCCGCTCTTTGAATGCACCACAAGGAAGGTAAGGCTTACGGAGTACGGGGAAGAGCTGAGGAAGAAATTTGGTCCGGTAGCTGAGGATTATAGGAAGGCCTGCGATAGGATGGAGGCCTATCTTCTGAAGAAAAAGAAGACGGTCCGCATCGGCTTTTTCCAGGCCATTTCAAAAAAAGAAGTGGTAAATCCGGTCATCCAGTTCCTAAAGGCAATAGACCGGGAATTATATATTGAAGTAATTGCCGGGGAACTGGATGAGGTGAACCGATGGCTAGTCTCCGGCGCCACGGACTTAAGCATTACGAATATCCACGAATATGAAGTCTTTGAACGGGCCAAAATCATAGAGTTTTTTGAGACCCCTGCCCAGATTGTCGTCTCTTTATACCATCCCTGGGTGGTTAAGGAAAGGCTTACCGAGAAGGACTTGGAAGAGGTTCCTTTTTTGCTGATAAAGAGGGAAATGAACCTGGAAGAGGACGGCTATTGCAGAGGAATCCGGGGAAAAGAGCTTCACTATGTAACGAATTTTAATTCCTTGCTTGCTAACCTTGAGACGGATAATCATTTTGCGGTTATGCCAAAGCTGTTCGAAAGTATGAAATGGTCCTCCTTACATTATTTTGACCTGCCGGAGGGCTACGGGTTCAACTTTAAAATGGTAGCAATGTATCCTTTGGATAGTAAATTTAAGGAGATATTTGACCAGCTGCATACCTTGGCTGAAGAAAAAGTATTAAAATTATTTTAAAGGATTTTTATGGGATCCAGAGGAGTGGATTATCAATCTATGGTTGATAATCCACTCCTCTTTTCTGATTATCAATAGCCTGGAGCTATGCTAAAATCAAGGCATGCACTATGAAGGGAAAAG
>JARKQP010000068.1 GCA_029974875.1 Mobilitalea sp.
AATAAGGTGATCTTTGGACTTTGCGGAGGCTTTCAGATGCTTGGGGAGCATATCAGTGACCCGGACGGAGTGGAGGCCGGTGGATCCATAATGGGAATGAAGCTGTTGCCCATGGATACGGTATTTCAGGGGAATAAGGTCAGAACCAGGGTAGTTGGAAGCTTTCAGAAGCTGGATGGAGTGTTGGCGGATCTGTCAGGGGAAGGTGTCGAGGGCTATGAAATCCATATGGGAATCTCAACCTTCCGTGAGAAGTCTCCTGCGCTGTCCAGTGTTTCTAATATAATAGATGATGAGCGCAAAGCTGATGGTGCATATCGCGGTAATATTTACGGAACCTATATCCATGGCATCTTTGACAAGGAAAAGGTGGCGGCAAAGCTGATTTCCTGCCTTGCGAAGGCAAAGGATATTGATCTGGACCAGGACAGCATAAGGGATTATGCTGAGCATAAGGAAATGCAATATAATATTTTAGCAGATACTTTAAGGCAGCATCTCCATATGGAGGAGATATATAACATATTGGATGAGTCGGGCGGCAAATAGCCCGGATCTAGGCTGTGAAGTGAATATACATACACTCATATTCACTTCATTAGTATAAAAAAGACTTTTGTCAGGAGAATCGGGATCTGAATGCAGGTGGAGTGGAAGTTTGGAGTCCGGGCTGAAGCGTTGGATATTAAAAGATATTAGGGTGTATTAAATACACGGATAGGAGTGGCGATGGAAGGATTGATCCATATCTATACGGGAACAGGAAAGGGAAAGACAACCGCTGCGGTCGGGCTTGGAATACGGTGTGCCGGTAATGGCGGTAAGGTATTATTTTCACAGTTTTTAAAGGATAACAAATCCAGTGAGCTGAGTATATTAAAAAAGATTGGGCATATCCATGTGGAGCTATGCGGTGAGACCTTTGGCTTTTACTCTAGGATGGCGGAGGGCACGAAACAGGACGCGAGGGAGACCTATAGCAATTATCTTGTAAAAGTACTGGAGGCAGCGAGGAAAGAGGAGTACCGGATGCTGATTTTGGATGAAATTATTGCAGCATACAATTTTGAGCTGATTGACAGGAAAGCGCTGCTTAAGTTCCTGGAGACGAAGCCGGAGCATTTGGAAGTGGTATTAACGGGAAGGGATCCTGCAGAGGAGCTCCTTGAGATTGCCGATTATGTATCCGGGATAGAGAAAATAAAGCATCCCTATGATAAAGGAATTCCGGCTAGGGAGGGAATTGAGAAGTAATCAGGGAATGGATAAAATATAACTTTGTGGAAGTGGATTTGATCCATTCCTACAAAAAATCCCTGAACGAAGCAGCTTTTCCTGCTTCGTTCAGGGATTTCTTTATCTGGTTGCCTTTAGGGCTTTTGTTATTTCGGCAATATATAGGATATGGTAATCCTTGTTTGGATAAAAGTTGGAATCCAGGTTATTAAGTAGCAGGGAGCCTTCCGTCAGTGGCTGCCTGAGGAGCTTCTGACAGATGAAAACCTGCCGGGACTCTCCAAAGTAAGGAGTATCGCCTTCCTGCAGCAGGGTCAGGCCGGAGTGTGCTATTTTATCCTCTGTACGGCCGGATACGGTGCCCAGATAGTTTAAGACCTTACGGTAGCTTTTATCCAGAAAGCTCAGTGAAAAAGACTCTGAATTATCGATAAATTCCCTGGTATAACGTTGTGGGCGAACAACGATAAAGGCGACATTCTTACCGTACATTACGCCTAAACCTCCCCAGGAAGCAGTCATTGTATTCACTTTGTCACCATCACGGGCTGTAATTAACATCCACTCTTTCCCAATGGCCTGAAAGACATTTTTCTTAATTGAGTCTGGTGCTATTTCTTTGAAGTTATTCATAGTTACCTCCATAATTCTTTCTTCTAAGGAAGAATTTTTCCTCCTATGCGAGGATTTACCTGTCAAATATTCTTTAATTACCTCGAAGCCTATTATATGCTAAGACAACTTTTGATGCAAGCATTTCACAAACTATTTTATAAAGCATATATTAATACTAAATGTTATTTGGCCGGAGGCAATATACGCGATGACGATCCATATTGTGAGGGAAGGAGATACACTTACATCGATTGCACAGCAATATGATATAAGCCAGGAGATGATCATCCTGGAAAATGAGCTACCAAATCCGGAGAGGCTTGTTATAGGCCAGAGCATTGGCATACGCAGACCGGATATCACACATACCATCGTAGCTGGCGATACCCTGCAGTCGATTGCCGGGCAATATGATGTGAGCGTAAACCAAATCATGCAAAACAATCCCCAGAAGGCCACGGGGGAATCATTGACCCCCGGGGAGGTTCTGGTAATTACTTACGAGGGTGATGAGAAGATTGACACGATTGAATTAAACGGCTATGCATATCCTTTCATTGACAGGGCGGTATTAAGGGAAACCCTGCCGTTTCTGACCTATCTGTCACTCTTCACCTATGGGTTTACTGCCCAAGGTGAATTGGTGCCCTTGGATGATTCGGAATTAATTGCATTGGCACAGGAATTTGGGGTTGCCCCCATAATGATGCTGGCTCCTATGAATGCGGAAGGTGCCTTTGATACAGGGATAGCCCATGATATGTTTGCCAATCCAGAAGGGCAGGCCGCATTGATCGAAGCCATCGTAGCAACGATGGAGGCTAAGGGATACCGGGGACTGGATATAGATTTTGAATTCATTTTGCCGGAGGACACAGAAGCATTCATAAATTTTATCAGCGCGGTTAACACCCGGCTGGACCAGGAAGGCTTTATAACCTTTGTAGCGCTTGCGCCCAAGACCTCAGGGACAATGACGGGGCTGCTCTATGAGGCCCATGATTATCCGAGGATTGGTGCCATTGCAGACAGAGTACTTTTGATGACATATGAATGGGGATACACCTACGGGCCCCCAATGGCAACAGCACCGCTGAATAATGTGAGAAGGGTACTGGAGTATGGGGTATCCGTAATTGATCCGGGTAAAATCCTGATGGGAATACCAAATTACGCCTATGACTGGCCGCTGCCCTTTGTCCAGGGAGTGACAAAAGCAGAATCTATTTCGAACCAGGAGGCGGTTTGGAGGGCTTCCAATTATGGAGTTGAAATTAACTTTGATGAGGTAGCAGCATCCCCGTTTTTCAATTATACGGATGCAAATGGGGTCGACCATGTGGTATGGTTTGATGATGTCCGGAGCATGAATGCGAAATTGCCGCTGATGCCGGAGCTGGGGCTGCGTGGCGGCGGAGTATGGCAGATCATGAATTTTTTCCCCGGCCTATGGATGGTAGTAGGATCAAGCTTTATTGTAGCCAAGGTGTAATTTTTTCCGGAAAAGCCCCTGGAATATCATAATATTTTGGCTGGAAGGACTTGTTTTTGTTTACAAAAAAACGCACTCAGGGTATAATTGTAGATTATACGGTATGCTTTGCGGCATAAGGAGGTCTACATGACAAAAAATAAGGCACTGAAGGAAATACTTGATTGGGTATTAGTTATTGTCATTGCAGTTGTATTAGCTTTGTTGATTAATAAGCTGGTAATTTATAAGGTCAGCCCGCCGACAGCGTCGATGGAAAATACGATCATGGTAGATGATAAAGTGATCACCTTCCGGTTAGCTTACCTTTTCGCTAATCCCAAGCGGGGTGATATTGTAGTGTTCCAGGCTCCAGACACACCGGAGGAAGATTATATTAAACGGGTAATTGGGCTGCCGGGTGAAACAGTGGAAGTCACTGACGGAGTGGTCTATATTGATGGAACTGCCCTGGAAGAGGATTATCTTAAAGAGCCAATGGAGGGAAGCTTTGGGCCGTATGAGGTTCCTGAAGGCTGCTATTTCATGATGGGTGACAACCGGAACATATCCTGGGATGCAAGATATTGGACGGAGAAATTTGTTAAAAAGGATACTATCCGGGGAAAAGCAATTTTAAAATATCCGGATTTTGAGTGGTTATATTAGACTTTATTGATAATAGGAAGTTAGCATGAGGATCTTTGCAGCTGATTTGAAGCTGCAAAGGTTCTTTTTTTATGGGCATTTTAGTTATTCTGTTGAATGTCTTATTGTATAATGTTATGGGGATATTTTATTAATTCTTTTATAAAATGTTTTATAAAATGTTCTCTAAGTGATTGCCAAAGCTCCCTAAATGAAATATAATGATAGAATGAAGCTACTGATTAACTTTAATTGATAGGAAGCTGCTTAAAGGGCAGGCTTCGGAAGGAGTAAGGTTATGAATAAGTTGGGGATTTTTATTAACTTTTGGGAGAATACCTGGGATGTGGATCATATTAAGTATATGAAAAAGGCTAAGGATATTGGCTTTGATATCCTGGAGTTTCAGGCACAGTCATTACTGGACATGTCTTATGACCATATGGATGAAATGCGCCAGGCCGCAGAAGAGTTAGGAATTGAATTAACCTATAGTCTGGGGCTGGATCCCAAGTATGATGTTTCCAGCAAGGATGAAGCTGTTCGTCTGGGTGGTGTAGAATATTTAAAAAGAGTGGTTGGACGTATCGGCTATATGGGCGGCCAGGTTCTTTCCGGGGTTAGCTATGCAGGCTGGGGATGCCGCGATGTTGACCCGGTTTTAGGGAAAGCTCCTCTTTTGGAAAATTCCTTAAAGTCCATGGGGGAAATTATAAAAACTGCAGAGGATTATGGGGTGACCTATTGTGTTGAAGCGGTGAACAGGTTTGAAGGCTGCCTGATCAATACGGCAGAAGAGGCTGTGGCTTACGTGGATGCCGTGGGTTCTCCGAATATAGGGGTCTTACTGGATACATACCATATGAATATTGAAGAGAATAGCTTTACGGAAGCAATCCACCTTGCAGGAGATAAGCTGGTCAGTATCCATACAGGGGATAACAACAGGAGATGTCCCGGACGCGGGCATATTAATTTTGACGAGATATTTAAAGCCTTGGCAGACATTAATTTTAAAGGGCGTATTGTTTCGGAGCCATTTGTGGCACAGGGAAATGAGGTTGGCAGGGATATCTGCGTATGGAGGGATATGGAGCAGGATATGTCGCCGGAATACAGGGACAGGGAAGCGGCCTATCTTTTGAGTTATACACAAAATATGCTGAGAAAATATGGTATGGCATAAGTAAATAGTTCCTGTAGGGGAATAGAGAACGGCGGCTTGGAAAAAGCCGCCGTTTGATAATTTAGAAACCGGGACGTCTCGCTTATCAAAAGACCATAAAATATAAATATCAAACCTTTAGCAGGAATACGAAACCTGCTAATAATAATCCACAGCAATATTCTTCCCCATCTTACGCAGGCACTCCGACAATTCATCAATCAGCCTCATCTTGATATTGAAGCTGATGGGGAGGTTGGGGTTCTGGTGGGCAGGATTCATTGCCCGGCCTACATAAAAGTCTATATCCGTCGCTTCCTCAAATAAGATCCTTGCAATCTGGGAGGCGGCATCCTTGCGGTAGCTCCATTGGAGATAATAGGTGTTGTCCTCAAGATAATTCCGTGCATAATATAGGACGCGGTTTATCGTAATGACTCCCTCTGTAACAAGGTCAACTCCCTCAATTTCTGAGAGGGGAGGGATTTCGGGATCCTGGTAATCCAGGCCTGTACGGAGCTCCTTACCCAGAAATTCTGCCGCAAGGGAGGAGGTGGTGCCTCCGCATACAATATGCTTTCCTTCCTTTGAGAAGAACCGGCTGAGCATTGTTTCTAAGTCATCAGGATCTGATGGCGGGCCAATGAGCAGGTTTACCGGTTTACGTTTTCTTATTTTCACGGCAGCAATGGTAGTGTCATCACCGGGAGCGCCACCATATAGCTGATTACATTGCTCAAGCAAAATTGTAGATATCATTTTGGAGGAAAAGGAGCTTTCACAAGCAACCTCCAGGAAGTCTATGATATTTTTTCTCTGCCATCCAAAGTTGAATCTCTTGCCAACTCCTGCATAGACGGCACCATCGCTCATGGCGACGAGGACATCCCCGGGGGAAAGGTCAATCCGTGATTGCAGGATATTCTTATCGCCAATCTGTACACTGGTCATGTCGTACTCACAGTTGACACCGTTTCTCAGAAAGATTACCTGCGGATTGTCATATTGGATGACCTTGGCGGTTTTGCTGTTGATGACATGTATGATGGTAAAGGTGGAATAAGCAATTCCCCGTTTTTCACAGACAGGAAGGGTGGAAGCAACGGTAGTAACACAATCTTCAATTGACATGTGGTTCGCCATCATAGTAGAGATGATCTTGGAGGTAAGGGTGGACAGGATATTGGCCTTCACACCGCTGCCCAGGCCATCGGCCAGGACAAGAACTAAGGAATGATCATCACCCTCTACGATTTCCACGTGGTCACCGCAGAGCTGTTCGCCATGTTTATTAATGCTCAGGTAGCCAACATCGGTACATAGACTATTCATTTTTCAAGCTCTCCTTTAGGTTGGTCAGGGCAATCTTTGTTTCAGCAGTTGTTTCACCCAGAAGGGAGGCAATTTCCTGTACGACACGCATCTGCTTCTCAATTACCTTATCTGCAATCTCAACGGTTTGCTGGTTCAGGTTCTCCTTTTTGATCCGTGAGGTCTCCTCCAGGGTTACATCCTTCATGATGCTGATAATGATATGGTAGGTACGGTCATAGATGATGGTTTCTTCCACGTATTTATGGTAATCGTCAAGGTACGTCAGCTTATCATGTATATTTCTTCCGGCAGTCATAACCTGCAGGTAGGAGGCGGGATTCAGGATCCGTATTACCGGCTGTCCCAGGATGTCACTTTTATGGGAAATGTTAAGGATCTCCTTGGCTGCCCGGTTGATCTGCTGGACCTCAAGGTCTTCATTAAGTACGATAACACCATTTGGCATGTTGAAGATGATATTATCGGAGAAATTCTCAGCCTTTTCCTTCAGGAAGGGGAGGCACATGGTGAGGTCGGCCTTGCCCTGGTAAACAGCGATTGCTTTGTCACGGCAGGTATTGTAGCCGCAGGTGCCGCAATTGAGTTCCTGTTCAGGGGAAGATTTGCCCATTTTGTGGAGGATTTCATCAATTGCCCGGCTGCCCGGCATCTGGCTGTGGGCGCCCAGGAAGGAAAAGTGCTTTTCCAGCTGTGCTTCTGACGGAGTACGGACTTCAAAATCCTTTTCCTTCGCATAATGGTTGATGCGCAGATAATCCGTAATCGGCATGCGGTGCTCCTTTTCCATGGCGGGGCCGCCAACACAGCTGCCAGAACAGGCGGACATTTCAATAAAGCAATTGGAAAGGTTGCCGCTGACGATATTAGTAAGGGCATTCATACAATTTTCAAGACCGTCAATGGCAAAATAATGATAGCCCTCCAGCTGGGGGAGCATGGAACGGATAATTCCCCCGGGGATGGGGAACAGCCTTGCGCGTCCCTCCTGACGGTCATCCATTTTGCTGTCGGAGCCACTGTCTTTGCCTGTGGAAATACCGGTGCGCCAAGCGGGGTCACTTTCCGCCAGCCACTCTGACAGCTCCTCGAAGGTCAGTACACAGTCAACAATTCCCGGGTACTGGTCCGCTTCGTCCTTTTTAGAGATGCAGGGACCCAGGAAGACAGTGTGGGCCCCCTGGAATCTCTCCTTAATGTCAAGGCAGTGGGCCTGCATGGGGGAGAGGATGTTCGCAAGATAGGGCAGTGCTTCCGGGTAATATTTCTGGATTAAGGTATTAACCGTATGACAGCAGGAGGAGATGATTACACTGGACTGTCCGGAACGGATCATGGCGTCGTACTGCTGCTTTACGATAGTGGCGCCGATTGCGGTTTCCTCCACCCCGGAAAAGCCAAGACCGAGTAAGGCCTCCCGCATGGAGGCAATATCGGAACCTTCATAGTTGGCGACAAAGGAAGGGGCAAGGCTGGCGACTACAGGCCTTCCGGAAGCGATCATATCCTTCACGGTCTGGACATCATTACGGATTTGCTTTGCATTCTGGGGACAGGCAATAAAGCACTGGCCGCAGAGAATGCACTGTTCCTTTACGATATGTGCCTGGTGGTCAGCGAAGCGTATGGATTTCACAGGACAGTTCCGGATGCATTTATAACAGTTTTTACAGTTGGATTTTTTTAGCTGTATGTAATAATTCATAATAAAACCAAAACCTTTCAAGTGTGGGGATTAGGGATTCGTGACAATTTGTTTTAGTACATGTTCCTCGAAGAATTGATGGAAGGTATCCTTCGATACACCACAAATAATGCCGTCATCTATTTTTACAGATACCCCATCAGTGCAGCGCCCGAGACAGAAGGCTGCCGATAGCTTTACCTTATCATCAAGTTCATTCGTGGAAATGGCTTCTTTCATAAGCTGAATAATATCATAAGATCCTTTAAGGTGGCAGGAACTGCCAACACAGATGTAAATGTTCATAAAAACAAGTCTCCTTTTCTAGCGATGAAATAACCTAAGATTGTTAATGTCTTAACAAAGATAAGTATAAAACGTTGTTAAGGAAATGTCAATCCTTATACGGAAAAAGACCGATTAAAAGACCCTTTAAAAACTGGCTAAAGGACCTTCCTGAAGGTCTGGCCAAGAAACTGGGCCAACCCAAAAAATCCGACTGGCAAATAGTAAAATCTATCTGTCAGCCGGATTATTATCATTGAATATTTAACCTCTTTTAACTAGCTATAACCAGGTACATTTTTATAAGGGATCTGTATTGAAACGGTAAGACACACAATTACCTGCCCAGATATTCCTCATTGAGCTTTAATACCTCCGCCATAGCCTCGGTACCTGGGGCGCCGATGGTATTTCTCTTATTTACACAGGTTGTTAAGCTGATTGCTTCATAGATGTCCTGGTCGAATACAGGACTGATGCTCTTGAATTCCTCCAGGCTCATATCGTCCAGGGCAATATCCTTGCTGATGCAATAGAGCACAAGCTGCCCTACGATGCCATGGGCATCCCGGAAGGGAACTCCCTTGTTCACAAGGTAATCCGCCGCATCGGTGGCGTTGGTAAAGCCGTTCTTTGCACTACCGGCCATATTGTCCTTTTGGAACTTCATGGTAGCTACCATGCCGGTAAATAGTGCGAGACAGCCCTTTACGGTATCGATGGCATCAAAGGTAAGCTCCTTATCCTCCTGCATGTCCTTGTTATATGCCAGCGGCAGTCCCTTCATCACCGTAAGCAGTGACATAAGGGCACCATAGACGCGTCCCGTCTTACCCCTTACCAGCTCTGCAATATCAGGATTCTTTTTCTGCGGCATAATGCTGGAGCCGGTGGAATAGGCATCATCAAGCTCAAGGAAACGGTATTCGTTACTGTTCCAGATGATGATCTCCTCGCTAAAGCGGCTTAAATGCATCATGATTGTGGAGAGTGCACTTAATAATTCAATCAGGTAATCCCGGTCAGAGACGCTGTCCATGCTGTTTAGGGTAGGTCCGTCAAAGCCCAAAAGCTCTGCAGTAAGGCTGCGGTCCAGTGGGTAGGTCGTACCGGCAAGTGCGCCTGAGCCAAGGGGGGATAGGTTTAGGCGTTTGGATATGTCACTAAGCCTTAACCGGTCTCTCTTAAACATTTCAAAATATGCTCCAAAATGATGGGCCAGGGTCACGGGCTGGGCTTTCTGCAGATGGGTAAAGCCCGGCATAAAGGTATCCGTATTTGTCTTCATGATTTCATGGAGCGCCTGCAGCAGATTCTTAAGTAATCCATCGATTTCCTGGATTTCATCCCTTGTATATAATTTCATATCCAGGGCAACCTGGTCATTGCGGCTGCGTCCCGTATGGAGCTTCTTACCGGCAGCCCCGATCCGCCCGATCAGATGGGCCTCCACAAAGCTGTGGATGTCCTCATGCTCCCCATCAATTTCTAAAGTGCCATTTATAATATCCTCCAGGATCCCGGACAGGCCAGCGATAATCTGGTCTTTTTCCTCCCCACTAATGATCCCCTGCTTTGCTAACATTGTCACATGAGCGATACTTCCTTCGATATCCTGTTTGAAGAATTTCTGGTCAAAGGAAATAGATGCATTAAAATTATGAACCAACTGATTGGTTTCCTTGGTAAAGCGTCCGCCCCAAAGTTTCATAGTTTCCTCCGTTCTGCCGTGGCCGCGGCCTTTTGGTTTATTGCTTGTATTATTAACCTATATTACCTTGTTTTATGAGAATATGCAACAAAAATTTATAAATATGCAAAGAAACTTCGCGGCCTAAGCATCTGTTTACTTAGGCTGCGAAGTACTCTAGGAGCTTAATTTCAATAAATTAGAGATTTGTGTCAATGGATCTAAGTAAAAATTTATATCAGAATACCGGTTGGGGAAAAATTACAGATTGTATAGTTTCGTATATTTTTCCTTTAAATAATCCACGTAATATTCAGCACGGAATTCTTCACCGCAGACATCCTTTAATATCTCGTTCGTATTCTTTACGGCACCGTATTTGTGGATGCTGTCACGCAGAAATTCCTTGATCGGGGTCAAATTACCTGCTTTTAAGTATTCCTCAAGAGGCATTTTTTCCTTCATGCAGGCATAGAGCTGGGAGGCTACGGCAGTGCCGACCGCATAGGAGGGGAAGTAACCAAATTCGCCGAAGGACCAATGGACGTCCTGCAGGATGCCTTCCGTATCGGTAGCAGGGGTGATACCCATATACTCCTGGTACTTCTGGTTCCACACCTTAGGCAGCTCCTCCACGGTCACTTCATCGGCAAAGATCATTTTCTCGATCTCATAACGGATTATAATATGGATACAATAGGAAAGCTCATCCGCTTCGGTACGGATCAGGCTTGGCGCCGCCTTATTAATACCCTTTATAAAATGCTCCAGGGAAATATCGGAGAGGTTTTCAGGGTAAGTGGCTACCAGCTTTTCATAAATCGGCTCCCAGAACTCAGGACTTCTGCCCAGTACATTTTCGTAAAAGCGGGATTGTGATTCATGCATACCCATGGAGGCTCCGGCACCAACCAGGGTTTGGGTCAGGTTATCATCAATATTCATCTCATATAAAGCGTGGCCGCTTTCGTGGATCATGGAGAACATGGCACTTTCTAAGTTATTTTCCATGTAGCGGTCCGTAATCCGGACATCATGGTTATGGAGATTCATGGTAAAGGGATGCTCGCTTTCCGCTATAACGCCACGGTTAAAGTCAAAGCCCACATAACCGGCAAGGTATTTGCAGAATTCCCGCTGCTTTTCAATGTCATAGCTAAGGTAGTTATAGCTCTTATCAATGGTGTCTGCCTTTTTAGCCACTTCCTTCAATAAGGGGATGATATCCTGCTTTACCTGGTCAAAGAATCCGTCCAGCTCCTTCATCAAAAAGCATTCCTCATAATCACTAAGAAGAACCTCATAGGGCTTTTTGTCCCCCTTTACACGGTAGCCGGCAAACTTTTTCTTATAGTCTATTATTTTCTTCAGATATGGTGCGAAATCCTCAAAACGGTTGTCCTTCTTTGCCTTTGCCCATTTCCGGCTGGCGACGGAGGTCAGCTCGCTAAAGGCACGGTATTCCTCGGGAGGCACGCTCTCTAATTGATCATAGATTTTAGCAAGCTCTTTGACGATGGCTCTTTCCTTTTCGTCAAGCTCTTCCTGTTCTTTTTTATCCTGCAGCTTTTTTAGAAGCTTGCGCACCTCGTCATTGATTAAGCTTTTCATATACTCATCGGAAAGAATACCAATTACTTTAGAGGTATAATCCGCGGCTTCAAAGGGAGCTGCGGTCTGGTCATCCCAATCAAATAGATTACGGGCAGTTTGTAAAGCCATGGATTTTTCCAGGTAGGGCTGTAGTTTTTCAAATGTTTTGTTCATAGTTATGTCCATGCCTTTTACCGCACAAATCGCCATGAAAGTGCTGGCATGGACTCGGTCCTCCTTTCGTTTATTAGTTTTATTTCTTTCAACCTTATTTCCTCTCTCGTTATATGGTCTATTAAATTAGTATATCAATTTTTAAATTGCATAGCAATCCAATCTATGGAAAAAGAGAAATTATCTCATCTATTCTATTAGTAAAATATTGAAGTAGACAAGGGTTTGTATTATGATATAGATATGTGGTTATGTGATTTGAATCACAGTAAACTCTCTTTCTAATGCTATAAACTTTTATAAGGAAAGTTAATTCAAATTTACGTATACTTTCCATATAAAAGTAAATAATAGAAATTGATTTTGTACACAATGTGTAAAATACACACACATAATATTAATTCATAGGAAAGGAAGGATAATCGAATGAAAAATTTAGTAATTGAGAAAGTAATAGGCAGGGAAATATTGGACTCCAGAGGCAATCCTACAGTAGAAGCGGAGGTAATTCTTGCTGACGGCAGCATTGGCAGGGCGGCAGTTCCCTCCGGTGCATCAACGGGTGCCTTTGAAGCAGTTGAGCTTCGTGATGGTGACAAAAGCAGATATCTTGGAACTGGGGTAAGAAAAGCAGTGGAGAATGTTAACACCCTGATTGCAGATGCAATAAAGGGAATGGAAGCATGCCAGCAGACTGAAATTGATGCGAAAATGATTGCCCTGGACGGTACGGAGAATAAAGGGAAATTAGGTGCAAATGCAATCCTCAGTGTATCCCTGGCGGCAGCGAAAGCAGCAGCAGCGTCCTTGAAAATGCCCCTCTACCGTTATCTTGGCGGCGTAAATGCAAAAACCCTTCCAGTACCTATGATGAATATCATCAACGGTGGAAAGCATGCGGATTCCAGTTTGAATATCCAGGAATTCATGATCATGCCAGTAGGTGCTACAAGCTTTTCAGAGGCCCTGGAGCATAGTGCAACCGTCTTCCATACGCTGAAGAAATTATTGAAGAATGACGGCTATATAACAGCAGTTGGTGATGAGGGCGGCTTCGCACCAAAATTCAGCAGCGATACCCAGGCACTGGATTATATCGTTAAGGCTATTGAAGCTGCCGGCTACCGTCCGGGAGAGGATTTCTACATTGCAATTGATGCGGCAGCAACGGAGATGTATGATGAGGCAAAGAAGGCTGGAAGAGAAGGGGATTATTTATTCTGGAAGTCCGGCGAATATAAGACCGTGGAAGAGATGGTTGATTTCTGGGATGATATCTGCAGCCGCTATCCGGTAATTTCCCTTGAGGATGGATTAGGGGAAGAAGATTGGAAGGGCTGGAAGCTGCTGACGGACCGCCTTGGTGATAAGATCCAGCTGGTTGGCGATGACCTGTTCGTAACCAATACAAGCCGTATAACACGAGGGATCCAGCAGGGAATATCCAATTCCGTATTAATTAAATTCAACCAGATCGGCTCCCTGACAGAGACCCTGGACGCTATCGAGATGTCTAAGAATAACCGCTGGACAGCTGTTGTTTCCCATCGTTCCGGTGAGACAGAGGACGTGACCTTAGCTGATATCGCAGTAGCAACCAACGCGGGCCAGATTAAGACCGGCGCTCCTTCGAGGACTGACCGTGTTGCAAAATACAACCAGCTGCTCCGTATCGAGCAGGAGCTTGGAGCTACGGCAAAATATCCTGGAAAGGATGCCTTTAAGGTAACCAGATAATAGAAGGGCCTCCGACCGGTATGCATAAAGCAGAATCTTATGTATATCAGGCGGAGGCCTTTTTTTATGAAAAATTTCATTATACGATAACTTATACTAATGATCATTTGGCCGTTAGGCCATGGGGTGCCAGATGTGAAATATTCTGTATTTCACACTAACGGTCATTCAGCCGCAAGGCTGCTCAATGCCGGATGTGAAATATTCTGTATTTCACACTATGATCCACCCGACAAAAGGCTTCTTCACCTCACCGCCTATCCACCGGCTTAACTCTCGAACCATACTATACAATAAAATTCTGGCTTTTCACCAGCTGTCTGGAAGCATCCAGCTCGTAAGGCTCCCCGTGCCCGGGATAAATGGTATTTATATCATGGGTCTGGAGCATATCCCAGCTGTCATTAATTATAGCATCGTTATAAGCCTCTACCAGATGATGGGCCGGTAAATCCCCGATAAATGCGCATTGATTGTCAATTACCAGGCTGATGCTGTCATCGCTGTGCCCGGGAGTCGTGATGATATCACCGGCGATCCCGATGGACTGCAGGTAATCCCTGCTGCCAGAGTCCGAGACAGTGATAAGATGGTGAGGAACAATGTCCCTGAAATTTGCCATTGGATTCTTCTTGTAAAAGCTGTTTAGTTTTTGCATGTATGGTATTTGGTCTTCATGAACAATTAAATTTGTTCCCAAGTCCCTGAGATTTTGTACAAGACCGGCATGATCCGGATGGAAATGTGTGATTAGCAGGTAATTGATCTCATAAATTGAGATGCTGTTTTTGAATAGCAGTTGCAATAAATGTGAAAATGTATCCGGTAAACCGGTATCGACCAGAAGCCAACCGTCATTTGCAGGAAGAAGATAGCAGTTCGTTGAATTATTTGTTAAGCTGATTACTTTCAACTTTTTCACCTCGTCATCACCTTTGATATAAGATTCATAAATAAACAGAAAGTTTACTTAAAATAAATTATACATCAATTTTACAAAAAGTAAAATATATTATTTCAGCATTTCTATGATAAAATTGTGCAATATACACAAAAAAGCTGCACCATTCGAGGTGCAGCCCCATATTACGAAAGTCAATTACGATCAGATATAGTCTGGTAGTAATTGACTTTTGTTGATTTAAGTATACGTAAATCCAGCTCTTACCCAGCTGTAGTTTATTCCGAAAAGTCCAGCTTTACCGGCTCCTCTATTTTACAACGGTATCCCTTGATGAGGTTGCCGGTCTCTTTACAGAGGATCCTCTCAATATTTAAGTCGGCATCCCATTGGTAGGGCATATTATCATAGAGGGAACAACGGTCAAATGACGGATCATCAAATAATAATTCTCTTGGATATTGCATGGTTGGTTTTGAATTCATGGCGTCACCTCGCAAAATTCTGGGGTTGAAAGTGCATTTTGTCAACCTTCACGTCATGCTGCCGTAGGCAGCACTAACAATCAGTGAGAAGAACGCTGCTTCTGCGTTCTTCCGAATGGAATACCGCGTATTCCATTTGTGAAGCATAGAAGTTGTTAGGCACCGTCTTTGGGTGCCTTAGAACTTCTCTTCACACTTCTTCTTCCACTATATAACGAAATGAATAAAACTTCAAGCATGGCAATGGATCTATTTTTTATGGATTATTGGGTCTACAGCAGCGTTGGTTAGTTTTACTATATTTTGCTTCTATGTGTCCTTAAATTTAATTTTTTCTGGAGCTCAACCAGTATAATCGGCATAAAGGAGAGCAAAAGCGTAATGGCCCATTGTCTGGCGGTCAAGGGAACGATCTGGAACACGGAGGCCAGGGGGGCAAAGGTGATTACGGATATCTGTAAAAATGCGCATACAATAAAGGATAATACCAGCTTTTTATTACTG
>JARKQP010000291.1 GCA_029974875.1 Mobilitalea sp.
CTGCTTAATTTTCTTGCAATAACCGCAAAGGTTACCCCAATAAAGCTGGAGCAGACCGTTGCGATAAGTCCCGCTGCAAGGATCTCTGCCGGATTCACAGACCCGTATTGGCTCCGGTAAGCTATAATGTTCACCGGGATCAGCTGCAGGGAGGATATATTAACAATCAGCAATGTACACATATCACAGCTTGCTACGTCTGAGGAACGGTTCAGCGCCTTTAATTCCTTCATCGCCATAAGTCCCATGGGTGTGGCTGCCCAGCCCAGGCCCAGAATATTGGCGATCATGTTGGAGGCTATGTACTCATTTACGATATGGCCCTTCGGAATACTGGGATACAGAAACCGGATTACCGGATGCAGCGCCCTCGTAAAGGCGGCTACCAGCCCGCATTTTTTGGCTACCTGCATGACGCCGGTCCACATGGCCATGATTCCCAGCATCGTGATACATAATGATACCGCTTCCTTCGAGGAATTAATGGTCGCATTACTCACTGCACCAATTTCTCCCCGCAATACTCCTACCGTAACTCCAAGGACGATCATGATACCCCACAAATAATTAAGCATAAAACTCCTCGTCTTCCTTTATTTTTATTCAAAATATACATTTATACAGTATACGTTTTTCACAAACTTTTATTACGAAAATTGTGAGACATTTTATAACTCTTCCTTTTTTCTCAAAATACTACCGATTTTCGAGGCAATAATGGTATTAACTGTATCTGTTTTACATTTATTTCTGAATTTGTGCTATGTTTTGACAATTATTTTAGTTGACATTGAAAAAATCCTATGATATCTTATAAAATGCCATATACAAATTATGTAATTTCAATATTGATGTTACTTTTTGTATAATATGCATTCTATTTTATTCCCCAATTACGCTAGTGAAAAAAAAGGAGGCCCTACTATGAAAAGTACAGGTATCGTAAGACGGCTTGATGAGCTTGGAAGAATTACTCTTCCCATCGAGTTGAGAAGGACATTGGATGTAAGCGAAAGAGATACATTGGAGATTTTTGTTGACGAAGGAAGAATCATCCTTCAGAAGTATGAACCCACTGATATTTTCAACGGCAACAAGGACAATCTGTTAGAATATCACGGAAAGAGAATCTCTAAGGATACTATCATCGAACTGGCTAAGCTTGCTGGAATCATCGAGTAAACTACCGGTTATGCTACATACAGTCCAACATGAATTTTTAATCAGTATTATAGTAAAAAAGCCTGCCGCAATTTACGGCAGGCTTCTTTACTATAATATCCGGTGGTCACACCCTTTTATTCGGCAGCCTGCTGGAATACAACCTCTGCTTCCTTCTGCTGCCCTATCAGCTCCTCTGCCTGTGCCAAAAGGTTATCCAGTTCTTTATCCGGTTCCAGCTCCAGGGCCTTGCCAAGGATCCTTGCGGCTTCACCATAAGCCTTTGTGGTCAGGTAGACCCGGGCTATTTCCTTATAGGCCGTGATATCCTCCGGCTTCAGCTCTATTGCCTGCTTATATTGGTTAATGGCTTTGTCATAATTTTCGTGATAGGTATATTCCTCACCCTGGTCTATCAGCTTATCATATTCCTCCTGAAGGATATCGGCGTCAATTAACTCCAAGAGGATAGAAAAACTTTCATCCTTCGTTATTGCCTGGCCCTCCACCGCTTCTTCCCTGGCCAGCCCATATTCCTGCATGGCAATATAGGCGGCGGTTATCCTCTGATAGGAGGTTACCGCCTTGCTTTTAATCCTTTTGGCCTTTTCATAAGCGGCTATGGCTTTCTTGTACTCCTTATTGGCATGGTAGACCTCTGCCCTGCTGATATATTGACTGTATTCATATTCCGTCTTCTCCTGGCTGATGGCTTCAATTTCCTCACACAGCCGTTTTGAAGGCTTTATTTTATAACTGGACCGCAGAACCTCAAGAGCCTTATCATATTGCTCCAGACCCGCATATGCATTGGCTAAGCCTATGGTGAGCTGTTCGTCATGGTTCTTATCAGAAAGCGCACTTTTATAGGCCTGCACGGCTTGCTTATAATCCCCTGCAGACAACAGATTCTCCGCATTCACGGTCTGCTCCCTAAAATGCTCATTATTAAAATAATTTTCCTGTATAAAAAATATTACAGCAATCAAAAAAACCAATAATCCCCAAATAAATATTTTCCCCTCTTTTGCGCGAAATCTACCAAACATAATTTCACCTCCAAAAGGTAGGGAGCACTCCGGTTTCTGGGAGCACTCTAGAATTCCTCATCACTAATTGTTACCTTCCCTATTCTTCCCCAGGGATCAGCAGCTGATAAACATCCCGCCTGCTCATTCCCCTATCCTTCGCAACAGCCTTCATTGCCTCCTTTCTGTCCATTCCACGCTCCAAATAGAGCTTCATATGGTCCTCCAAGGCAAGAGTACCCCACTCTTCCTGCTTCCTGGCCTCCAGCTCCTCAAAGGACCTTCCCTCAAGCACCACTACATATTCCCCTTTCGGCTCCTGCCTGCCAAGGGTATCCAGTGACTGGGAAAGCGTGGTCTGCCACACGGCTTCATGCTTTTTCGTCAATTCCTTTATAATTGTTACTGTCCGGTCCCCAAGTGCCTCCAGCAGCTCCTGGAGCGTTCTTACCAGCCTGTGTGGCGCCTCATAGATCACCACCGTTCTGGTCTCGGACTTTAATTCCTCCAAAATTCTCTGTCTTTCCTTTTTATCTGACGGAAGAAAGGCCTCAAAGCAAAACCTTCTCGTAGATAAGCCTGATAAGGTCAGTGCAGTAATAGCTGCACAGGCTCCCGGCAGGGATGTAACTTCAATTCCGGCAGCATATGCCTGCTTCACCAGCTCTTCCCCAGGGTCTGAAATCCCCGGTGTCCCCGCATCAGTAACCAGGGCAATGTTTTTTCCCTCCAACAGCTGCCCTACCAGATGCCTCGCCTTTTCCACCTTATTGTACTCGTGGTAGCTGGTCATCGGCGTCTTTATCCCAAAATGGTTCAGCAGCTTAATACTGTGTCTGGTATCCTCCGCTGCTATCAGATCAACTTCCTTTAAGATACGCAGCACCCGGAAGGTCATATCCTCCAGGTTGCCGATTGGTGTAGCACATAAATATAAAATTCCGGACATAATCCAAAGCCCTTTCTATATATCAACACCCAGTTAATTGCGAAACCTGCCAAGGGCATTGATTTCATCTACAATATATCCATACATCAACACCTGGTTAATTATGAAGCCCAAAAGCTAACACTGGTTATACTGCTTCGCAATTGACCGGATATCAACGCCTAATATCCGTAAATATCATATATTTCATCCGTATATACCTTCGGTTCCTTATATACAATCAACGGTGCCTCTACCGTCACCCGGGATCTCCCTCCCTTGATGCATTCCAGCAGCACCATGTTCGGTTCCTTATCCACATAGGGATAGACCAGCTTCATCCTCTTTGGCTCCAGCTTATAGGCGGTTAATACTGTTATGATCTCCACCAGCCGGAATGGGCGGTGGACCAGATAGAACCTTCCATTTGGTTTCAGGCATCTGGAGGCTTCACGGATTACATCCTCCAGGGAGCATAAAATCTCATGGCGTGCGATTGCCTTGGCCTCCCCCGGGTTAACAAGCCCATGGTTATTGTTCATATAGGGTGGATTGCTGGTAACAACATCAAAGGAAGCCGGCCCGAATAAGGCAGACGCTTCCTTGATGTCACCTGCGACAATATCAACTTTATCCTCCAGCTTATTTAAGGCTACGCTCCGCCTTGCCATATCAGCACTTTCCTCCTGAATTTCAAGTCCGGTAAAATGCTTTCCCTCTGTCTTTGCCTCTAATAAAATCGGTATGATTCCCGTTCCGGTTCCCAGATCCAGCACCTTTTCCCCGGGCAGCACCCTGGCGAATCCGGAAAGCAATACTGCATCCATTCCAAAACAGAATTTCTTTGTATTTTGAATGATTTGATAATTATTCCGATGGAGCTCATCGATCCGTTCCCCGGGCCTTAGATACTCCTCCCTGGTAAAATTATAATTAGTCATCGAGTGAGGAATTCCCTTCCTTCCTCTCCAATAATTCCAATACCCTTAACTCTTCATTATCAAGGGTGATCCGCTCTTTTCTCTTCTTCTTATTAAAGCGCAGTTCCTCTACCTTATACTCACGGACTTCCTTCTCATCATTTTCAAGGGTAACGATTACCTTTACCAGCTGCTTTAATACGCTGACGCTTTGCACCTCACCCTTTAGGTTATCCCTCGTTGTTACATAATCCCCTACATTCGGAAGCTTACTGTTGAGCTCCTCATAGGCCTC
>JARKQP010000347.1 GCA_029974875.1 Mobilitalea sp.
ATCTATATCGGCGAGGATGGCAACCTTCTGGAGGAAAAGGCGGAGAACTGCAAGGTATTAAAGATCAATAACCCGATCTTAACGGATACGGATTTATTAAAGATTAAATATATGAAGGCTCCCGGCTTTAAGGTAGAAGAGATTTCCATGCTCTATTACAAGAACACCTCCCTGGAAAAAGCCATTGACCATATGTGCCTGGATGCAGACCGTGCCTACAAGGCCGGAGCGAATATCTTAATCCTTTCCGACCGCGGTGTAGATGAGAACCATGTGGCAATTCCGTCCTTACTGGCTGTGTCTGCGCTGCAGCAGCACCTGGTACGTACCAAGAAGAGGACGGCTCTTGGAATTATTGTGGAAAGTGCCGAGCCAAGGGATGTCCATCATTTTGCCTGTCTGTTAGGTTACGGCGCCTGTGCCGTTAACCCTTATCTGGCCCAGGAGACAATCCGTCAGCTGATTGCTGAGGATATGCTGGATAAGGACTACTATGCAGCAGTGGATGACTATAATAAGGCAATTGTCAAGAGCATTGTAAAGATTGCTTCCAAGATGGGTATTTCAACCATCCAGTCCTATCAGGGCTCCAAGATTTTTGAAGCCATCGGGATCAGCAAGGAAGTGATTGATAAATACTTTACCGGCACCGTAAGCCGTGTGGGTGGTATCACCTTAAAGGAAATGGAGCGCCAGGTGGATGAGCTCCATGCGAGGGCATTTGACCCCTTGGGGCTGAATACGGACCTTACCATGGACTCAAGCGGCTCCCACAAGCTGCGCAGCGGAAAAGAAGAGCATTTATACAATCCTAAGACAATCCATCTGCTGCAGCAGTCAACCCGTACCGGTGATTACGGGATGTTTAAAGAGTACGTGGAAGAAATCACGTCTGAGCAGGAAAAGGTTAACCTAAGAGGTCTGTTCGAGATCTGCTATCCGGAGCAGGGAATCAGCATAGATGAAGTGGAAAGCGTGGATTCGATTGTAAAACGCTTTAAGACAGGTGCCATGTCCTACGGCTCTATCTCACAGGAAGCCCACGAGGCAATGGCAATCGCCATGAACCGGCTGGGCGGCAAATCCAACAGCGGTGAGGGCGGTGAAGCCCTGGAACGTCTCACCGTCTCTGAGGATGGCTTAAATAAATGCTCCGCAATCAAACAGGTTGCCTCCGGCAGGTTCGGCGTGACAAGCCAGTATCTTGTAAGTGCGAAGGAGATTCAGATTAAGATGGCACAGGGTGCCAAGCCCGGTGAAGGCGGACAGCTGCCGGCGGAAAAGGTGTATCCATGGGTCGCTAAGACCAGGCATTCAACTCCTGGCGTTGGCCTTATTTCACCGCCGCCCCATCATGATATTTACTCCATCGAAGACCTGGCGCAGCTGATTTACGACTTAAAGAATTCCAACAAGGCCGCAAGGATTTCCGTAAAGCTGGTATCCGAGGCGGGAGTGGGTACGATTGCAGCCGGTGTTGCAAAAGCAGGGGCAGGCGTAATCCTGATCTCCGGTTATGATGGCGGCACAGGTGCGGCTCCAAGAACCTCCATTTATAATGCGGGCCTTCGTTGGGAATTGGGACTGGCTGAGACACATCAGACCTTAATTATGAACGGGCTTCGTAACAAGGTAGTGATTGAGACGGACGGTAAGCTGATGACAGGCCGTGACGTTGTAATTGCAGCTTTGCTCGGTGCGGAGGAATATGGCTTTGCTACAGTTCCCCTGGTAACCCTCGGCTGTGTTATGATGAGGGTATGTAACCTGGATACCTGTCCCGTCGGGGTAGCGACCCAGAATCCTGAGCTTCGCAAGAGGTTCACTGGTAAGCCGGAATATGTTGAGAACTTCATGCGCTTTGTGGCACAGGAGCTTCGTGAGCATATGGCTAAGCTGGGGATGAGAACCGTAAATGAATTAGTCGGGCGCACGGATTTACTGAGGGTTAAGGATGCAGTGAAGAAGGATGCGAGGGGCAGGCTGGTAGACTTAAACGCTATCTTAAACAATCCATATATGGAGGAAGCAGAGGTTGCGCATTTTCTTCCCGGGCAGGGCTATGATTTTGAGCTGGAAAAGACAGCGGACGAAACCGTGCTGTTAAAGAAATTTAATTTAAAGAGCGTAAAGCAGCAGAAGCTGCCGGTCCAGATAAGCAACACGGACCGCGCCTTCGGCACCATCTTCGGTTCAGAGATAACGAAGAAATATGGCACTACCTTAAAGGACGATACCTATGTTATTGAAGCCAAAGGCAGCGGCGGACAGAGCTTTGGGGCATTTATTCCGAAGGGGCTTACGATTGAGCTGGAGGGCGATAGCAACGATTACTTTGGAAAGGGACTCTCCGGCGGTAAATTAGTGGCATATCCGCCTAAGGCAAGCACCTTCCAGGCGGATGAGAACATTATTATAGGTAATGTGGCGCTTTACGGCGCGACCACAGGTAAGGCCTTTATTGCCGGTGTGGCGGGAGAACGCTTCTGCGTGCGTAATTCGGGAGCGGTTGCCGTTGTTGAAGGTGTTGGTGACCACGGCTGTGAATATATGACAGGCGGCAGGGTAGCGGTGCTGGGCACCACAGGCAAAAACTTTGCGGCAGGTATGAGCGGCGGTATCGCCTACGTACTGGATGAAAATAATGACCTGTATAAAAGGCTTAACAAGGGCATGGTATCCTTTGAGCCGGTGTCAGGCAAATTTGATACCAGTGAATTAAAAGGGATGATTGAGGAGCATGTGAAATATACGGATTCCGTCAAGGGCAAGAAGCTTTTGGAGAATTTTGAAGCGTATTTGCCTAAGTTTAAAAAGATTATCCCACATGATTACAGACGTATGCTGCAGACCATCGCCCAGATGGAGGAAAAAGGGTTTTCCAATGAGCAGGCCCAGATTGAAGCATTTTTTGCAAATGCCAGAAAATAGAAGGAGGTTGGAGATAAATGGGAAAAGCGACAGGATTTATGGAGTTCAACAGAAAGGTTACCTCTGCTGAAGCGCCAAAGGATAGAATAAAGCATTTTAATGAATTCCATCGGCCTCTTTCTATGGAGGAAAGAAGGTGTCAGGGAGCCCGCTGTATGGAGTGCGGCGTGCCCTTCTGCCAGTCAGGGATGATTCTCGGGGGGATGACCTCCGGCTGCCCTTTGAAAAATTTGATACCGGAATGGAATGACCTGTTATACCGGGGCAACATGAAGCAGTCCCTGTCCCGGTTAATGAAGACGAATAACTTTCCTGAGTTTACCGGCAGGGTATGTCCCGCGCCCTGTGAGGCGGCCTGCACCTGCGGCCTGAACGGGGATCCGGTTACCATTAAGGAAAATGAATATGCAATTATTGAATATGGCTATGAGAATGGGTACATCACCCCGGAGCCGCCAGCACACCGCACCGGAAAAAGGGTTGCCGTCATAGGCTCAGGCCCTTCCGGTCTGGCGGCAGCAGACCAGTTGAATAAGAGGGGACACTCTGTTACGGTATTTGAGCGTTCTGACCGGATTGGCGGTCTGTTAATGTATGGAATCCCTAATATGAAATTAGAGAAACGGTTCATTGACCGCAGGGTTAACATTATGAAGGCGGAAGGTGTAACCTTCATAACCAATGCGAATGTTGGTGATAACTATAAAGCGGAGGAGCTGTTAGCTGGGTTTGACAGCGTTATCCTGGCCTGCGGTGCTTCCAACCCGAGGGATATCCAAGCTCCCGGCAGGGAGGCTAAGGGGATTTACTTTGCGGTAGATTTCCTGACGGCAGCAACAAAGGATTTATTGAATGCCGGAACAACGGCAGCGGCGGAGGTAAGCGGATATACGATTACGGCAAAGGATAAGAAGGTGCTTGTAATTGGTGGCGGTGATACCGGTAATGACTGTGTCGGTACTTCCATCAGGCAGGGTGCTAAGTCGGTAGTACAGCTGGAGATGATGCCAAAGGCTCCTGAGGTGAGGGCTGAGAATAATCCTTGGCCTGAATGGCCTAAGGTGTGCAAGACGGATTATGGCCAGGAAGAGGCGATTGATATGTTTGGGGATGATCCGAGGGTATATCAGACAACGGTTAAGGAATTTCTTGCTGATGAAGAAGGTAATGTGTGCAAGGTGGTTACAGTGAGGCTGGAAAGTAGGTTTGATGAAGGGACAAAGCGCTTTAGTATGGTGCCGGTTGAGGGCAGTGAGAAGGAGCTGGAGGTTGATCTGGTGCTGATTGCTGCAGGGTTTTTGGGGGCACAGTCTTATGTTGCAGAGGCGTTTGGCGTTGAGTTGGATGGTAGGAGCAATGTTAAGACGGAAGTGGGGGGTTATAGGACCAGTGTGGATAGGGTGTTTGTTACGGGGGATATGCGCCGGGGACAGTCGTTGGTAGTTTGGGCGATTTGGGAAGGACGTGAGGCTGCTAGGGCTGTTGATGAGGGGATTATGGGGTATAGTAATTTGTGATGGTGGTGATTTTTAGGTAGTGAGGGGTGTGCTGGTTTAGGTAGTGCTCACAGGAAGAGGGGCAGGGGTGATAGAGAAGTGTTTGCTTTACCGTTACAGCGGTGCAAAAATGTTCGTGGGGGGCGGACG
>JARKQP010000371.1 GCA_029974875.1 Mobilitalea sp.
GATGATATGACCGCCGACCCAAAGAGCATTCTCGGTATCATGGCACTGGGCGCAGCAAAGGGTGACGTTGTAAAGGTCGAAGTAGAAGGCGAAGATGAGGAAGAGGTGTTCGCAAGTATCAAGGTTTTTTTTGAAGGATAATCCTTCTTTAAGCATAAACCTTAATTGTTTCCCATAGGCAGAGGCTGACGCAAAATGCAAAAAATTCTACAAGATAGGGTTCCTGGCCGCTTGGCCAGCATCAATATTTTGTATGAAAAATTCATTTTGCGACAGCCTCTTTATAAAATTTTACGAAAACAGGTAATTAAAATCATGGAGTTTTTCCAAGGCATCCGGCAAACTACTCCCCATAGATCCTTCGCTTTAATTCCTCCGTGTTCTCGTTAAAATCTATTCCAATCACATCCATCTTATGGATCTTAAGCAGGGAATAGGAGCCCTCCACGGGGACACTCCAGGGTTCAATGTCATAATTTTTATAGACAGGGAGGGCAAACAGCAGGGATATCATCTTGCTCTCCGGTATGCTCGTGGTTATCTGTGGCAGGACTTCATCAAGCAAGGCTTTAATTTCTATCAGCGAGGATTCTTTTACTTTTTCAAATATCTTCTGCAGCACAATGCGCTGACGGTTCGTCCTCGCGAAGTCAGTACCGATATAACGGTTACGGACATAGCCTAAGGTCTGCTTCCCATTCAGGACATAATTACCCGGCTCTGCCAGCAGCCCGTCACCCTCTGCCATACCGTTCAAATAATTCATTTCCTTTATATACTCATTTATAATCGGTATTTCCTCCTCCGATATGTCCAGGTCGATTCCTCCGATGGCATCTACCGCATCGATGAAGGCATAAAAATCAATAGCCACATAACTGTCAATGTCCACCTTAAAGTTATCTTCTATTGTCCGGATCAAAAGCTCCTCCCCTCCATAGGCATAAGCCGCATTTAGCCGGTTACTTCCGTGATCCGGTATCTCCAAATAGATATCCCGTAAAAAGGAGGTCATGACAACCTGCTTCTTATCCTTGTTGATTGATATAAGAATCATGGTATCCGAACGGCCTGCTTCCGAGGCTTTTCTTGAATCACCCCCGATCACAAGGACATTATAAACCCCCTTATCCTTTGCATATTCTAAATTGTTTTCATCCGTATTATTTTCGATGCCCTTTTCCGGCTTGTCCATACCTTGGTGGGATGAAACCGCCACATCCCCGGACTTCCCTATTTCTGCTTCTCCCTCCTCCAAAAACCCGTCCGGGCCATTATTCCCTGTTCCCGGCACCTGACTGCCTGCACCCGCCGGAATCAGGTTCATCTTATGGATATAGGTCCGTATCAGGACAATCCCTGAGATGCCGCACACGATAATGACAGCTCCCAGCGTTATCAAAACATATTTTAAAATCCTGTGTCTTTTCATCTGGAATGGATACCTCCTGCAAACGTACATGTCCGAGGATATCTCCTCTTACATCCTAGAATAACAGAATACCATTCTTTAGGGAAGCGGTATTTTACATTATTTGTAAACTTTTAATTCAAAGGCCAAAGGGAATTCTCTAATAATATGTACAAAAATAGGCCATCCCCTTCAAGCATTATTCCGATGTCCTCATACAAGAGCCTGATGGTAATGACCTATTCGCATTAAATTATTTCTGTACTAAATTACTTCTGTACGAAATTACTTCTGCACTAAATTACTTCTGCACTAAATTACTTCTGCATTAAATTACTTCTGCATTAAATTACTTCTGCGTTAAATTACTTCTGCGTTAAATTATTCTATTCTCCGTTATACATGAAGGCGATGAGGCGGTTAATATCCTCCGGCTCATAAGCAACAATTTCAAGCTCCCCGATCTTGCCGTCAGAGAATACATTTGCCAAAGCAACGTATTGGGACAGCTTGGATTTCAGGTTTAACCTGTCTCCTTCTGTGGTTACCAGCTCAACCTTGCCTGAGCATGCGTCTATTACCTGGAAAAATGCATTTACATTAGTGATATTCATTACTTTCATAGTACTTAAGTCTCCTTTCAATTGTGGGAAGGAGAGAAAACTCTCCCGTCCGCATTGTAATATTTTGTTGTTCCATGCTTTATTTTAATTTCCAATTCCAAACCTCAGAACCGGATATTATCTTAACATAATATTGACCGGCTTCTACTTTTATGTTATTTTAATCCAGCCGATTTGTCAACCCATAAGTGAGGGAAAACTTAAAAGCATTAAAAGCCACAGCTTAAAACGTTAAAAGCCATAGCTTAAAAGCTTAAAACTTAAAGTGCTTAAAATCAGCACCCTAACAGCTTCACAACATCCTCTACCCTCTCTGCAATATAATCAGCCCCATATTCCCCAAGCTCAGCCCGGCTACCATATCCATACAGAACCCCCATGGAATCAAGCCCGGCTTTCTTTGCCCCAAGGATGTCATGCATCCTGTCTCCTATCATAAGACATCCTGAGGTATCACTGATCCCCATCCCACTCAGGGCATACCGGATTACCTCCACCTTATGGAGCCTGTCACCGCTCAGCTCACTTCCGGCTATGAAGTCAAAATATCCCAGTAATCCGAAATGCTCCAGTATCTTCCTTGCAAATACCTCCGGCTTCGAGGTTGCCAGGATAAGGACTTTTCCACAGGACTTCAAGGTTTCCAGCATTTTATCCACACCTTCGTACATATAATTCTCATAAAGCCCGGTTTCCTTATAATATTCACGGTACTTTTTTACGCAAAGCCCGGCCTTTTCCTCATCCAAACCATAATGTTCCTGAAAGGACTCTATCAGAGGCGGCCCGATGAATTTATCCACCAGCTCCGGCTTCTTCTCCTCTATCCCATAGTAATCCAGTGCATGACTGATGGCCTTTGCCGTACCCAGCTTTGGATCCGTTAAGGTCCCGTCCAGATCAAACAGCAGATACTGATAATTCCGTGTTTTCATATTGATACCTGCGCCTTTCTATATTTTAATGTTTTTAATATTTTAATATTTTTTGTTTTTTCAATATCGGATGATTATTCAATGTACGATAACCTTTTTCATCTTTATTTTAATCCAGATTGACAAAGATTTCAATTTGCATTATATTTTGCATATAATCCAAGCTCCTTACAGCAGGGAAAATAGCGGTTGGCAAATTCAACACCTTATCAACGGTCTGAAGTTTTTACTAATTTTACTGTTTTACAACCGGCTGCTTAAAAGAAAACGGGGGAAAGGGGACATATCATATGTTCTATCAGATATCCAACGAAGTTAAAAAGATCCACCTGAATAATATAAATCCTGACTCTATTACCGTCGGCATCATTTCCTTGGAGGAACTGGAGAAATGCTACAGACGGTTCGGCTTCTCCTATCTCACCGTAGAAGAATGTAAAAACGATGCCCAACACCTCCACGGCGCCCTTGCCCCTTACCACGACTATCTGTTTGGGGTAATCGTCGGGATAAATCCCGGCCAGATCATTAAAGTCCAGGACCGCATCGGTCTTTATATGAAGCAGAACCTTTTATTGATTGTCGTGATCGAGGATAAGGATGACAGCACCCGGCTCAAACTCCTCGACCTGCTAGATAACTTAAAGCTTGATAATATCTCCCAGGAGCGGCTTATCTTTGGGTTTTTAGAACGGTTCATCAATAAGGATTACAGCCTTCTCGTGGGCATTGAGGATGAAATTAGTGAACACGAGGATAGGATCATCGACCACAGGCTGGATAATAACTTTAACCATCAGATAACAGCCATCCGCAAGAAGCTGCTCCTGCTGGATAACTATTACCAGCAATTTATTGCCATGGGGGAAGAGCTGGAGGAGAATTCTATCGACCTCTTTAAGGAAGAAAACCTCCATTACTTCCGGATTCTCGTAGGCCGGGCGACACGCCTATGTGATAGCGTAAGGATGCTGCAGGAATATAGTATCCATGTGAGGGAATCCTACCATGCACAGCTGGATAACGACATGAACCGCATCATGAAGACCTTTACGGTGGTTACTACAGTTTTCCTGCCACTAACCTTAATCGTAGGCTGGTACGGAATGAATTTTACCTCCATGCCGGAATTAACCTGGCGCTACGGATATCTCTATGTAACTATTATCAGTATCCTGATTGCCGTCCTCTGCTTTATCTACTTTAAGAAGAAGAAATTCATGTAGCTTTTCCGGACAGTTAAGAGAACCTATCAGGCACTTGATTTATTGCCGGGCTGAGCGGCTCTACAAAGATGGAGCGGCAAAAGACGGAGCGGATATCAGCTAACCTTATGCGCTAGCTTCCTACCCGCTCCATTATATTTCGGATATTGCAGTTACCAGGAACCCCCGTCAGAGCTCCTCCCTGTACCTATTATTAATGCTGTTCTTAAGCTTACTCTTGATTTTACTTTTAATTTTATTCTTGATTTATTCCCGGTTTCATCCTTGATCTTATTCTAATCCTTATCAAGCACTCTTAACCACTTAACTCCGCGGGTTACATTTTTGTATACCCATAACCATTTACAATAGCCTCCAGCTTCCTGTTTTCCTGGCACATCGGGCATTCCCCTACGTGATAGCTCTCATAATCGGGAAGATCCTTTGATTTAAAAATGGAATAAACCGGAACATCATCCACCTTATTCACCGCGCTAAATATTGCGCTGATTCCTTGGATCCTGCCCCCATAATACTTGATGCATTCAATGCTTTTCCGGAGTGTATCACCGGTTGTAGCCGAGCCTACCAACAAAAGAATGTGTTTTCCGAAAATCGCAGACTGGTTATTCTCCCGGAATACCATCTGCCCATTCGTATTATAGACGGGGCTTACAACATAAATCGTCTGATGGGCATTCATCGACATAATACCTGCATTGCTCAGCTCCTGAGCCAGATATGCCCCGATAATCTCGCACCCATCCAGGCATACTATGGTATCCACGACTGTGCTGGTAACATATTGCTTGCTAATTACTTTTGCCGCTTCGATGGCTTCGCTTTGTCTGGTCTTCATTGTAGTGAGGTCAATATATAGATTGATGTGGGAGTTACTGGTAGCAAAATGACCTGGAATGACCTTTAAAGCTAATTTCTTGTTCATAGGTGCATAAATCTTAATTGCTCTACTTTCCATAGAATTACCCCCTTGGTAATAGTATTATGTGGAACAATGCGCGGTGCAAAGCAGCGCCCTTTATCAGAAGCAGGAATCCTCTCCGATAACCTAATTATATCTCTATTAGCAAATACAAGCAAGAAAATACTTACATAAGTTGGTTTTTTAACTATCTTTTTTCCTTAATCAGACCTTTTCGGTAAGCCTCCAGCAGCTTTTCAAGGTCCCTGATCTGAACCTTTAATTCTTCGCCGATATCAGTATCCCCTACCCTCTTACGGATCACCTCCTGCTCCAGCACGACCGAGGTGGAATGGATGTCTTTTTCCTCTTCGATAGCCTTATGGGTAGATTCAAAGGGTTCATGGGATACCAAAAGCAGACCGTAGGAATTATAAATCAAGGTATAGCCTGCAATTCCGGTCTGTGCCTGATATGCCCTTGAAAAACCGCCATCAATTACCAGCAGCTTTCCATTGGCACGTATGGGGCTCTCTCCTTTTTTAATTTCTACCGGCACATGGCCGTTAATGATATGGGAGGTTCTTGGATCCAGGCCAAACTCCTGAAAGATCATATTACAGATCCTCTCATCATTTTGCAGCTTAAAGTAAGGATCCCTTTTTTCTAGGTGGGTTTCCTTCTCTTTTATGAAGTAGCGCTCAAAGGTGGTCATTCTCTCTTTTCCAAAGAGCGGGGAATCCGGCCCGCACCAGAGATACCACATGATATCCATGGCATATTGCTTTGCCTGGGGATTCTTCGTGTTAAAATACCCTTCCCTTGCCAGGATATCCAGCCGGTCTAAATAGGCTTTTCCGCTATATTCCCTTCCGGCCGCGTCGAGTCCGATCTTCTTAAAGCTTCCATCAGGATTTAGCGGGATACACCCATGGTACAAAAGGTTGGAATTGTTCTTTAAATACATGCTCCCATTGGAATATAGGAAGCTGATATGCTTTTGCAGCTTCTCACTGTTTAAGAAGGAGGATTTTAGTTTATCGATCAGCTCCTGCTCCTCCGGGATCAGCTCATAGGGCTGCTCCGGATCAATGGTCGGGAAATGCGCATCCTTTAACAGATAACTCTTTCCATCCACCTCCACACTTTTGCTGTCGGGACAGATATTCCCCAGAATAAGCCGGTCCTCCATATGATATTCCGGGCGGCGGCGGATGATCCTCCCCTCCAGCTTAAGCTGGAGAATTGTAATCGCCTTATGCATCTGGGCAATTAGCTGGATCTCATTGTTGCTGAAGCCCTCCTTCCCTTCCAGCTTGGGCTGGAAGCATTTACACTCGTCCTTGCCATAATATTTCATGGCAAAGGTGGCCAGGGGAAGCAAATTAATGCCGTACCCATCCTCCAGGGTCTGTAGATTGGCGTATTTTGTACTCATCCTGAGTACGGTTGCAATACAGGCTTCATTTCCGGAAGCGGCTCCCATCCACAGCATATCGTGGTTACCCCATTGGATATCCACGCTATGATAATTCATCAACGTATCCATAACAATATCCGCACCGGGACCACGGTCAAAAATGTCCCCAATGATATGTAGCCTGTCAATCACCATCCTTTGGATCAATTTCGATATAGCGATAATGAATTCCCTGGCACGGTCAATCCGGATAATGGTCTGGATGATCTCACTATAGTATTCTTCCTTATCCCGTTCGTCCGCTTCCTCATGCAGAAGCTCCTCAATGATATAGGCAAAATCCTTCGGCAAGGCCTTCCTTACCTTTGATCTCGTATATTTGGAGGATGCATACCGGCAGATCTCAATTAACCGGTATAGGGTGACCCGGTACCAATCCTCCAGGTTCTGTTCTTTCCTCAGTACTACCTCAAGTTTTTGTTCCGGGTAATAAATCAGGGTTGCCAGACTCTTGATATCATTTTCCCCCAGGGACTTTCCGAACAGATCTTTGATTTTACGCTTGATGACGCCGGAGGCATTTTTTAAAACATGATCGAAGGGTTCATTCTCCCCATGGATGTCTGATAAAAAATGCTCCGTACCCTTAGGTAAATTCAAAATCGCCTGGAGATTGATCACTTCAGTGCAGGCTGCCCCAATCGTAGGATACTGGCTTGACAGAAGCTTAAGATACCTTAGCTCATTTTCCAGCTCCTTGCTTTGAAGTTCTTCTCTCTTCATTCAATGGCTCCTTTAATAATAACAACCCACGCTATGCACCGGTTTTATTCGCATGACATTTCATGGGTTGCCTTTTTGCACGTTTAAATGGAGATTACTGGTATAACGTGCCTTTATTATACTACGGAGCCATTGATAAATCCACCCCAAAATTATAAAACTATGTTAGTGAACGTTACACTAGTGCTGAATTAAGTGAAACTTGTGTAAGGCTGTACTAGCGTCTTTCATCAACTGCGAATCCCTTCAGATCCTCCTCCGTCACCTTCTTCTTGTCAACCAATGCCTGGGGATTCGTCAAAAGCTGGTCTTCCTCCTTGATATCAAGATTATCCTTCACCCGTTCCGCCACTTCCTGCGCCAGGGCTTTCTTAATGTCATCGTCAACCTGCTTCAGCAGCTCCTGCGCCTCCTTATTGGCCTTCGCCATGGGATCGCTCTTCAACCTTTCCAGCTTCATTGCGTTTGCCGTCCGGCTAGCATTAAAGGAATTTTCCACCGCATCCTCCGCCCGCTTCTGATAGGTATGTATCATTTTGCTATATTCTAAAGACGCCTCCTGATATTGCGTCATGGGTCCCATATTATTAAGCAGCTCCCGCTCTTCCTTTGTTAAAGGCTGCCCTGACATTTGCTTTTTCTGGAGATTTTCCCTGACCAGCAGATCCTTCTGTTCCTGGCTATTATCATCAATATTATGGGATTCCTTCAACTCCGCTTTTAATTTGCTCAGCCTCTTTACCTCATCCTGGTTCTCCCCCGCTTCCTTAAGCAGGGCGTCCTTTTTATCAGCGTAGCCCTGGATTTCAGCATCCTTCTCTAATTCCTCCTCAAATTGCTTTAGTTGGACTTGTAGAGCCGCCTTTTGCCCCAGCAGTTTCTTTAATTCTGTATCCTGTGAACCTGCCAGGTTCAGGTCGCTGGCCTGTATTGTATTAGAATCCCCAGCATTCTCCTTTGATCCCTGCTTTAACTTTGACTTTTCCCCTGCATTGCCGCCTGCCTTCACTGTCTCTGCAAAACTGTTAGGCCGTGGATCCGTCCCACTCCTTTGTACTGTAGTAACTCCCATCTCTCTCATCCTTTCTAAACAATCTGATGACTGGGCCATATTGCCCCAGCGGACCATCTCCTTATGATCCGGTGTCAAAAAGCTTCTATATCCTATGGCCTTGAATATGCCTTTTGCCTTGGACTCCTTTTGGCACTTAAACCATCCTCATTGTATCTATCGACATTATAATCCTATCTCTATAGGTCCAATTCCGTAGAATCTCATAATTTTCCAGCATTTTTCCAGTTTCTTTCCTGGAATCATTCCTATTTTCACATAAAACTAAGTGGATGCTCTTGTGCCCTAAATGTAAAATGAGACTATGCTGATATTACGCAAAGTCTCATCTTCATTTAAGCTTTTCACTTATGATTTTCTTCTGACTAAGTTAACGATTCCTAGCAGAATGACTGCCCCAACGATGGATACAACAAAACTCCATATGTTAAGTCCCGTTGCCGGACCCCATCCAAAAATACCTGATAACCAGCCTCCGATAAATGCGCCGACAATACCAACAACAATATTCCAACCCATACCCATTTTTTCATTGTTGCCAGTAATCATACTAGCAATCCATCCAGAGACACCTCCAAGAATTAACCATACTATTAAGTTACTAATTTCTGGCATATTGTAATCTCCTTTCACTTAGAAAAACTCATTGCTTTTCTATTATTATCTATTATTTGATATTATTCAGATTTTATGCAAAGCATAATAAAAAAGCGAGTGTAAGCTCCTGAAAGGCAATGTTACAATTTTGTGAAAATCAGCTGATGTTAAATTTTTTAAACATCTTTATTTTATATAGTTAGGACACACCGGGCAATGTATCATTCATACTTCCCATACGGTAACCGCCAATATCTACGGTTATGTAACCGAACCCTATTTTCTTAAGACTTTTCTCGACAAGGCTCTGAACCTCAGCTTCAAAAAGCCTGGTTATCTCATCCTTATCGACTTCAATTCTCGCCAGCTTTCCATGGATTCTCACCCTGACCTGGCGGAAGCCCAGATCCAGGAGAAGCTGCTCTGCTTCATCCACCATACGGAGCTTTTCCTCTGTGATCTCTTCCCCGTATACGAACCTGGAGGAAAGGCAGGCAAAGGATTGCTTGTTCCAGGTAGAAAGTCCAAGCTCCTTTGACAGCAGGCGTATCTCATTCTTATTTAAGCCGGCCGCCCTTAAGGGACTTAGAACCCCCTGCTCCCGTACAGCCATCAAGCCCGGCCTGTAGTCGCCTTCATCATCTATATTGGATGCTTCTGCCACATAGGGTATCCCATGCTCATCCGCGATCTGCCAGATCTTATGAAAAAGCTCTGTTTTACAGAGGTAGCATCTGTTCTCCGGATTATGGGAAAAGCCGTCTATCTGGAGCTCCTCTGATTCACAGACATAATGCCTGATTCCTTCTTTCTCACAGAAAGCCTTGGCTTCTTCCAGCTCCCTTTTTGGAAAGGAGCAGGAGGTTGCGGTTATTGCAATGACCCCGTCCCCCAGCACATCATGTGCTACCTTTAACAGGAAGGTGGAATCAACTCCCCCGGAAAAAGCAATTGCTATTTTCCCTTTCTCCAACAGATCCGCGCGTAATTGTTCTAATTTATTCTTCATATCAAGTACTCCTTCTTACGTTAGTCATCCGGATATCCGGCATTAGTCTCTTTTCAACACATCCTAGCTTGCTTTAGGTGCCAAATCACCTTTACCGATGAATCCATGCGCACATATTCATCCTGGTCATAAAGCTTCCTTTGATGGGCACACTGACACTCGGATCAAGCTCTAAATATCCAGACAATAATATTTGTCCTTTAATTCCTCTACCATCCGTGTATACTGTGCTTCACACATACCATAGTCCTCTTCTTCAATAGCCTTTAAGCAAGGCTGTAAATGCTGATCCCATATGCTCCTGTAAGTCTGTTCGGCCTGGGGATCCATATTGATTGAGGTCACGATAACGGGTGCTACCCGGTAATATTCCTCCACCAGCTTCCTGCGTTCCGGCTTCTCCAGCATATAATTATCCCGGAAATGGCGGAAAGCCATAAGCTCATAGCAGTCATCCTCCTTTTGCAGGGTATCACAGACTGCCGTCGTAATAAAGCAGAAGCCTAAAGCCTTACGCTTGAAGCCCGCCAAAAGATGGTCAAATTCACTCTTCTGGAATGGATACTTGGGATAGGCCCGAATCCAGGCAGCAATAAACACATCTGCAAAGGGTTCACTGATTTCATACTTCAAATGGCGGACCATCGGCACCAGATACACTGTGAAGAAAAAGCGGTATTGGTCTATCCGGGTGGATTTTGGTACCTTTTTTTTATTATTCTTGGTGTCTAATTCTTCTGTAACTGTATTTATCAGAATTTCTGTCAATTCCTCTACGACCTGTCTGCAATTTTCTTCCGATAAGGAGGCATATTGTTCCGCAGGAAGTAGCAGCTGCGTACTTTCTCTCTCATACTCATGAAAGCAATCCCTGTATTTATTGATTGCAAACCGGGGCAGCATCTGCTCCATATCATTAAGAAGCTGGGGAATTCCTGCCAGGGATTCCTTATAATTTGCTTCCACCTTATGAACCGGAACACCGGTTAGATCTACCTTCTTCTTTCCACTCACCTGAAAGGCTTCCCCGCAATACATACAGATACAATTCTCCAGGTCTGCCGGAACCTGAAGCTCACCATTGCATTTCGGGCAATTACATTTTACATATTCCATAATATATCTCCATTCCACCGTTTCCACGGTTATATTATAGTATTTAGGAATTATAAATTAAGTATATCCGACAAAATAATTTTACACTTGTTAGAGGGCTATTACAACGAGTATAATATTAATATTATAGAAAGCGAGCACAGCTTCCCATAATCGGGATGAATCCATATTTATTATAGTTGATTTTTATTGAAAAATCCATCAAATTTGTAAGTCACGAATCTGACCCCTGCAAATAGTACCGGATGGCCACCATAAGCAATGTTGTCTTGCGACTGCAAATAGTACCGTCTGGCCGCTGTGACCGCTACAATCTGTTGTTTCATAAAAAGCTTGTACAGAAATGGGAGTGTATGCCATGGATAAATTGACCAAGGAGCAACGCCATAAGAATATGAGCCGTATACGAAGTAAGGATACCTCTATTGAGCTTAAGCTGAGGAAGGCTCTCTGGCACGCAGGATACCGCTACCGCAAAAATTATAAAGCGCTTCCCGGATCCCCGGATATTGCATTGACCAAATACCGGATCGCTATTTTTTGCGACAGTGAATTTTGGCACGGCAAGGATTGGGAGGTTCTTAATTCGCGCCTGAATAAAGGAAGCAACAGTGACTTCTGGGTGAAAAAAATCACCCGTAACCGGGAAAGGGATGAGGAAACCAACAAAAAGCTGCTGTATATGGACTGGACTGTAATACGGTTCTGGGGCAAGGATATCCTGGATGATACGGACCAGTGCCTGAAGGTAATACGGGAAACCATCTTCGATCTTATAGCTGCTGATACGCTACCTATAGACAAGGTGAATTGAAAGCGTGATTCCTTTTGCCACTCATACCATACCTCACTCAAGGAAATAGACGGCAAAACAAAAACGAAGCAAGATAAATCAAACAAAGTAAGATAAATCAAGCAGCACAAGATAAATCAAGCAACGCAAGGATAAATAGGATCTAAAGAAAAATACAACATATTAAGATCACAACAAACAAGGAGCCAAGTTATGGAATATATTTCACCATTTGAATTACATATAGACAGCCAACATCAGGCAGGAGCAGCATCAGTTCCTGATCCTGCGGTATTACCGGAGACCGTTGATGAACAGAAGGAGCAGATCATCGAAAACGCAAAAGCCTTCTTCCGGGAGGAGATTGCGGAAAGCCACAAGCAGAACACGGAGAAATTAAGGCATTTAAAGGAGTTTAATTTAAACCCTTTCCTGGATAAATACAAGGCCAACTTTTTAACCGGTGACAATTCCGCCATCAGTATGGCCAAAGCCCTGGTTTATCCCCGGATCTTAGGTACCTCCATCAACACTACCTTTGGAACAAAGCTTCAGAAATTCTGCAGTTCCGTGTTAAAGGGCTTTGCCTCCACAACAACCGGAATTGATATCGAATTCATTGATGCTATTGATGGCAGACGCAAATATTGCCAGATTAAGGCCGGCCCCAACACCATTAACAGAGATGATGTGAAAACCATCGACGATCATTTCCAGGGGATTAAGATGCTTGCCAGAACCAACAACTTAAGTATTGGGCTTAACGATCTGGTGGTAGGAGTTTTCTATGGCCAGCCGGAGGAATTGAGCACCCATTATAAAAGGATTGAACAGACTTATCCCGTATATGCCGGCAAGGATTTTTGGCATCGCCTCACCGGAGACGAGAATTTTTACACAGTCTTAACCGACGCAATCGGTGATGTTGCTTCGGAGTATGATGGCAGCAAGCTCATTGAATCCGTAATTGCTGATCTTGCAGCTGAAATCAGCAAGGAATTTGGAATTGATCTATAATAGGGAAACGCATTCTATCATTATAACAGGATCAATTTAAAGGGTATCCAAAAGCAATGTTTTTCTATCCTGCTTTTGATACCCTTTTTCTTACTTTAGTCCATCTACTTTAATCCGTCTACTTTAATCCGTCTACCTTAATCCGTCTACTTTAATCCATCTGATTTAACACATGAACTAGTGATAGTCCGATTGCCTTGGCAAGCTCTACCGGAACCGCATTACCAATCTGCTTATACTGCTGTCCCATGGAACCGGCAAATTCCCATTTATCCGGGAAGCTCTGTATTCTGGCATATTCCCTGACCGTGAAGGGTCTTACCTCTTCCGGGTGGCAGCGTTCCGTCTGTTTCTGTGCGGGGCTGCAGGTCAAGGTCAGACAGGGCTCTTCCCAGGAAATGCGTCTGGCCATCCCAGTTCTTCCCCCTCCGGAATAATAGCTCTTTCCCATGTATTCCTTTGCAAGCTCTTCCGGGAGATCCCTCCAATAGCCGCCCGGGGGCACCAAGGCCAATATTTCCCTTTTATGGGGCGGATATTTCTCCCCAATGGATTCAGGGACATCCTTAAGCGCATCACGGAGTACGGGCTTATAGTCATAGGGCTTCGGCAGCTGATAGGTAAGCTTATAATCATTACGGATTCCCACAATAATGATCCGCTCCCTTTTCTGCGCCACATTATAATCATTAGCCTTTAACAAATGCCAGGACACCTGGTAGTCTAAGCTTTCATAGATATCAATCATTGTCTGTAGGGTCTTGCCGCCGTCATCAGCCGCCAGACCTTTCACATTCTCGGCTAAAAACATCTTTGGCTTTAGCTCACCCACGATCTGGGCAAAATAAAAAAACATGGTTCCCCGGACATCATCCAGTCCCAGCTTACGCCCCGCATAGCTAAAAGCCTGGCAGGGGTAACCACCGGACACCAGGTCAATGTCTTCCCCCTCAGGTATGTAGTTGCGGATTCCCTCTCCCGCTATCTTTACGATATCGGCCTCAATCACGTTCCATTCCGGGCGGTTCATCCTCAAGGTTTCTGCCGCATATTTATCAATTTCAACCAGCCCCTTAGCGTGGAAGCCTGCCTGCTCCAGCCCAAGGGCAAGCCCTCCGGCTCCTGCAAACAATTCAACACAGCTAAAAGCCCTCTTCGGCTTTACCTGCCCTACCTCTACAAATTCAGCCAGCTGGAAATTCATATTATCCCTTTTTACGGCATCTGCCTGCCTGGGGGATAATATATCAACAGGCATCACATCAAGGGTAGCGCAAAGCTTTTGAAAATTACTTTTGAAAGGATTCGCATTGGGCGATAACATAACAGACAGCTGATTTTTTGTAATCCCAAGCCGCTGTGCCAACTCATTCTGGGTACCTATCTTTTTCCGCCTCATTATACTATGTATCTTTTCTTTATCAATCACGTAGTCCATGGAACCCCTCCTGCATGTTATGAAAATATATTAACATAATCTATGGGTTTATTGCAAATATTTTTTCGAACTTATTTTCGATTTTTTCTTTACCGATGCTAGGGCGCGCCTGAAAAATGGTTGGAGCCTTCAGCCCGGCACAAGCAGTTTTCAGGCACGCCCTGGGAGAAAGCAGTCTGCTGTCCCCTTATCAGGAAACTGCCTCATCATGTTCTGTCCCCTGCAGGCACAGATATGTAGCTTTTCTCTCCGGGTAAAATTTTAAATATGCTGTCTGAATCCGGTCCATATTACTGAAAAAAGCATCCACTATGACCGGATCAAAGTGATTTCCCCGCCCATCCTTAATGATTTCCAAGGCTGCTCCAAAGGAAAATGCCTCTTTATAAGGGCGCCGGCTGGTCAGGGCATCCAAAACATCAGCCAAAGCCACAATTCTCGCACTTACCGGAATCTCTTCACCCTTCCTGGCATAGGGATATCCGGTTCCGTCCCATTTCTCATGGTGTCCTTCCACAATTTCCACACCAATACGGAATAAGCTCTTTCCCCTCTTGATAATATTGCGTTCCGCTGCCCTCAGTACATCCGCACCGAAGGACACATGCTTCTTCATCTCTACGAATTCTTCCTGTGTCAGCTTTCCTGGCTTGAGCAATATCTCATCCCTGATTCCCACCTTACCAATATCATGCAGCGGGGCAAAGCGCTCCAGATCATCAATGTAGTCCAGGGTAATGGTATCCGTATAGATGTTGTTCTCATACAATATCTCAGCAAGCACCCTTGTATAATAGGACATCCGGTCCAGGTGTTCTCCCGTATCCCCGTCCCTTGCCTCAGCCAATTTTGCCAAGGCTAAAATACTGCCATATAATACATCATTGATAAAACCATTCTGGTTCAGGGAAATGGCAAGACTGTTTGCAAGCATTTTAAGGAATTTCAAATGCTCTCCCGTATATACATTCTTTCCCGTGCTTGAGAAGAAAATAACCCCCACTTCTTCCCCTGAAACAATCAGGGGCAAAGTAATGGAGGATCGGATTCCGGAGCCCAGAACCACCTTATTATAGGACTTTATCGGCTGTCCCTCACAGTACTGCTCCAGATCATTGATGATCCGGGCTTCTCCGGACTGGATCAGCTTTCCCAGACTGGTATCACAGATCTCCCAGTCCTCTCCCCTAAGACCATCCGGCAGCCCGGCCACGCTGCCATCCGATACCCCATAGGTCGGAATTAACCTCTGCTTATCCTCACTGATTAATCCGATTCCTATGTAGTTGTAAGGGATATATTCCGAAAAGGTATTCCGGATAAAGTTTAAGGTATCCATAAAAGATACATTCTTGTTAATATTTTCAATCAGGGAAATCAGGTTATTGATCTTATGGAACATATTACCGATCTCAACAGCAACGGGCAGCATACCTTTCTCGTCCGGATACACTTTGTCCTCCGGGCAGGTGCCTAGGCCGATCTCTTCAAGGCCTTTATACAGCTGTCCAAGGGGAATAACAAAAAGATGCTGAAGCTGGTACAGGCTGAAAAAAGTCCCCAGCAATAAAACTGTAGTTATTCCATAGAAAAAATAAAAGCTGATTTTGCCATCATGAATGGATTTTTCAAGAATCTGCTGCTGGAAATTATCCCAGCATTCCAGCAGCTTCATATTGTTATCATTAACAAACATGACGCCTTCCAGCAGCTGTGAATCAATATGGTCAGCCTTTAGCAGAAGCTGGACCGATTGGTTAAATTCCCCCCATATACACTCAATATCCTGCAGGTGGCTTGAGGAGTCAATCACGGACTGACTTATTTCTATCTCATGTCCTGCATAGGAAATATTATTTCTCTTCAACCCGTCCAGATTCCTTGAAAAGGAATCACAGATCTCTGACAGATCCTTTTTTGTATCCGCAATCCTTTGGTCAACTTCCTCTGCGGAGCGGTAATTTTTGCCCGCTTCCTTTGCCAGGAGCAGACCATAAATCCTGCTCATGTCCTTGCTGATCATCTGGGTATACATCTTTTGTTCCCCAAACAGGCTGATTACCAGTTTATCCTCGTATTCCTGGTGGGAGGTTCTGTGCAGCATATATAAAAAGACCAGCAATATCATAATCACTGCAGTGGCTGCAGTGATGATCCATCTTTTAACCGGTGTGTGTATCTCTGAATGCCTACTCTTCATTTGTATCTCCTTTGGTTTATCTAACCATAATCATTGCGGAGATTGGTTCTATATTCACGACACCACCCGTGTTAGTATCCAGAACCTCATTCCCGGCACGTGTTCCCTTTGCGTAAACCTTCCACTCGCCCTCCGGTATATGAACCGGCTTCCAGCTTTTATTGGCATTATAGATGACGCATACCTCTCCCTCCTTCGGATGCGTTAGGATAAATGCAATCAAGTTGTTATCCAGCCATTTCAAGAAACGCAGGTGAGTTTCCAGCTCTGCCGTTTTTGTCATTCGCAGGACACTATGCTTCTTGCGGAATTCAATTAAGCCGCGGTAATAATCCACCACTTCCCTGTTCTCTGTAACCAGATCCCATTTTAAGCTGTTGACCTTATCCGGTGAGGCGTAGCTGTTCCCATCAAACCAGGTTTTCTCCTCATTTAACGGCTTGCTTCTTAGAAATTCCTCTCCTGCCTGCCAGAAGGGAATCCCCTGGCTCGTCAGTATGATCGCTGCCGACAGCAGGTTCATCCTGATCCTGTCCTCCCTACTGTCAAATGGGGTGGAAAGGGTTATTTTGTCCCACAAGGTGTGGTTGTCATGGGCGGAGGCATAATTAACCGCCTGTGCCGGTTCCAGGGCCCAAGGATAATCCGCGCCCAGGACCTTGGAGTAATCGATCCAGTCATGCTGGGTTGCCGCTACGACACCGTATTTGATCGTATCCTCCCGTCCCGCTTTCCCGCTGATATATCCCGGTTCCTCCTGATGGAAAACACTTCCCTTGATCCCATCCCGGATATTATCGTTGAAGACTGCAATACCCCCGCTCATGCTACGGATATTCGCCTTCATTGCACGTTCCTGGTCAGGAAGGGGTGAGAGGCCGCCTGTCCAGCCCTCCCCATATAAAAGAATGCCAGCTTCCACTTCATCCAGGGCTTTTCTGATCTCATTCATTGTCCTGATATCATGGATACCCATTAAATCAAAGCGGAAACCGTCGATATGATACTCACGGTTCCAATAAAGAAGGGACTCCAGGATGAATTTTCTCATCATAACCCGCTCAGACGCAGTCTCATTACCGCATCCCGAAGCATTGGAAAAATCCCCGTCAGGGGTCAGCCTGTAATAGTACCCCGGCACGATGCAATTAAAATTGGAATCCTCACTCTCCATGGTGTGGTTGTATACTACATCCATGACGACCCGGATACCCTGCCTGTGCAGCGCCTGTACCATCTGTTTAAACTCCCTGATCCTTACCTCCCCATGATATGGGTCCGTTGAATAAGAGCCCTCCGGAACATTATAATTCCTCGGATCATAACCCCAGTTAAACTGCGGTGTATGAAGCCGGCCTTCATCAACGGTTCCATAATCAAAGGCCGGTAATAGGTGGACATGGGTAATGCCCAGGCGCTTTAGATAGTCGGTACCAGTTGCATCCCCATAGGAATTCTTAGTTCCAGTCTCGGTAAAGGCCAGGTATTTCCCCTTATAAACCATACCGGAGGAGGGGTCGACGGAGAAATCCCTGATATGAAGCTCATACAGAATGGCATCCGTATCATTAATAAACTCCGGCTTCGTCTCTGAGGTAAAGCCAGGCGGATTGGTGGAGGACAAATCAATTACCATCCCCCGTTTTCCGTTCACTCCCACCGCCTTTGCATATGGATCAACTGCTTCCTTTGTTTCCCCCTCAACTGTTACCAGATAGGTATAGTAAATACCGTTCAGGTTTCCCCTGACCGTTGTTGTCCAGGTTCCGCCGGAAGCCTTTTTCATTATAATTTTTTGTAACAGGTCGCTTTGCTCCCCTGTCCTGTATAGATTCACGACTACTTGCTCTGCCGTTGGGGCCCAGACACGGAACCTGGTCTCCTCTTCTGTCCAAACTGCGCCAAGATCATCTCCATGATAGGTTCCGGATAATTCAAACTCTACCGTGGAGAACCGGCTATAATGCTCTAACAATCTTTCCTTCTTCAAAGTAACCTCCAGCATGTATCACTGTCTTATATCTGTCATCGATCCCATTTATCACATAGGGAATTTATCTGTCCAAGGAATCTTGCCAAATCCTTATTAGTACCACCCTTGTTGTGTTGGATGACAATTGCAAGCCGTTTTCCGGCCTGGACGAGACGCTCGAATACGGAGCCGGTCTTTACGGCCTCCGGTCTTTCTCCCGCCAGTATCCTCTCACCTTCCTGGACACATGCATTTTTAATTAAATCATAGGCTGCACCGCTATAGGGTGCAACTGCCGCATATCCCAGCTCATCCCGGACATAGTCTGTAAACAATTGGCATATCCGCTCATCGCCATGAACCACAAAAACACGCTCCGGCTTCTTCTCGAAGCTTGTCAGCCACTTTAATAAGCCGTCCCGGTCCGCATGGCCGCTTACGCCTGCCAATTTGCGGATCTCTGCCTCTACCGTAATTTCCTCGCCAAATAATTTGACCTGTGCTGCGCCATCCAGCAGGATGCGGCCTAAGGTTCCTTCTGCCTGGAAGCCTACAAATACTACGGTACTGTCTTTCCGCCACAAATTATGCTTCAGGTGATGGCGGATCCGTCCCGCATCACACATACCGGAAGCGGAGATAATAACCTTCGGATCCTCATCAAAGTTAATCGCTTTGGATTCCTCAGCGGTAATGGAGGTCTTAAGCCCCGGGAAGGACAACGGATTAATCCCCTTCCGCACCAGAGCCATAGCTTCTTCATCAAAATAATGTGCCATATATTCACGAAAGATCCCGGTGGCCTCTACTGCTAAGGGACTGTCGACATATACCTTAAAATTCAGGTGTCCCTTCACCAGGTTCTCATCCTTAATTTTTCTCAGGTAATACAGGAGTACCTGCGTCCTTCCAACCGCAAAGGACGGAATGATTACATTTCCTCCCCGGTCAAAGGTGGTCTGTATAATATCCGTAAGCTCCCCGATGTAATCCGGGGACACTCCGTGGTTCCGGTCGCCGTAGGTAGACTCCATAATCACGTAATCCGCTTCCTTGATATACTGGGGATCCTTAATCAGGGGCTGGTTGATGTTTCCGATATCGCCGGAGAACACAATTTTCTTAGTCACACCCTCCTCCGTGATCCATACCTCAATACTTGCGGAGCCAAGCAGGTGCCCTACATCCGTAAAACGCACCTCAATGCCTTCAAACAGCGTGAAGGTCTCTCCATATTCATGAGGGGCAAACAGCCGGATCGTGCTCATGGCCGCTTCCATATCATACAAGGGCACGGCAGGCTCCCCTCCGGACCGCTGCCTCTTCCGGTTCTTCCATTCTGCCTCCGACATCTGGATATGGGCGCTGTCACGCAGCATAATATTGCATAAGGCACTGGTGGCACTGGTAGCATGTATGCTTCCCCGGAAGCCTTCTGCATAAATAAGGGGCAGCAATCCGGAATGGTCCATATGTGCATGGGTTAAAAGCACCGTATCAATTGCTGCAGAAGCTACCGGAATTTCTTGATTCACGTATACATCCCTGCCCTGCTCCATTCCGCAGTCCACCAGAATATTCTTCCCACAAGCCTCTAAGAAAAAACAGCTTCCCGTCACCTCATGGGCAGCACCTATAAATGTCAGTTTCATGGCGAATTCCTCCCTTTTATGCGTAAAGTAAAAATATAAAAACCATATTTTCATTTTACTCTCCCAAGTAGTACATGTCAACAAGATACCCTTTATTAAAGCCCATCTAAAGAAAACGATAGCCACCAACTGCTTGGTTCCTGACTATCGCCCTCAAATCCTTTTCTATAGGTTTATTCCAATATCCGATTTAATTTATCCTGGTCTAATATTGCTATGGTTCCGCGGTTTAAGCTGACGATACCCTCCGTCTGGAAGTATTTCAGCATCCTGGTTACAACCTCCCTTGCAGTTCCCAAGTGGTTTGCAATCTTTTCATGGGTGATTACCAGGGTATCTGAATCCTCGATTACGCTCTGCTCCATAAGAAAATTAGCCAGCCTCTTATCAAGGCTTGTAAATAAAGCCTGCTCCATAATCCACATCACATCAGAAAAACGGGATGCCATCAGCTGGTTCGTAAATACCTGGACCGGTAAGGATTCGTCAGATAATTTCCGGTAGGCTGCCGTGGGAATCAGATAGGCTTCCGTGTCTTTTTCAACCTCAAGATTAACGTCAAAGGCAATATTTTTCATGACACAGGAGGCGGAAAAGATGCAGACATCCCGTTCAAACAAGTGGTACAGGGTAATTTCCTTGCCGCTTTCCGATATGATATATGCTCTGATCTGCCCCTTATGGATCAGGAACAAGCCGGAACAATTCTCCGAATTGCTATGCATCATTTCTCCTGCCACAAATTGTTTTTTAACAATTGCCTGCTTAAGGAAGCTCCTTTGTGCCTGATTTAGTTTTTTCCAAAAGTTTAAGGTATCCTCCAGGAAGGAAACATCTTTCACGTGATCAACCAAACCATTTCCTCCAATCCAAAATAACTGCCCTACATTATAAGCTCCTTACTAATTATATACAGTGGATGATACAAAATTGCATGCAAGATTTAAATCAGCGGATCGTACCGTGTTAAAATCCTGCATGCAGTTCTACGTTATTCCTTCCAAACTATCTTAAAGCTCTGTTTTCCATAATCCGTGAAGGTTGCAGTATTCGTATACTGCTACTGCTTCATCGTCATCAAGAGCGAAGGTTGCCTTTGGCTCCTGACCCGGATCAAGACATTTCCTCTGTCCTCCGTTCTTTGTCTGGAGGTAAATCCACTGGATATAGTGCTCTTCCAGCATCGGATGTGCAACACTGCCCACTTCAACTAATACTCTGTTGCCTTCAACCGTTACTACAGGAACATGCTTTTCCTTGGCAGCATCCACGGTATTAGCAACTAATTCACCCATCTGTTCGCCACAGCAGGTCAACGGAGCTCCTGAATTGTGGATCATTCCCACAATGTTTCCACAATGTCTACATCTGTAAAACTTATGTTCTTGGCACATAGGCAATTCTCCTTTTCTCATGTGACCTAAGGCGTGTTCACCACGCCTTGGATTTTAGGCGGATAAAATAAAAAGGAGATATCCGGCCGTTACTATTGCAGGCGGGAATCTCCTCCCTCTGCAATAGTATCTGCTGATATCTCCAGCTTTGTTTCTGCCTATTTATAATTATATCCTAAACTTCCAACATTCTCAAGATGTCTTTTTTAGGTTTTACTCCCACTGACTGGGCCGCAACCTTTCCCTCCTTCATTACGATCAGTGTAGGGATGCTCATGACACGGAAGGCGGAAGCCAGATCCGATTCCTCGTCAATGTTTATCTTTCCAACCTTCGCTACTCCCTTCACCTCTTCTGCGATCTCATCCAGGGCCGGAGCCACCATCCGGCAGGGTCCGCACCAGGATGCCCAGAAATCTAATAAAACAGGTTCCTTTGAATGTAATACCTCCTGGTCAAAATTCGTCTTTGTTATTTTTATAGTAGCCATAGTAAATCCTCCCATTTATTTTCTATCTAACTTATGAGCTTACTATACTACCATATGATTAATACTTCCGTGATGTTATCACAAACCGGGGCATATTTATTTCCGGTTCCTGCCTTCCGGGGTCTAACCTAACGCTCTTCCCTGAAATAATTCACGCCGCAGCCTGCAGGCTGGGAGCCTTTCTTGGATTTTCTCATGGAGGTAATAATTAAAACAAAGGTCGTGATTAAGAAGGGCAGCATAACATAGAAGGCATTTGGAACCTCGATAATATTCTTTGGCACATAGAACTGCAGCACACTGAAGGCGCCAAATACCAGGGAGCCAAGGATCGCCTTTGCCGGGTTCCAGCTTGCGAATATAACAAGTGCAACCGAGATCCAGCCCTGGCCGTTAACTACGCTGCTGTTATTCCAGATGCCACCGCCATTAATCAGGGAAAGGTAAGCACCGCCCAAGCCGCAGATGCCGCCACCCACCAGGATATGGAGATATTTTGTCAGGGTTACATTAATGCCTGCCGCATCAGCCGCACCGGGATTTTCACCGACGGCCCTCATGTTAAGGCCGCTGCGGGTCCTTAACATATAGACGGTGCACAGGACCGCAAGAACCACCGCCAGGTATACCAACGGGTTATGGGAAAAGAGAAGCTTGCCCACCACCGGGATATCCCCCAGCACCGGGATTGCCTTCTCTGATACAGCCTTAAGGAACTTAACTGACAGCTTCGGCGAACCGCCTGCCTCATCAATCATCATTGCCCCGAAGAATTTTGCAAAGCCGGTGCCAAAGATGGTCAGGGTAAGTCCGGTTACATTCTGGTTAGCCATGAAGCTCACTGTCAATACCGCATAAATCAACGCTGCAAACACCCCAATTGCGAAGGCCGCCAGTAAAGACAATACCAGGCTGTCGGAATGGTAGGCAACAAAGAAGCTCATAAATGCCCCCATGAACATCATACCCTCCACACCCAGATTTAAATTACCGGTTTTCTCGGTCATGATCTCGCCGGTGGTGCCAAACAGCAGGGGAGTTCCGGCCTTGATAGCTGCAAATAAGAAATTAATGATCATTATGCCTTCCTCCTTTGTCTTAATACAAAACGATACCGGGTAAAGAAATCAAAAGCGAGGATGCAGAACAGGATAATGCCCTGCAGTATGGAGGATACGGCCGGAGACAGGCCAAAATCACTCTGCATAACGCTGCAGCCCTTATCCAGCATACTAAACAGTACGGTTACAATTAAAATAACAACAGGATTCAACTGCGCCAGCCAGGCTACAATAATTGCCGTAAAGCCCACACCGCCGGCTACGCCGTCACCTAAGGTATAGGCCGCCCCGCTGACCTGGCACATGCCCGCAATACCGCAGACAGCTCCGCTTAAAAACATGGTTCGCATGATAATCTTCTTTACATTCATACCTGCATATCTGGCGGTATTGGTGCTCTCACCAACCACGCTGATCTCATAGCCCTGCTTCGAAAATTTCAGATAAATAAACATCACCACTACAAGAATCAGGCCGATGAGCCATCCGGCATGTACCCCGAAGAGCTGGTCAAGCCTTGCCTTCGGTTCAAAGGAAGCGATCTTAGGAAAGCCTGAGGAGGTAGGGTCACGCCAGGGTCCTTCCGTCAGGTATTTGATCATATATAATGCGATATAGTTCATCATCAGGGTGAACAGGGTTTCATTCGTACCGTATTTGGTCTTAAAATATGCCGGAATCAACCCCCACAGGCCCCCTCCGACAGCTCCCGCCACAAACATGAGCAGAAGCAATATCCAGTGGGGAAGACCTGTCCAGAACAACGCGAAATAGGTAGCAAAGATACCACCCATAAGGATCTGGCCTTCAGCACCGATATTCCAGAATTTCATATGGAACGCAGGAGTGATCCCAAGCGCGGCAATCAACAATGGAATTGCAATTTTTATCGTACCCTTGGCCGCAATTTTACTCCTCCAGGCACCCCGCACGATAGAGGCATATATTTCAAAAGGATTCTGGCCGATTGCAAGGATGAAGATACCTCCGGCTACGATTGCAATTACAACTGCGAGCAAGGACAGCAGCACCATTCTTCCATAGGAAACCTCCGTCTTTTTTACCACGCGCAGGAGGGACTCCCTCTTTATTCTAAGGCTTTGCTCTGTCATAAGTATGTCCATGCCCTTCACCACACCGATTGCCTTGAAAGTGCTGGCATGGACCCGGCCCCCCTTCGTTTAATATTTTAATTTCTTTCAACCTGCTCCCCTCCCTTTCCAGATGCATCCGTCATCAACAGGCCAAGCTGTTCCTTTGTTACATCCTCTGAATTCACAATACCGGTAACCTTACCGTTGCATAGCACCATGATTCTGTCACAAAGCTCCAGCATAACATCCAGATCCTCGCCAATGAACAGAATTCCGACACCTTTTTGCTTCTGCTCATTGATCAGGTCATAGATGGTATAAGAGGAATTGATATCCAGACCACGCACCGCATAAGCCGTAATCAGCACATTCGGCTGCGATTCTATCTCTCTTCCCAGAAGCACCTTCTGCACATTACCGCCGGACAGCCTGCGGACAGGAGTATCCACACTGGGCGTAACAATATCCAATTGCTTGATCAGCCGCTTTGACAATTCTCTTGCGGCCTTTTTACTGACAAAGAGGCCTTTTCCTTCGTTATAGGTCTTAAGAAGCATATTATCAACCATACCCATGGAGGCAGCAAGCCCCATTCCAAGGCGGTCTTCCGGGATAAAGCTCATACTGATTCCCATTTTTATGATCTCCGCCGGGGTTTTTCCGACCAGGTTCTCATTATGGTAAAGGATCGCCCCCTTTTTCACAGGAAGCAGCCCTGCCAGTGCCTCGCACAGCTCCTTCTGCCCGCTGCCGGCGACGCCTGCAACGCCAAGAATCTCTCCCCTGTTTAAATCAAAGGAAATATCCCTGACCATCTCAAAGCCTTCCCCGTCACAGACAGTCAGGTGGTGTATCTCAAGCAGGTTCTCTTCAAAATAAGTCTCCGGATGGTCTATTGATAGTTCGACCGGCCGGCCCACCATTAATTCAGTCAGCTCCTGGGCACTTGTTGTGGCTGTATCCACCGTTGCAACACTTTTACCCTTACGCAGGATCGTAACCCGGTCACTGATTTCCAGTACCTCATTCAGCTTATGGGTAATGATAATAACCGCACAGCCCTCCTCTTTCATGCGCCTTAAGATCTCAAAGAGCCTCTTGGTCTCCTGGGGAGTGAGTACGGCGGTGGGTTCATCTAAAATCAAAATATCCGCCTGACGATACAGCACCTTGATAATCTCTACAGTCTGCTTTTCGCTTACGGACATCTGATAAACTTTTTTCTCTGAATCGACTTCCAATCCAAAGCGTTTACTAATTTCACGGATTTTCCCGGATCTGGATTTACTTAAGAAAAATCCTTTTTCCTTTGCACCCAGGATAATATTATCTGCCGCAGATAATGCCTCCACCAATTTAAAATGCTGATGGATCATTCCAACACCAAGACGGATAGAATCCTCCGGGGAATTAATGGTCACACTCTGCCCATTAATGAAAATAGAACCGCTGTCCGGCTTATAGATACCCGAGAGCATGTTCATCAATGTTGTTTTACCTGATCCGTTTTCGCCAAGCAGGGCGAGAATCTCACCCTGCTTAACGGACAGGTCTATATTGTTGTTCGCTACAACCGACCCAAACGTTTTTGTAATCTGTTTTAGTTCGATTGCCATGGCTTCATTTTTCATATTCACCTTTGCCACCCAATCCAATCGACTTATTATTGAACTACAACATTCCTGTAGTACCAGTTCATCTTACCGGTAATATCTGCATCAGTGAGGGAATTGCCTTCTGTACAGATCTGGTTACCCTCGTTATCTACGATATTTCCTTCAAACACCTTGAAGCCGCCAAGGATCTTTAACTCTGCAGCGTTAATCGCATCTGCCGTACCCTCTGCAACATTTTCAGATAGAGGAGAAATAGCTATCAGGCCTTCCTCCATGCCTCCAAAGTAATTCTCTCCTGTCCAGGTTCCATCAATAACGGACTGTACAGCGCTTGTATAATAGGAACCCCAGTGCCAGATCGGAGCTGTTAAATGTGCTGCCGGAGCGTCCTTTGTCATATCGGAGTTATAACCGCAGCCCCATACGCCTCTTGCCTCTGCAGCCAGCTGGGGAGCCGTAGTATCCGCATGCTGTCCGATTACATCACAGCCCATGTCAAGCAAGCTTTCTGCCGCCTGCTGCTCTAAGGTAGGATCAAACCAGGAATTTGTAACCTTTATATATACCTTTGCATCCGGATTAACGGATTCAATACCCATAGCAAATGCATTAATACCGCCGGTAACCTCAGAATTATCCTTACCCATGGCTGCAACAAAGCCGATCTTATCAGACTGGGTCTTTAAGCCTGCTGCAATACCTGCAAGGTAGCGGGCCTGGTAGATACGTCCAAAATAGTTGTTGAAATTAGTGCCATTGCTCTTATAGCCGGAGCAATGTGAGAAAACTACCTCCGGATATTCTGCTGCCAGCTGTTCCATTGTATCCATATAGCCCCAGCTTGTACCAAAGATAATCTGGCAGCCTTCCTCCAGACACTCTTCGATAGCAGTTCTGATAGCCACTGCGTCAGTGTCGTTTACGTTGTTTTTACGGATGATCTGATTGTCAGAAAGACCAACTGCCTGCTGCATTTCCACAATACCCTGGTCATGGGCGAAGGTATATCCGGCACCGTCCGCGGGATCACCGATATGTATTACACCAACCTTAAGGTCTTCCTTTGCAACCGGTGCAAGTATTCCTGCTGCATCTGCTGAAGGCTCCTGTGCATCCCCTGTAGCCGCGTCTTCTGAGTTACCTGTTCCTTCCGTAGTTGCATTTCCTGATGTAGCACTTTGGCCTTTACATGCCGTAAGGGATAAAACCATCGTAAGTACTAGTGCGAATGATAATAGCTTCTTAAACATCTTTTCTCTCCTCCTAATGTTTGCCGGAATTGCAGTTCCGTATTTGGGATTTTTCCCTGTTGCCTTAATATATTTACGGGGCTGACCCTGCCGTAAGCAGCACTTTCCCAGACTGCTGCGGCAGTCACCCGTGTAAATCTTAGGAAATGATTTTAAGTTGTTCCAAGAACTGGTTTTAAGCCGTTCTCAGAGCTGGTTTTGAGTCGTTCCAAGAATCTGGTTTTTACTGATCCAAGGGAACCGGTCTTTAAACTGATCCAATGAACCAGTCT